>CAZSSU010000011.1:22965-23526 GCA_964609415.1 uncultured Christensenella sp. | reverse complement strand
AGCCTTCTTTTTCTATATGGGTCACCACCAGGCCGATGTGGTCCATGTGGGCGGAAAACATAATCCGCTTGCCATTTTCGGCGCTGCCGAATTTTTCGACGATCAGGTTGCCCATATGGTCGGTGCGCATGCTGTCCACATGGCCCTCCAGAAGGGACTTGATGGCCTCCGCCACCGCGTGTTCGCTGCCCGTGGGGCCATAGGCTGCCAATAGGGTTTTTAAGGTATCCCGAAGCATATTCTCTCTCTCCTTCTGTTACAGGCTTTTGAGGAAGGCGCGGGCCAGGTCGGCCTGGGCGCGGATATCAGACCATTTTGCCACGTTGTTGGCGGAATGGATGTAGCGGCAGGGCACCGACAGCACCACCGTGCGGGCGCCGCGGCCAGACAGCTGGAAGGAGGCGGCGTCATTGCCGCCGGTGATGCCCCGCTTCACCTGGGCGGGAATCTCCTGCTCCTTGGCCAGCCGCAGCATGGTTTTGAACAGATCCCGGTCGGCGATGGAGGCCCGGTCCATAAAGCTCACACACACGCCCTGGCCTGGGGTGCACACATGGAAGC
>CAZSSU010000011.1:12645-22955 GCA_964609415.1 uncultured Christensenella sp. | reverse complement strand
ATTTGCGGCGGTGCCTTCCAGCACCACGGCGATCTCCGCCTCCAGCGAATAGGCCGCTGTGTGGGAGCCGCGCAGGCCCACCTCTTCCTGGGTCACAAACACGCAAATCAGGTCGCAGTCGTATTCCTCCTCCAGGAGCTTGAGCATGTTGAAGCAGCCCACCCGGTCATCCAGGGCCTTGGCCGCCACAAAGCCATCGCCAAACTCCATATAGGGCGTGTCAAACACAGCGTAAGTGCCAATGGGGGCCAGGGATTCGGCCTCCTTCTGCTCCTTGGCGCCGATGTCGATATACAGCTTGCTAAATGGCAGAACCCGTGCTTCGTCCTCCCGGGTTTGCAGGTGGATGGGAGGGGCGCCGATAATGCCAGGGATGCGTTCATCCCCGAGAAGGACCCATTTGGACACCGCCACCCGGGGGTCAATGCCGCCGATGGGCCTGAAGCGCAGCAGGCCGTCATCCGTGTGCCCCACCACGATAAAGCCGATTTCGTCCATGTGGGCGGCCACGGCCACGGTGGGCTTGCTCCGGTCGCGGCCGGGCTTTCTGCAGATGAGGTTGCCCATCTTATCCACCGACACATCGTCGCAGCGCTTCTCCGCCTCCTGGCGGATCAGGGCGCGGACGGGGTTTTCAAAGCCCGAGGGGCCAAAGGCATCGGTGAGTGTTCTCAGTTCCATAGTTCCTCCTCCCAGGACGCCTCACAGGCGGCGGCGAAATGGGCCACCAGCCGCGCAGCTTCCTCCAGGGCGTTCATATCAAGCACTTCAACGGCGGTGTGCATGTTTTTAACCGGGATGCCAATCAGCACACAGGGCACGCCCGCGCGGGAAGCCGCCACCGCATCGGTGTCCGTCCCCGTGCCGCGGTTGGCCACTTCCTTTTGCACCTCCACCTTAACG
The DNA here is from genome assembly GCA_964609415.1 of uncultured Christensenella sp. Lineage (GTDB taxonomy): Bacteria > Bacillota > Clostridia > Christensenellales > Aristaeellaceae > UBA6115. Next base: position 22,052 of record CAZSSU010000011.1, on the reverse strand, counting down.
CGCCCTGCCACTTCCTCCAGTTTCCTGGTGAGGACAGGGTTCAGGTAGGGGCCTTTGGTGATGAGGGGCTTCCCGATATCCAGGGTGTGCTCCCGGTCACAGCCCGGCTGATGGGCAAAGCCCACATCCAGCACCATGGCCATGTCAGGCTCTGTGTGGAAGGCGGAGGTCATGGCCCCGCACCCGCCCACTTCCTCCTGGCTGGAGGCGATAAAGTACAGGTCCGCCTGGTGCTTAAGGCCTTTCAATATCTGCATTGCCCGGTAGAGGATGGCGACGCAGCAGCGGTCATCCAGGGTTTTGGATGACACCCGGTCGTTTTTCAGCTCCGTAAAGCGGTGCTCCAACTGCACCTGGTCGCCCACGCGCACCAGTGCCTTCACCTTGTCAGCCGGCAGGCCCAGGTCCACATAGATATCCTCCAGCTTCTGGGCTTTGTCCCGCTCAGCGGCGCTGAGCAGGTGGGGCGCCTTGGCCCCCACGATGCCGGGGAGGATTTCCTTGCCGAATACAGTCAGCCGCATGCCGGGCAGGATGCGGGGATCCACGCCCCCCACCTCGCCCACGCGCAGGCAGCCGTCCTCCTCAATCTTTACCACCATCAGGCCCACCTCGTCCAGGTGCGCCACAAAGGCCAATTTGGGCCCATCGCCCCTGATGCGGCCAACCACGCTGTGCATGGCGTCTATCTTCACTTCATCGCAGTAATCCGCGAAGCGCTCTGCCACCCACTGGGCGGCTGGCCCCTCGTCTCCCGACAGGCCCCGCTTCACGGTGACCTCTCTGAGGAACGCCTTGATCTCCATTCCTTCACCTCTTCCGTATCGTTAAAAAAGACGTCAAAAATACGCCTTCAGTATAGCAAAGGCCCCCTTGATTTACAACTGAATCAAGGGGGCCTTTGCGGTAATGCTGAGATGATGATGGCTTATACCCAAGCCCATCATAAACGAAGAAGTGATAGGAGGCGTTTGGCCTTACTTCAAAAACCGCTTCAGCATTTTAAACTTCGAGGCGGTATAGGGGAAGTAGCGGGTGGGCAGGTCAATCCAGGTGGATTTATGCACGATGCTGCGCTCGTGTGTGAAGGTGTCAAAGCTCTTTTTCCCATGGTATTGTCCCATGCCGGATTCGCCCACGCCGCCAAAGCCCATGTGCGAGGTGGCAATGTGGATGACCGTGTCGTTGATGCACCCGCCCCCAAAGGAGCAGCCGTCCAACACCTGGCGTTTGACGCCCTCGTCCTCAGAAAACAGGTAGAGAGCCAGGGGTTTGGGACGGGTGCGGATGAATGCGATGGCTTCATCCAAGGTTTTCCAGGTGAGAATGGGCAGGATGGGGCCAAAGATCTCCTCTTGCATCACGGGGGAGGCCGGATCCACGTCAATTAGCAGCGTGGGTTCAATAAACCGGAGGGCATCATCAAAGCCGCCGCCCAAGGCCGCCTTTTGCCCTTTCAGCAAGGCCTTTTTTTGCTCATAGTGGCGCTGGGAGATGATATGCACCATTTGCTCCTTCATCCCGCCATCCGGGAAAAACGTTTTCAGAGCGGCCTTGAAGGCCTGGATAAAATCATCCCTCAGGCTTTCCTCAATCAGCAAATAATCAGGCCCCACACAGGTTTGGCCTGCGTTTAACACCTTGCCAAAGGCAATACGGCGGGCGGCCAGCTCAAGCTTGGCTGTGCGGTCGATAATCACCGGGCTTTTGCCCCCCAATTCCAGGGTGACGGGGGTTAGGTGTTTGGCCGCCGATGCCATCACCACCTTGCCCACCGCCACCGATCCGGTGAAGAAGATATAGTCAAAGGGTTGGTCCAGTAAGGCTTTGTTTTCCTCCCGGCCTCCTTCCACCACGGCGATATATTCCGGCGGGAAAATCTCTCCCAGGATCCGGGCCAACAGGCTGCTCACCTGGGGAGCGTAGGCCGAAGGCTTCAGCACCGCGCAGTTGCCGGCTGAAATCGCGCCGATTAATGGATCCAGGCACAGCTGCACCGGGTAATTCCATGGCGCCATCACCAGCACCACCCCATAGGGTTCAGGTGACACAAAACTCTTGCCGTGAAACTGCGACATGGGGGTTTTTACCCGGCGTTCCTTCATCCATTTGTTCAGATGCTTGATGTGAAAGCCCAATTCATCCAGCACGATGCCGGTTTCTGCCAGATACCCTTCAAAGGGCTGCTTGTTCAGATCCGCAAGCATCGCCTGGGCTAGCGCTTCCTCATGTTGTCGAACAGCATCCCGAAGTTTGGTTAGCGCTGCCAGGCGAAAGGCATAGGGCCTGGTCTTTCCGGTCAGGAAAAATTCTTTTTGTTTGGCAATGAGGGCGGAAAAATCCATCGTCAATCCTGTCCTTTCTTGGCTCTCAAGTAAAGGGCCGGAGAAATCCTCCCCGGCCCTTGGCGTTTTGCTTTATTTGCAGATGGATAGCGCGCCCTCAACGATGTTTGGCACCTGGGGCAGGAAGTATTCCTCCAGTTGCCGGGCCAGGGGCGTGGGGGTGTTGAGCGCACCGATGCGCACGATGGGGGACTTGAGCAGGTCAAAACGCTCCTCTGCCACCAGGGCGGCCAGCTCAGCGCTCCAGGCGCCGCGCTTGCATTCCTCGGTGACAATCAGCAGTTTGCCTGTTTTATTAAGCGATGTATAAATCAGCTCCTTATCCAGCGGATAGAGGGTTCGTGGGTCAATCACCTCGGCCTCTATGCCCTGCTCCGCCAGTTCCTTGGCAGCATTGAGCGCTTTGTTGACACATGGGCCGGTAGCCACGATGGTGATGTCCTGCCCCTCCCGTTTGATGTCGCCCACGCCCAGGGGAATGGGCTCAAAGTCCTCCTCCATCTTCTCCACCTTGGCATACAGGGATTTGGTTTCAAAGAACATCACGGGGTTTCTGTCCCTGATGGCGGACAGCAGCAGGCCTCTGGCGTCTGTCGGGTTTGAGGGGACAACCACCTTCAGCCCTGGGAAGTGGGTGAACACCCCTTCCAGGCTCTGGGAGTGCTGGGCCGCGCACTGCACCCCGCCGCCCCCTGGCATGCGGATCACAATGGGCATTTCAATGTTGCCGCCATACATGTAGCGCATCTTGGCGGCTTGGTTGACCACCTGGTCAAAGCAGTAGCTGACAAAATCCGCAAACATGATTTCCACCACCGGCACAAGCCCGCAGGCGGCGGCCCCCACCGCGGCCCCCATGATGAGGGCTTCTGAAATAGGAGTGTCGATGATGCGTTTTTCGCCGTATTTATCGAGGAAACCAGAGGTAACCCCAAAGGAGCCGCCCAGGATTCCAATGTCCTCGCCAATGCAGAATACGCGCTCGTCCTCACTCAGCGCCCGGTCAAGGGCTTGGTTGAGCGCCCGGCTGGTTGACATTCTTTTGAGCATCTTATCGCCCCTCCTCTACGATGTCGGTGAACACGTCCACACAGGTCTCCTTGGGGTCAAGGGGCGGCGAAGCCAGGGCAAAGGCGATGGCGCCAGCGATTTCCTCGGTGATCTCCTGATCGATCTGGTCCAGCTCGGCCTGGGTGGCGATGCCTTCGTCCTGCAGACGCTTGGCATATAACGGGATGGGGTCGCGCGCCAGCCAATGAGCCACCTCCTCCTCAGGGCGGTAGTCAGCCGGATCCCCTTCGTAGTGGCCGTGATGTTTGTAGGTCTTGGCTTCAATGAGGCTGGGGCCTTCACCCTTGCGCGCCCGGTCCGCGGCATGGGCCACCGCCTCACGGACCGCCAGGGCATCATTGCCGTCCACAATAATGCCCGGTATGCCATAGCCCTGGGCGCGGGCTGCCACATCCTGCACCTTCATAGAGCGGCTGGTGTGGGTGGAAATACCATACAGGTTGTTTTCGCACAGGAAGATGACCGGAAGGTTTTTGAGGGAGGCGAAGTTGAGGCTTTCATGAAACAGGCCTTCGTTGGAGGCGCCATCCCCAAAGAAACACAGCGTCACATCGTCCGTGCCCTTGATGCTGGCAGCCAGGGCAGCCCCTGTGGCGATGGGCAGCCCTGCCCCCACCATGCCATTGGCGCCCAGCATGCCTATTTCGATGCTGGAGATGTGCATGGAGCCCCCCTTGCCCCGGCAGTAGCCATCGCTTCTGGCGCACAGCTCCGCCATCATGCGGTCTGTTTTGCCGCCCTTGGCAATCATGTGGCCATGGCCCCGGTGGGTGCTGGTGATAAAATCAGTAGGCCTTAGCGCGCTGCAGGCACCGGCTTCGGTGGCTTCCTGCCCCATGGACAGGTGCACCATGCCGGGAATATCGCCAATGGCAAAGGATTCTGCTGCCTGCTCTTCAAATTTCCGGATGCGTACCATGACCCGGTACAACGCCAGGTAAGCATTCTTATCCATCATGCCCTCCTATCAGTATTCCATTCCCGGAAACACCTTGCAGTCAGTCACCTTGGCATAGGTGCCCATCATGCCCATGGCTTTGATGAGGTTGCCTTCAAAGGTGAACTTGCCTGTGACAATGCCCTTGGTGGAATCCAACTTCCCCTGGCAGACCAGGGCATAGTTCCCATAATCTCCAAAGACGCGGAAAGGCGCATCGGGGATGCTGTCCTCGCCCTCGCCATGATCAAAGCCAGCGGGGAGGCCGTTGACGGTGGTGTATTTCACCCAAACGGTTTTGTCCTCTTCACCCCAGACGTTTTCATACACCTCCACCAGGATCACATTGCTGCGGTTGGGCTCGGTAAAGGTGTCCTTCAGCTTTTGCTCGTGGGCTTTAAACCATTCACTGTCCAGAAATTTCATTGATAGACCCTCCTTATTAACATTGCTTTTGTTGTTTGCACCAGATTTTCATGATGGTTTTGGTGGGCAGTAGTTTTACCGCCAGCACCTGCAGCTTCATGTTGAGCCCCAGGATGGACAGGGCCTTGCCCCGTTTCATGTCCTTGAGGGCCTGCTTTACCACATCGGCAGATTCCACCCATTTGCTAAAGTAGGAGATGGTGTTGTCAGACACGGCGGTTTTGAAGAAGTTGGTGCGCACCCACAGCGGGCACACCGCCATCACATGGATGCCGCGCTTTTCCATCTCCATGTTCAGCGCCTGGGCAAAGCTAAGCACAAAGGCCTTGCTGGCCCCGTACGCCAGGGCATAGGGGGTGGGCTGGAAGGAAGAGCCGGAGCCCATGATATAAATCTGTCCGCCCTTCTGCATATAGGGAAGGCTCATGTGGGTGAGGGCCATGGTGGCCTTGGCGTTCACATCCACCATCGTCATGAGCTTGGCCAGGTCGCTTTCCTCAAAGGCTTTGAATATGCCAAAGCCGCTGGCGTTCACCAGCACCTGCACCTGGGGCTTCTCCTGTGCCAGGGCGGCTTGATAGGCCTGCAGGCTCTCGGGCTTTGATAAATCCATGGCCATGGGCCGCACCCGGGCGCGCAGGGAGGGCTGAAGCTGAGCCAACAGATCCTCCTCAAGCGCGATGGCCCAAATCTCGTCAAACTTGGTGTCTGCATCCAGCTGCATCACGAAATCCCGGCCCATGCCGCTGGAAGCCCCAGTGATAACAGCTATTTTCATGGTTTTTCCCGCCTTTTCAGCCTTATTCTATCACCGCTAGAACGCTGAGCACCGGCACCGTCTCGTCCTCTGCCACCAGGATTTCCTTGACCACGCCGCCCTCCTTGGCGTTGATGGTGTTGACCAGTTTGTCCGTCTCCACCTCGCACAGGGGGTCTCCCTCCTGTACGCTGTCCCCCACCTTCACAAACCACTGGGCCAGGGTGCCCTCTTCCATCGTCAGGCCATATTTGGGCAAAATCACATTGTGCATGGGTTGCCACTCCTTTCTACATTTGTCTAGATGTGAGATATGTTGTCTCTTATCTCTATATAAGCAAATTTTGTTCCCGGATTTTTGACTCAAATTGGCAGGGAATTCTCAAATTGGAACTAAAAACGCCCCGATAAAAATATAATTGTTGCAATTTGAAACAGCTGACGCTATGATGCAAGGGAGACATCCTGCATAGCACTTCCACGCGTCTTATTTGTTGATATGAAAACAGAAAGGGTTTGCCAAGATGGCTGAGATGATAGACCAAGGGGCTTTTTCCCCGGAAATCGCGGCCCAGATCTATGCCGAGGAATACAGCCGCTACGCATCGGAGATGCAGAGCATGGCGGATGCCCGGGCTCATTTTTTTGCCAGCGGCGAGGTGCTGCCCCAGGTGCGCCCTGAAATCGCCAAATCCTGGCAGCGTTGCCGCAAGCGCGGCCTGATGCCCCAGCAGGAGGCCAAGAAGCGGGCCAAATCCCTGGATCTGGATCAGCTGCTGGCACAAAATGCCTACCTGGTGCGCATCGCCGACCCGGTGATCCGCACGGTGCATGAAAACCTTCTGCGCGCCCGCTGCCTCTGTGTCACCTATTTAACTGACAGCCGGGGCGTGATTCTGGACATAGTGTATAGCGATGAGATGCGCCCCAGCATCGAGGCGCTGGGCATGCGCGCGGGCATCCCCTGGGATGAGGATTTGATTGGCACCAACGCCATCAGCCTGGCCATTGAGTATGACAGGCTCTTCTACACCAATGCCCCTGAGCACTACCTGGATGAGCATACCTTTGTCAACTGTGTCACCGCCCCCATCCACAGCAACGATGGGGCCATTGCAGGCACCATCACCGTCACCTTTTACAAGGATTTTTACAATGAGTTTCTCATCGCCCTCATCGCCACCGCCGCCAGCCTTATTGAAAAACAGTTCCTCAACCTGCGCAACAGCGCGATTATCGACTACACCCTCAACGATGCGGCCGACGGCATCCTGATCCTGGATTCCCGCTGGCGCATCCTGCATGTGAACAAGCGCTTTTTGCAGCTGATTAACCAGCCCCAGCCAGAGGCCGGGGATCTGGACATCAACCGGCTCTTTAAGGACATCGACTTTGCTGCGCTTGCGCAAGAGAGCGGCCTGCACATGGGCATTGGCGAAACTTTTTTAAGCTATAAAAACGTATACACCCGGGTGAGCGTGGATGTGTACCGGATGGTGAACTATGGCCTCACCGAGGGCTTTGTGCTGGTGTGCCGGGACATCGCCGACATCATCGCCCTGTCCCAGCAGTTCATCGGCAGCGCCACCAGCTTTGATTTTGATGCCATCATCACAGACAACCCCCAGATGAAAAGCCTGATCCGCCAGTGCCGACAGATTGCCGGAAAGAGGATTCCGGTGTTGCTGGAGGGGGAAAGCGGCACGGGCAAGGAGGTGTTTGCCCAGGCCATCCATAATGCCAGCCCAAGGGCAGCCAAGCCCTTTGTGGCGGTCAACTGCGCCGCCTTACCCATCAGCCTGGTGGAAAGCGAGCTGTTTGGCTACGAGAAAGGCTCCTTTACCGATGGGCTTGCCACCGGCAAGGCGGGCAAGTTTGAACTGGCCAACGGCGGCACCATTTTTTTGGACGAAATTGGAGAACTGCCCCTAGACGTGCAGGCAAAGCTGCTGCGGGTGCTTGACAACCATCGGGTGACCCGCATTGGCGGCAAGGCTGAAAAGACGCTTGACATCCGCGTCCTCGCAGCCACCAACCGGGATTTGCTTGAGATGGTGCAAGCCCGCAGCTTTCGGGAAGACCTTTACTACCGCATCAATGTCATGAACTTCCGCTTGCCGCCCCTGAGCAAGCGGCGGGAGGATATTCCCCTCCTCATTGAGCACTTCATTGACCGCTTGAACATGGAAAACCGGGGCCTCTCAAAGCGCATGGACGAGGCAAGCCTCACGGCGCTGTGTCAGAATAGCTGGCCAGGCAATGTCAGAGAACTGCAAAACGCGGTGACCCGTGCATATTATCTGTGTTCAGACCAGGTGATCACCCAGGCTTGCCTGCCGCCAGGCTTGGGGGAGAGCGCCGGAACCGAGGAAAGCGCAGCCTTGCCCCAGCCCCAGACCTTAGCCCAGATGGAGGAGGCGCTGATGCGTCAAGCCCTGGCACAAAACAACGGCAATGTGACCCTGGCGGCGCAGCAGGCCGGTATGTCGCGGGCCACCTTTTACCGCCGGATGAAGGCCTACCATATCCAGCCATGACCCCCAAAGATGAGCACGCTGGGCTAAATCAGCAGGCAAAACAAAGTCAGGCGCAGCGCCAGCGGCTTTCCCCCTATCAGCGCCTGGCCCTGCAGGTGCTTGCCTTAGGCGCGCCAGCGCTTAACGATTTGATTGCCAGCACCGCCGAGGTCAATCCCCTCCTGGAGGTAGACTGGGGTGCACAACCTTTCTCTCCCCTGACAGCATCCTGGGATGTGAAAGAGGAGGCAGATACGCTGCTTTGTGACCTGCGCCTGGAATATCATGTGGCCTGCAAAGACCCTGCCCTCCTAAAGGCGGGGGATTATCTGATTAACCACCTGGACAAAGATGGCTATTTGCGCTTGCCGCTCACAAAAGCCGCCGCACAGCTGGGGATTGCCCTTGATCAGGTCAAGTCTGCGCTTGATGTTCTCCAGGCCCTTGACCCACCAGGCGTTGGGGCCAGAAACCTCAGGGAATTCCTTTTTTTGCAGCTTAAACAGGAGCCCCGACCCTCGCGCCTGGCACTCGTGATCGTCAAGGATTTTCTTTCCCAGCTGGCTGCAGGGGACCTTGCCAGCATCGCTGCCGCCCTGGGGCAACCCCTTGAATCGGTGGCGCGTGCTGCCGCCCGTATCCGCGCCTTACGTCCCCGGCCCTTCCATGGCCTGGGTGAGGGCACGGTCCGCTACACGACGCCTGAAATATCCGTTGAGGTGATCCAAGGAGAGCCCAGCGTTTCCCTCATCCCCCGCACACCAACGCTTCGCATCATGCCCTATGAAGCCATGTTGGCTGATGATGCCGCGGCCTTAAAATGGGCTGTCGGCGTGGCGGGGGAAGCGCGCCAGCTTGCAGAGGCGATTAAGCGGCGAGAGCAGACGCTCCTTGCCATAGGCAACCAAATCGCCAAAGTCCAGCGTGGCTTTTTTATGGGCGGCTACCCCCTTGCCCCCCTTACCCAGGGGGATATTGCCCAGGCCCTATCATTAAGCATCTCCACCATCAGCCGGGCTGTGAAGGGGCAGTATTTGATTTTCAACAACAAGGTTTATCCGCTGAGCCATTTCTTCCAGACCCACGTGCCTGCCGGGGCTTCCCGGGCGCAGCTGTGCGCGCTGATCAGCGCTGTTATCCGGGGTGAGCAGCCAAGCCATCCAGTAACCGATGGCCAGATGGCCCGCCTTTTGGCTTCCCTGGGCCAAGCGGTGAGCCGCCGCCTCATTACCAAATACCGCCAATCCCTGGGCATCCCCAAAGCGGCGGACAGAAAACGCTGATGATTAGAATTTTTTGATGATATCCTCTGCCGCCAGGATGCCTGTGGCCCAGGCGAAGAGCAGGTTATAGCC
>CAZSSU010000011.1:0-12545 GCA_964609415.1 uncultured Christensenella sp. | reverse complement strand
GCCCACATACATCAGCTCGTTCCCCAGCTGCTTTGCCCGATGATTGAGGAGGGCCAGCAGTGCTTCCCGGGCATTATTGGCTTGCGCCAGAAAGGCTTCAGGGCTGATGCGGCACATTTCGATGGCGGAGAGGCCCAGGCCGGGGGATAGATCAACCAGCAGCTTCACCGGCTGCCCTGCTTCCACCGCCGCCCCCGCGTCCCGTGCCAGCTGCATGGCGCACAGCCCGCTGATGCCGTAATCGGTGAACAAGGCTTCCCCTGCCGTGGCGGCCACGATGTCACCTTTCACCTGAAGGCCAAGCCTGGCTGCCATCCGCAGCCCTGACAAGCCCTTGATGGCCCGGGTATCGGTCACCAGGGGGCACAGCGCCGGGCGCGAGGGGATCACCCGGTGGCCCAGCCGGGCCAGGGGCGCCATCAGGCTGTCGCTGCCGCCTAGCTTGGGGGAAGCCGCTCCGCCGGAAGCCACCAGCACATGGGGGGCCTCATAGCGCGCTCCCCCCTGGGTGTGGACGCTAAGGCCCTGTTTTGTTGTTGTGATCTGAGTCACCTGGCTGCCGGTGATGATGGTGCAGCGGGGGGAAGCCTCCAGCCTCAGCCGCAGGCAATCCAGCACCGTGGCGGCCTGGTTGGTGGCGGGGTAGACCCGTCCGTCCGCTTCCTGCCGGGTGGCCAGGCCCAGCCCCTCCCAGAAGGCCAGCACCTGGGCTGCCCCGCAGCATGCCATCACGGCGCTGGCAAAGGCGCTGTCGCCAAAGAACACCGGCTCCCCGGTGTGCATCAGGTTGCAGCGGCCATTGCCGGTGGCCAGGATTTTCCGGCCTATCCGGTTTTCCTTTTCAATCAGGGTGACACAGAGGCCTTTTGCTATACACAAACAGGCGGCGGCAAGGCCTGAGGCCCCGCCGCCGATGATAATCACCTGTTTGTTATTTTCTGGATGGTGCCGCATTGTAGGCATCGTTGATGGCTTTCTGGTGGTCCTTATCCACGTTTCCGCCGGAATGCAGGCGGCTGTTGACAAAGTGCACGCAGAACTGGCCGTTGAAGTTATTGTTGGCGATGGTGTCGCCATCCGGGTAGTTATGGGGCACGCCGTAGATGGATGCCGCGAAGCTGCGTCCCTTGAGCGTGATCCACACCGGCCTGCGCTGGTAGAGGTTCTTTTCCAGAATCTCCTGGGCGTTGCGCACGCCATACACCTGGCACATGGCGGCGGTGTCTGTGGCGGTGAGGGGCTCCACGTCGGCGTGGTAGCCGCCGGCCCAGCGCTTCACGCGGAAGGAAATCCGGGTTTTCACATCGGTGAGGACAGCGGTTTCGCCCCTGGCCCAGAAGGAGTTGATGTCTCCTGAGTACCAGTCCACCCTTTCCATGGGGTAGATGGTGGGGTTCACGGTGCCGCCGGAGCCCGGGTTGTAGGTATCCTGAGGCACGGTGTTGTAAATCTTGTGCTGGGTGTCGTTGCCGGCGATGCCATCCACAAACAGGCCAACGGCTTTCTGGTAATCCATCACGGCCTGGCGGGTGGCGTAGTCATAGGTGCCGGGGGTGTAGCCACTGCGCAGGTAGCCCAGGCGGCTCAGCTCCTGCTGGAGCCTGCTCACGTCCTCGCCCACGGAGCCCAGTTCAAGCCGTCTGTAGGTGGCGCTGGGCGGGGCAGAGGGGTCGCCGGTCTGGTTGTAGGCCTTTTCTTCTTCCTTGGTGAGGATGCGGATCATGTCCCCGCGAATCCAGCCGTTCACACCGGCTGCGCGCACGGAATACCAGGTGTAGTTGCTCGCCTGCTGGGTGGCGCCCTGGAGGGCGACCACGGTGCCAGCGCGGTACAGGGTGGTAAGGGTCCGGGCGGTCATGCCGGCGGCGTTGCGCACCAGCACCTTATCCATGCGGGTAACCGCGGTGGAGCTGAGGGTGGCAGGGTTAGGTGTGGGCGTAGGCGCCAGAGGCGGCGTGGTGGGCTGGGTCGCCAGGTAATCCTGGTATTCCTTCACGGTCATCATCCGGGCGGTGGAGCCCAGCAGATAGGCCGTCAGGCCCTGATAGTTGATTTTAAACCAGGTGCTGCCGCCAGCGGTGACGGTGTTCTGATAGGGGAAGACCGCGCCGATGGCAGAAATCTGGGCCAGGGTGCGAGCATCCAGGCTGGGTGACTCGCGCACGTTGACGCTGGTCACGGTGGTGATCACATAGCCTGCCGCCGCCGTGCCGCCGCCAGGAGGCGGGGTCACGCCGGGCAATTTGCCGGCCAGGTAGTCTGTTACCTCAGTTGCGGAGAGCTGCCTGACGCAGTCACCCCGGAGGTAGCCCAGTTGTCCATTCACGGACACCTGATACCAGTTGTAGCCCTGGGCGCTGACCACAGGCCCTGTCAGGGCATAGACCAGGCCCTTGTCCACCCGGCCCAGGATGTTGGAGGAGCCGGGGGTCTGCCTGAAGTTGATGGCGGACTTGATGGTGAGGATATAGCCCAGGGTGCCGGTGGAGCCCGTGGGTGCCGGGGAGGGCTGGACAGCGCCGCCGCCAGGTGCAGAAATCTGCATCATCACGTCGGAGCGCACCCAACCGCGGCCCTTGGGGCTGTCCACCTGGTACCAGGTGTAGCCGCTGGCCACAGTCACGGAGAAGTAAGCCAGCTCCAGGTCACGGTCCAGCTGGGCGATGGTGCTGCCGGCCGGGGCGTTCCTCAGGTTGACGCCACCCTTGATCAGCTTCAGGTAGCCCGAGGCGGGGCCTGAGGGCACGGGGCTGGGCGTGGGATAACCCGGGACGATGGAAGGCTGGGGCAGGTTGCTGACGATCTCATAGCAGTCAGAGCGCACATAGCCGTATTGGTTGGTGGGCTGATAGTAGACATAAGCCCAGTAATAGCCGCTGAAGAAGGTGGGGGCGCTGAAGAAGGTGAGCTCGGTCCCCCGCTTGGGGATGACCGTCATCACCGCGCCGCCGGGCGTCTGGCGCAGGTTCACGCCGCCCAGGGTGAGCCTGATGGTGCCCTGGCCGCTGGAGGAGGTGGGCTGGGGCACCGGGGTGATCACCGGGCCGCCGCCTTCCTGGGTGATGATGTAGCAGTCGCTGCGCACATAGCCGCTCAGCCCGCTCTTGCTGTCGGTGACATGGGCCCAGTAGTAGCCCAGGTGATAGGTGGGGGTGCCGGAATAGGGCAGCTCCATCCCCACGTCAAAACGCATCAGGGAGACGCCGCCAGGCGTCTTTCTCAGGTTGGTGCCTGGCAGGGTGATGCGCAGGACGCCGCTGGAAGCCTGGGTGGGATTGGTGGGGATGATGGGTGGCAGCGCGCCGCCGCCGGGCCGCATATCCTGGGGCAGGGTGCGGTTGGCCAGCCAGGCTGCCGCCTCGCCCTCGCTGAGGAGGCGGATAAAGTCCTCATGCACATAGCCTTCATAGCCCAGGGCCTTCACCCGGTACCAGGGGCTGGTGATGGAGGTGGGATAATTCACAATATCAAGCTGGGTATGGATGGGCAGCGACGTGAGGGCAATGCCGTTTTCCGTCTGGCGGAGGCTGGTGCCCGCCACAGCTGTCAGCGCATACTTGCCCGCCAGGGTGGGCGGATAGGTGACGCCGCCGGGCAGGGTGGAGGGAATCGGCTTGGGCGTGGTGGTGGGCTTGCCCTGGGCATCGGTATAGGCATAGCAATCCCCGCGGATGTAGCCTGTCTGATTGGCCTCAGGAATATACACCGGCAGCCACTCGTAGCCGTTTACCCAGGTGGCCTCCATGTAATAAGGAAGCACTTTGCCCTTGTCAAGGCGACGGATGATGTTGCCGCCGCCGGGCTCCTGCCTGAGGTTGGTGCCCTGCAGCGTGATGGTGACATAGCCCATGGCCGGCTGGGTGGGGGTGCCAGGGGGCAGTTCTTCGCCCGCTTCGGTGGTATAGGTATAGCAATCGCTGCGGATATAGCCGAATTCGTTCTTATCCGGATAGTAGACGTATTGCCACTGGTAGGAGCCCCTGTAGATGGCGCCGCCGTAATAAGGCAAAATCTTACCCTTGGGAATCTGGGTGAAAATAGTGCTGCTCTCCGGCTGCTCCCGGAGGTTGGTGTTGTGGAGCACCACCTGGACATAGCCAGAGGGCGCTTGCATGGCGGGGGGATCGGTCACCCAGGAGGAGGGCGGGTTGGTGACCACTGTGCCTGGGCTTGTCACCACAGGCGCTGTGCTGCCGCCATAGATAGCGGGCTTGGACACCAGCCAGCTGGCCTCCTCAGCAGATGTGAAAGGCCTGAAAAAGCCGCCATGGACATAGCCAATCTTGGCGGGGCTGGTGGAAAACCGGGGCGTCACCGTTTCCACCTTATACCAGGTGGTGGTGTTGCGCACGGTGGTTTCCAATATCCGCGCCACCCAGCCCTGGGGCAATTTATCAATATAGTCGGAGGTGCCGATGGACGGGCGGAGGTTGACATTGTCTGCCAGGGTCATCCCGTAGGCAGACACCGCCTCACTCTGCGCCGGAAACAGCGGCAGCAACATGGCCAGCGCCAGGAACATGGCCGCCAAGCGCGCCAGCCTCCCGTTGGTTTTTTTGTTCTTATGCATATACGCACCCGTTCCTTCCCAAATTCAAGCCCATACAAAGGCGCACGATACTTGCGTATCATTCTATTACAATTTCATTACATGGTCAAGACTTTCTCAAGGTTTTAGCGCAAAACATTCGTTAAAAATGTGCTCAACCCCTGAAACATCCCCTGCAACCGCCCGACAGTTGATGTTTTGTCCGGGGTTTTATGGGTGGCGCGTGGCTGAATGTACGCGAGCGGCCTTTTGTAAAAGGCGTCGCGAGCTTAGTGAAGCGCGCATGAGCCCCGCCCCTCTACCCCGTCAAAGTCCGCAGGCTTTGACGGGACAGGAGGAGCATGGGAGCGGTGCGAAAAGCCGGGGGCCCTGAAAGGGACACCCCGGCTAAGAGCAAAGCGGACTTTGCGTCCTCTCATCCTGGTCCCTCATCCTTGCCCCTGAAAAAGCCGCAGGTTTTTCAGGGAAAGGAGGAGCAAGGGAGCGTAGCGAAAAGCCGGGGGCCCTGAAAGGGACACCCCGGCTAAGAGCAAAGCGGACTTTGCTCCGACGTGGTGCCGGTGACCGGACTCGAACCAGCACGGCCAGAGGCCTGGGGATTTTAAGTCCCCTGTGTCTGCCATTCCACCACACCGGCATGGGGAATAGTATAGCGATTTTGGAGCGGGGGCGCAATGCCCCTGTGCTTTTTTGGTTCTTATGGGCTGAATTTGTTGAAAGGATTGAAGATTGGGATGTATGATTTACTGGGAAGAATGGGAATCTTTTTTATAGGGTGAGGAGGTTCATATGATGACAGCCAGCCGTCCTTTTGTTTTTGTGATTGGTTTTCTTTCTGTAGCCGTCGCGTTTGCCTATGCGGTTTACCTGGCCCTGTGGGTGAGGCAGCAGAAAAACGAGAACCAGGACATCAAGCGCATCGCGGGGCTGATCCGGGACGGGGCCAAGGCCTTTATGCGCAAGGAATACGCCATCCTGGCGGCTTTTGCGGGGGTGCTGGCGATTTTGATTTACCTGTTCCTGCCCCACCCGGTCTGGTCGGCCAGGGCGGATATCAATCAGAACCTCACCATGGCCCTTTCCTACCTGGCTGGCACGGTTTTCTCGGCTATTTCGGGGAAAATCGGCATTTTTGTGGCCTCCCTGGCCAATGCCCGGGCGGCTGAGGCAGCCAAAGAGGGCATCAAGCCTGCCTTCCTGATCGGTTTCCGCGGCGGCGCTGTGATGGGGCTGATGGTGGTGGGTGCCTGCCTGCTGGGCGTGATGGGCGTGATGCTGATCACGGGCGAGGCCAGCATGCTGCTGGGCTTCTCCTTTGGCGCCAGCTCCCTGGCGCTGTTTGCCAAGGCGGGGGGCGGCATTTTCACCAAAACGGCGGATGTGTCGGCTGACCTGGCCGGCAAGGTGGAACTGGGCATCCCCGAGGACGACCCGCGCAACCCCGCCGTCATCGCCGACAACGTGGGCGACAACGTGGGCGACGTGGCCGGCATGGGCGCTGACCTGTTTGATTCCAACATCGCCTCCATGACAGCCGCCATGGTGATGGCGACGGCCCTGGAAAGTCAAAACCCCGGCAGCGCCAATGTGGCGATGGTGTACATGTATTCGGCGCTGGGGCTGATTTCCTCCATCGTGGGCATCTACACCGCGCGCATTGGGGACCATGGCAGCCCCACCAAGGCGCTGAACAATTCCACCTATTTCACCACCGGGCTGTTTCTGGTGCTGACGGCGCTGGCCACGCTCCTGTTCAAGGGCTTCCACTGGCGCATCTGGGGCGCTTCCGCGGTGGGGCTAATGGTGGGCGTGGTGATTGGCCTGGCCACCAACTACTTTACCGACGACAGCGCGCCCATTGTGAAGCGCGTGGCCCGTGCCTCCCACACCGGGCCGGCGTTTACCATCCTCTCAGGGGTGTCCTACGGCTTTATGAGCGTGTTGCCCGCCATGGTGGGCATCGCGGTGTCGGCCCTGGTGGCCTATAAGCTTTGCGACCCGCTGGGGCCTGGCTATGCCATGTTCGGCATTTCCATGGCGGCGGTGGGGATGCTGTCTATTGTGGGGATGATCATCTCCAATGACGCCTTTGGCCCCATTGTGGACAATGCCCGGGGCCTGGCGGAAATGGGCGGCTTGGGGGAAGACACCATCCGGGTGGCGGATGAGCTGGACTCCGCCGGCAACACCGTGAAGGCTGTCACCAAGGGCTTTGCGATTGGTGCTGCGGGGCTAACGGTCATCAGCCTGCTGGGCGCATTCATGAGCGAGGTGAACACCGCGCTGGTTGACATGGGCCGCGCAGCAGAGCAACTGGTGGGCTTTGACCTGATGAACCCCAACGTGTTCTTTGGCATCATGGTGGGGGCAGCCATCCCGGCGCTGTTCTCCGCCATGCTGATTCTGGGTGTGGACAAAAACGCCCAGCGCATGATGGCGGAAATCCACCGCCAGTTTAAAGAAATCCCAGGCCTGGCTGAAGGCCGGCCCGGCGTTGAGCCGGAATACAACAAGTGCATCGACATCGCCACCACAGGGGCGCTCAAGGAGCTGATCCCTGCCGGGCTCATGGCCATTGTGGCCACGCTGGCGGTGGGCTTTATTGGCGGCGTCAACGCCATTGGCGGCTTCCTGCTGGGCAACATCGTCTCAGGGCTCCTGCTGGCGCTGTTTATGTCAAACGCCGGCGGGCTGTGGGACAACAGCAAGAAATACATTGAGGCCGGCAACGAGGGCGGCAAGGGCTCTGAAGCCCACAAGGCCGCGGTCATCGGGGACACCGTGGGCGAC
The DNA here is from genome assembly GCA_964609415.1 of uncultured Christensenella sp. GTDB lineage: Bacteria > Bacillota > Clostridia > Christensenellales > Aristaeellaceae > UBA6115. The sequence continues at coordinate 5,206 of CAZSSU010000011.1, read as the reverse complement.
CCCTTCAAGGACACCTCCGGCCCCTCCATCAACACCCAGATCACCGTGGTGAGCCTGGTGGCCTCCCTGGTGGCCACGCTGTTCATCCAGTTTCACCTGTTTTAAGGCATGGCCTTGAACCCGGCGGCCGTGGATGCTATCATCTGCCGGGAGGATGGATATGGAAGAGAGACGGCTGAACAAATACCTGGCGGACAGCGGCTTTTGCTCCCGCCGGGAGGCGGACCGCCTGATTGCTGAAGGCCAGGTGGCCATCAATGGCCGTGTGGCCGCTGTGGGCGAGCGGGTGCCTGTTGGCGCCCGGGTCACCGTGGGCAAGCTGGAGATTGATGCGGCGGGGGACAAGGTCTACCTGGCGGTTTACAAGCCTGTGGGCATCGTCAGCACGGCGGATCCCCGGGAGCCTGACAACATCGTGTCCTTTGTGGGCTACCCTGCCCGGGTGTACCCCATTGGCCGCCTGGACAAGGACAGCGAAGGGCTGCTCCTGCTGACCAGCGACGGGGACATCGTCAACCGCATCCTTCGGGCGGAGGGCAAGCACGAGAAGGAATATGAGGTGCGGGTGGATAAGCCCGTCACCCCTGATTTTCTCAGCCGCATGGAAAAGGGCGTGCCCATTCTGGGCCAGGTGACGCTGCCCTGTAAAATCAGGAAAACCGGGCCCAACAGCTTTAACATCATCCTGGTTCAGGGCCTGAACCGGCAAATCCGCCGCATGTGTGAATACCTGGGCTATGCGGTCCTCAGCCTGCGCCGCACCCGCATCATGCACATCACCCTGGGGCGCATGCGGCCCGGCCAGTGGCGGATGCTGACGCAAAGTGAGATGAAAACCCTCATGGACAGCATCAGCACCTCAGGCGGCGGCCGGGCAAGGGGTCATAAATAATCAGGCGAAATTAGTTCTATCGCTTCCTTTATATTTTTAAGTGGACTGAGCAATAAATCTAAATTGTTGGGCAAAAATGCGGGTTGTCCATCTTTTTTGCGCGTGTTAGTGTTGCATTAACTGAAACTGGCAGGCCTGTCTGTGCCTGTCCGGACAGAGAAAGAAAGGATGGAATACCCATGAAAAAACTGCTGAGCACGATGCTTGCGCTGACCCTTTTGCTGGGGCTTTTCCTGCCGGCGATGGCAGAAGACGTGACGCTGAAAGTGGCCGCCATTGAAACCGCGTACGGCGTGGAAATGTGGCAGGATGTCGCCGCGGCCTTCACCGCCAAAACCGGCATCAAGGTGGATCTGGTGACGGACAAATCCCTGGAAGATGTCATCAACCCTGAGATGATGGCAGGCGAGTATCCTGACGTGGTCATGCTGGCCACTGGCCGCCCCGCGGCGCTGACCGAGGGCATGATCAAGGAAAACCTGCTGGAGGACCTCAGCGATGTGCTGTCCATGAAGGTGCTGGGCGAGGAAGTGCTGGTGAAAGACAAGATCGCCGGCGGCTTCACCGAGTCCTCCCTGACCAACCCCTACGGCGATGGCAAAACCTACCTGGCCCCCATGTTCTACAGCCCCTGCGGCCTGTTCTACAATGCCAACCTGTTTACCCAGAAGGGCTGGGAGCTGCCCACCACCTGGGACGAAATGTGGGCCCTGGGCGACAAAGCCAAGGCTGAGGGCATCGCGCTGTTCGCCTACCCCACCGCCGGCTACTTTGACGCTTTCTTCTATGCCCTGCTCTTTGAAGTGGGCGGCGCTGAGTTCTTTGACAAAGCCACCCGCTATGCCGAAGGCATCTGGGATACCCCGGAAGCCAAGCAGGCTTTTGACATCGTGGCCAAGCTGGCCACCTACACTGAGGCTTCTGTGCCCGCCAATGCCAACAACGCCAACTTCCAGAAAAACCAGCAGTTGATTCTGGATGACAAAGCCCTGTTTATGCCCAATGGCACCTGGGTCATCGGCGAAATGGCTGACGCCCCCCGCGTTGATGGCTTTGTCTGGGGCTTCATGCCCCTGCCCGCCGTGACCGAAGGCGGCGACCGCTACAGCTACACCTGGTTTGAGCAGCTCTGGGTGCCCAAGGATGCCCAGAACAAAGAAGCTGCCAAGCAGTTTGTGTCCTTTGTTTACTCTGACGAAGCCGCAGCCATCTTCTTTGAAAAAGGCGGCGCTGTGCAGCCCATCGTTGGCTTTGCCGACACCCTGGAGGGCGACAACAAGCTGTTCTACTCCATCTATGACACCGGCGCCAAGGCTGCCCTGGGCAACTTCGCTGCCACCGAGCCCGTTGCCGGCGTGAACTTTGCTGATACCGTGTTTGGCGCCGTCAACTCCCTGGTCTCCGGCGACAAAACCCTGGACGAGTATGTGGAAGCCATCAAGGTGGATTCCGACAAGCTGCGCGATGCCCTGAAATAATCCCGGCATTCTCGCGGATACATTAAACCCTTATGACGGCCGCAGCGGCGCAGGAACCCTGCCGCTGCGGCCGCTTCCATCGCGGGTGCGAGGTCTGCTCAAAGGAGAGTGGCTCAATGGATAAACAAAAAGGCCGTGGGTGGTTCATCTTCTGGTGCACAGCGCCCGCCTTTCTTCTGTTCATCATTTTTATGGTGATTCCCACATTCAACATCTTCCGGGTTTCCCTGTACAAATGGGGCGCCCGCACAGGCCAGGGCACCTTCATTGGGTTCAAGAATTTTCAGGATTTGTTCCAGGACCCCAATTTTCCCCAGGCTTTTCAGAACACGGTGCTGCTGATTGTGGTGGTGAGCGTGGTCACCATCACCCTGGCCTTAAGCTATGCGGCCATCCTGACCAGAACGCGCCTGAAGGGGCAGAACTTTTTCCGCATTGTGTTCTACATCCCCAATATCCTCTCCATCGTGATCATCGCGGCGGTGTTCTCAGAGATTTATGCCCCCAACAATGGGCTGCTCAACGCCATCCTCTCGCTGTTCAAAGGGGAGGATGTGCAGGTGCTGTGGCTGGGACAGGGCCTGGTAATCTATTCGCTGGCCGGGGCCATGATTTGGCAGGCCATCGGCTATTACATGGTGATGTATATGGCGGCCATGTCTGCCATCCCCGAATCCCTGTATGAAAGCGCGGGGCTGGAGGGGGCGGGGGCTGTCACCCAGTTTTTTCATATCACCCTGCCTTTGATCTGGACCAACCTGCGCACCACGCTGACCTTTTTTATCATCAGCAGCGTCAACATGTCCTTCATGTTTGTCACCACCATGACCGATGGCGGGCCTGACGGCGCGTCGGAAGTGTTTTTGAGCTTTATGTACAAGCAAGCCCACACCAATGGCAACTATGGCTATGGCATGGCGGTGGGGGTTGTGATATTCCTGTTCTCCTTTGGGCTGTCGGGGCTGGTTAACCTGGTGACCCGGCGTGAGATTCTGGAAGTGTGAGGAGGGCAAGATGCAGCAAGTAAAATCACGAAGCACGCGCTCAAACCGATTGGGCAAGGCGCTGGTGTATCTGGCGCTGGGGGTGCTGGCGGTGGCCATCATCGTGCCGCTGGTGTGGGTGTTTCTGGCCTCTTTCAAGCAGAACCAGGAGTTTTTCGGGAACCCCTGGGCGCTGCCAGGGCCTGTATGTGCAAAACTATCAGGATGCCTGGGTCAAATCCCGGATGGGGGATTTTATTTTAAACTCTGTGCTCACCACCGCCATGGCCTTGGGGCTTCTGCTGGTGTTTGCCCTACCCGCCGCCTATGTGCTCAGCCGCTTCCGCTTCCGCCTCAGGCGGCTGATGAGCGTCTCCTTTATGGGCGGGCTGTTTGTGAATGTCAATTACATCGTGGTGCCCATCTTCATGATGCTGGTGGGCGGCAACCGGGTGCTCAGGGGCTGGGGCCTTCCCCCTTTCCTGCTCAACAACCTCGTTGTGCTGGCCCTGGTCTATGCGGCCACGGCGCTTCCCTTCACCATTTACCTGCTGTCCGGCTATTTTGCCACCCTGCCCTATGCCTATGAAGAAGCGGCCTATATTGACGGCGCGTCCAACCTCACCACCATGGTGCGGGTGATGTTTCCCCTGGCGCTGCCGGCCATCATCACGGTGATTCTGTTTAATTTCCTGTCCTTCTGGAATGAGTACATCATCGCGATGACGCTGCTGCCCTCCACCAAGGGCCCCAGCACCCTGCCGGTGGGGCTGCGGTATCTGGCCAAGGCCCAGTTTGGCAAGGCGGAGTTTGGGCTCCTGTATGCCGGGCTGGTGCTGGCCATGCTGCCCACGCTCAGCCTCTACATGCTGGTGCAGCGCAAGCTCACCCAGGGCATGGCTTTGGGCGGGCTGAAAGGATAGTGACATGGAATATAAAAAAGCAAAGGTATTGACCATCCTGCGCAGCCTGCTGTTCCTGGCGGGCATTGGCATGGTGATTTACGGGCAGCGCCACATCGGCTACCCGGGCTTGTTTTTGATGCTGGGCGGCCTGGCGATCATGCTGCTCATTATTTTTGACTACAACAACAGAAACAAATAAGGAGACGGAGCATATGATTCCCCAGTCCACAGGGCGTTTAACCATCCCCACCGATCTTGACATGGTGCCGGAAACACTGGCGTTGATGGCGCGGTGGGGGGCCGATGCGCTACGGGATTGTGACGGCACAGATTTCCCCCGGGAGCTGAGCCAGACAGGCGCCAAGGTCTACGCCACCTATTACACCACCCGGAAGGACAATGCCTGGGCCAGGGCCAACCTGGATGAGGTGCAGCAGTGCTATATCATGTCAGGCTTTCACACCGCCACCGAGGGGGCTTTGCGCATTCCGCTGATGAAGGGCATATCCCCTGAACTCATCCAGGTGAACACCCGGGACGACATCAAGCGCTGGTGGGAAGTGATTGACCGCACCACGGGGAAGGTGCTGCCCCCGGATGCCTGGGCCTATGAGGCGGGCTGCGTGGTGATTGAAGCCCCCCAGCCTTATCATGAGTATACGGCCAGCTTCCTGGCCTATCTGATCTGGGACCCGGTGCACATGTATAACGCTGTGGTCAATGACTGGCAGGATGTGGAGCACCAGATCACCTTTGATGTGCGCCAGCCCAAGACCCGGGCTTTCACCATGGAGCGGCTCAGGCGTTTCATTGCTGAGCACCCCTATGTGAACGTGCTGCGCTTCACCACCTTCTTCCATCAGTTCACCCTGCTGTTTGACGAATTAAAGCGGGAGAAATATGTGGACTGGTATGGCTATTCCGCCTCTGTCTCGCCTTATATCCTGG
>CAZSSU010000010.1:0-23530 GCA_964609415.1 uncultured Christensenella sp. | reverse complement strand
TCATAGGGGTCAGCGCAAGCGAGGGGCAGCTGCCTTGCCCGGGCAGAAACGCCATGGTACAATGGTATAAAATATGCATAGGAGGCCATTATGCCAAAGAAGATATTATTAGCCGGCGAATCCTGGAACAGTTACACCGTCCACGTGAAGGGCTTTGATGCCTTTTATACCTCTGTGTATGAGGAGGGGGCGGACCGCCTGATCAAAGCCCTTGAGGACAGTGGCTATGAGGTCACTTTTATGCCAAACCACGTAGCGGCCCTGCGCTTTCCCTTTTCAGTTTCAGAGCTGTCGGCCTATGACTGCGTCATCCTCTCTGATATCGGCTCAAACACCCTGCTGCTTCACCCGGACACCTTTGCCAGAAGCAAAGTGATGCCCAACCGCTGCCAGGTCATCAGAGATTATGTGTATAAGGGCGGAAGCCTCCTGATGGTGGGCGGTTATATGGCCTTCTCCGGCGTTGATGCCAAGGCCAAGTATGGCCGCACCGCACTTCAGGAGGTGCTGCCAGTCACCTGCCTGGAAACCGATGACCTGATGGAGCATCCAGAAGGCATCACGCCAAGGGTTACTTTGGCTGACCACCCTGCCATCCGGAACATGCCTGCCAATATACCCCATTTCCTGGGCTACAACCGCGTCCTTCCCCGGGAAGGCGCTGACATTGTGATGACCATTGGGCCTGATCCCTTCCTGGCCTTTGGTGAATATGGCAAAGGCCGCGCTGGTGCCTTCACCTCCGACTGCGCTCCCCACTGGGGCCCGCCCGAGTTTGTGGGCTGGGAGGGTTATACCCCGCTGTTTAAGGGCATTGTGGATTATCTGACCAAAGGCTAAGCGCTTAATCCCCGCTTGTTTGGTTATATATCCCTTAAGGCATGTAACAGCGAGGAGGAAAACACATGAACGCATTGACAGATACATACACCTTATCCAATGGCCTTGCCATCCCCTGCATTGGCTTTGGCACCTGGCAAAGCGCCCAGGGCGAGGAAGCCCGCAGCAGCGTCTTGGCGGCGCTGGAAACCGGCTACCGGCACATTGATACGGCCCAGGCTTACGGCAACGAGGCCAGCGTAGGACAGGGCGTGAAGGACAGCGGCATCCCCCGGAAGGAAATTTTCATCACCTCCAAATTGGCTAACCCCATCCGCGGCTATCAGGAAACCCTGGACGCGGTGCAAGAAAGCCTGGAGAAACTGGGCAGCGATTATGCCGATCTCTTCCTGCTGCATTGGCCCCGGCCGGTGGACCACAAAGACGACTGGAAAGAGAAAAATGCCCAGTCCTGGCGCGCTTTTGAGTCCCTCTACCGAGAGGGGGTGCTAAAAGCCATCGGCATCAGCAATTTCCATCCCCACCACATTGATGCCCTCATGGAAACCGCAGAAATCGCCCCCATGGTGAACCAGATCCGCCTGGCCCCCGGCGACACGCAGGAAAAGGTGGCGGACTACAGCCGTCAAAAAGGCATGCTGTTGGAAGCCTACAGCCCCCTGGGCACCGGCAATATCTTTGATGTGGCAGAAATGAAAGCTATGGCTGAGAAATACGGGAGAACCATTGCCCAAGTCGCCATCCGCTGGAGCTTGCAGCGGGGCTATCTGCCCCTGCCCAAATCCGTCACCCCGACGCGCATCCGGGAGAACGCCCAGGTGTTCGACTTTGAGCTGGCAGCAGAAGATATGGATGTCATTACAAAGCTAAAAGGAAGCGCGGGTTTTTCTGCTGATCCGGATCATATCACCTGGTAAACATCAGTAACAACATCATGGGGTTGTCATGGCAGCATGACAGCCCCATTGTTTATGTGGTTTGTAGAGATGCCTGCTTCATATAGGCTGCCGATCACCCAAAAGAATACCATCGGCGACAGCTGCATAAACGGCCTGAAGCTTAACTGATGGCCCCAAATACTGTGACTAAGAATGTCATTGGACGATATAATTAAAGCGGTACAATAGAACAATAGAGACATAAGAAAACGCCACTTCATTTGACTGGATAAGCTTATCAAAATAATCATTGGTATGAAAAGGAATATGCTCAAATCCTGTAATGGAATGGCTGATATGCTATAACTTTCTTGGATTGTGATGAAAGTGTGGAGGCACATGATGGCAATACTCATTGAAACCGACAGCAGAATCCCCCGATAAGGGGCGGCAGCAAGAGGATGCTTTCTTTCTAAACGCCAGGTGAAATAACTTAACAGGATTGGTAAGAAGAAACAGGAACAAAATGGCAAAAGCACATCGAACAGAAATATCCCCCATGCTGACTTGTTCTCAAACTGATAAAACCCTGAAAGAAGCTTAGCTGATGTCATTGCATATGCATAAGCCCCAATCAAATGAAAGAGCCACACAATTGACGATAAAAACTGCCACATCCGAATCCAATGCTTGCTCAACAATGTCTGCCCCTCACCTGACGCAGTCAATACCTGGCAATTATCACCCTCTAAATCAACGCAAACACCAGCACCACAGGGATTGAAACAAGCGCCATAGCACCGCCATAGGTGAGCATGTCCCGGGAGTCTGCCCAGCCGGAGCCGGCCGCCAGGGCAATGTGGGCGATGGCGGGGGGCGTGGCATAGGCCAAGCTCGCACACAAGCCCACCAAAATGGCCGATAAGGCAGGATCAATCAGGATGCTGGAAACAGCCAGCAGCGGGATGGCGCTGGCAGCCACCTGGTACATCACTGTGGTGGTCACGATGTTGGAGAGAAAATTGGTCATGATGATGGTGGCACCAATGATCACTGTCAAGGCCCCCGCATATCCCCAAGCCTGCATGGGCGGGGCAATCAGCGCGCCAAACCAGTCCGTCACGCCATAGTCCGGCAGGGTCAGGTATTTGCCAAGGGCCAGGGCAGCGGCGCACAGCAGCAGGCTTGGCCAGTTAAGCCCCTTTGAAAAGCCCTCTTTTAAGTCCAGCACGGGTTTCCCCGCAATGGGAATGGCTGCCAAAATCACCACCCCCAATAGCGCAGGCCAGGCGGTCCCCAGTGCTGCCACCGGCTTCATCGCTTCTGGCAAGAGGCCTGAGAACAGCCACACCGCTACCACCAGAAGGAAAACCAGGGCTGAAAACAACTCCTGCCGGCTGGGCTTGCCCGGGCTAGTCAGGGGCAGGTTGTCAAGCCTTGTCCCCTGGGCCTTCACCCGTTGATGAAAGCCCAGATACAACAAACCAAACATTAAGCCAAACAGTATGAGCCCAACGGGCAGACCAATTTTCAGGTAGCTTAAGTAGCTGATGCGCTCCCCGGTGGCTGCCTCATGAAAGCCCAGGGCCATCAGCGGGAAGGTGTGGGCGATGGGCGTCATGGCACAGGAGATGGACGTGACGCAGGCTATGCCCACCATCAGCGCCTTGGGCAGCGGGTCACCCGGCTTTTGCTCCAGCGCTTCCATGGCCTCCCGGTGAAGCGCAAAAAAGAGTAAAAAGGTGACTGTGGGCGCAATAAAACTACCCAGCGCCAACACCGACAGTAGAAACATAAAGGCAAAGGCCCAGGGGCCGCGCCTGGCAAAGCGGCTGGTGATAAACATCAGGGCCAGCCGCCGCAAAAAGCCGGTTTCCTTCAGCGTATAGGTGATCAAAAAGGAGAAAATCAGAAACCATACCGTGCTGTTGCCAAAGGAAGCCACAATCACATCTCCCGTTTTCACCCCCGGCAAAAAGCCCAGGGCGAAAATCACCAAAGCGCTTGGCCAGCCAATGTCTACAAACAGCCACATGATCACAGCGCCCAGGAACAGCCCCAGCACCCGCTGCCCAGGAGCAGACAGTCCTGGGATTAGCGGCAGCAGCTCCGCCCCAAACAGCAAAAACAAGGCGATGGCCGCTGCCAGCCATGTGATGATGCCCCTGCGCTTTGTCATCCCTCATCCTCCTCCAGCTTGTGTCAAGGTTAACATTAGCATAGGATGAGCTTTAGATACAATGCATTTTTCGCGCAAACGAATCTGGCAGCCTTGTCACGCGTCTTATAAGTGTCATGACAGAAGGAGGGAGCCATTGAACAAACAAGAGTTTGAACAATCGGTGCTGGCCATGCAAAGCACTATGTACCGCCTGAGCTGTGCCTATCTAAAAGGCGAGCACGACAGGCTGGACGCCATTTCAGAAGCGGTGCTCAAGTGCTGGATCAAGCTTGACACCCTGAAAAACCAGGATCGTTTTCGTCCGTTTTTACTGCGCATCCTGGTCCGGGAGTGTGTCAACATCCAGCGAAAACAAAGCCGGGTAATCCCTGCGCAGATACCAGAATTGCCAGAACAAGCACCAGACCCCTTTGAACAGCAAGCGCTGCGCCAGGCGATGGACCGGATGCCTGAGCACTTGCGCGTCACCCTGATGCTCCACTACATGGAGGGGATGGATGTTAAAGAAATTGCCCGCGTGCTGGGCACCACCAAAGGGGCGGTGTGCTCGCGGCTTAAGCGTGGGCGGGATCAATTACGGGAGATGCTCTCCCAGGAGGACATATGAACAGCGACAAGATGAAAAAAGCCTATCCGGTGTCACAACAGCTGGAAACCCGCATTCAAAACACCTTGAACAACTTGCCAGACAAGCGCCCCGCCAAAGCTTTCCAGAAAAAGCGGCTGGTTCTTGTGCTCACGGCCTGCCTGCTACTGGTGGGGGCAGGAGCCATCGCGGACAGCCAATGGGGCATCCTCAACTATCTGCGCAGCATGGGTGAACCTACCGGCGACACAAGCGGCCTTGAGGGCAGGGTAAGCCCTGTTCAACAAACCAAGACAGCCTACAACACCGATGTCACCATTTCAGACGCCGTGTTTGATGGGAAACGGGTAGCCTTTTCCCTGGAATATCGAAATAAAAAGCCCGAGGAGCCGGTTTATATCATTGTGACTGAATCATCCGTAGGGGCTGTCCCGTTGCAGCTGGAAACCGAGAATGATATCCCCAGCCACATCTGGCTGCCAGGCATTTACTTCACCGATGGCATGACCCAAAACGGGCTTTTCGGCACGCCCCAGGATGCACCCCAGGGGAAAACGCTGGCGGTTTCCATAACAATCAGCGTCTTTAAGCCCCTCAGGCCCATTCAAAACCTGCCGCCCACAGAAGGCGAGGATGGTGATGATGAAAAGCGGCAAGCGCTCATCCAGCAGGCCTATGACGAAGGCTTCATCAGCCTGAGCGATGACCACATCAACCTGCCCAATCAAGAGATGCTGAGGCTGTCACAGGAGAATGGCAACAAAGCGCCTGAAATCCCTGAGGCGCTCACTGCGCTGGGGCTGATGGAACGGCAGGACCTAAAATTTGACTTCAACCTGGAAAGTTCCCTTTGAAGGGAGCATGAGAATCCAGTATAGTGTGTGCATGACATTCAAAAAGGGGATACATCATGAACCCACTCACATTGCTCAATGCCCTGCACACAGTAGAAAAACTGAAGGATACCACTAGGCACTGCCACACTTCAGGCGGCAGGCAGGAAAGCGTGGCTGAGCACAGCTGGCGCCTGGCGCTGATGGCCTACTGGATTGCCGATCAATTTCCCGAAGCGGATATGAACAAGGTGATCAAAATGTGCCTGATCCATGACTTGGGTGAGTGCTTCACCGGGGACATCCCCACCTTCCTCAAAACCCCTGCGGATGAGGATAAAGAGGAACAACTTCTAAATAATTGGGTCGGGGCGCTGCCCGCCCCTTATCAGGAGGACATGGCGGCTCTGTATGCTGAAATAAGCGAGCGCAAAACCCTGGAAGCCCGGATCTTCAAGGCCCTGGACGGCCTGGAAGCGGTGATCCAGCATAACGAATCCGACATCGGCACCTGGGAGGAACACGAATATAACTTGAACCTGACTTATGCGGATGATAAGGTTGCCTTTTCGCCCTATCTGATGCAATTGCGTGAAGCCATCCGGGAAGAAACCCGGGACAAAATCAAAAAGGCTGGCAGATGATATCACTGCCAGCCCTATTTATTTCCAGTATTCCTTCAGCACCTGCTCCGCCAGCGCCATTTCATCACAGATGACAAATACAGCCTGCCTGCCCTCACGGCGGATGAGGGCATTTTCAATACGGGGAACCTCGCCTGGCACATAGTTGCGGTACTGTTCCAGCACCATGGCCTGATAGGCCTTGAGGCTTTCTTCCAGGCCTTTGGCCGAGGCTTCATCCTTGGCGGTGAGCACCGCGAACTGGGTGGTGGTCGCTCGGGAGGTGTCCATCACCAGGGCGCTGTCCGACAGGGCATCCGCCTCCACCATCAGCAGCTTCAGCATCACCTTTTCCGGCACCTCCGCTAACTCCAGGCCGCCCCCAGCCTTCTGCGACAGCGCCTGGGCAAGGGGCAGAGCGTCCGGCAATTTAGCGGGTTTTGCGGCGCAGCCGCTGACCAGCGTCACCAGACACAGCAGCACAACAAAGCTTTTAAATATCCGTCTCATTTCATTGCGCCTCCCGGACGGTGTGGGTCATGAGGTATTCCTGCACCATATCAGAGCCCTTCCGGCTCAGATGTAAGCCATCTCCCGCCAAGAGGGAGGCATCTGGCTTGTCATCTGGCCCCATCATGGCGGTGAACACATCCAGATAGTAGATGCCATAGGAACGGCACATTTCCCGGATAGACTGGTTAAAACTGACAACAGGCTGCTGGGATGCGATGGGTTTTGTCAATTGGGGGTGATGGGTGCGGGGCGGAATGGATATCACATAGATGAGTTTATCCGGATAAGCCGTCACCAGCTGCGCCAGAAAATCATTGTAGCGCTGAGCGGCGACACCGCTTCCTGATGTGTCCAGTGTGTTGGCTCCCAGCAGCACATAAAGCTTGGTATACGTTAAGGCCACAAGCACCTGATGAAGGTTTTTCTTGCCAGTGTTGGTGTCATACACCTTCCCCATGGCGTTTTGGGGGCCGATGCCCACAGCGGCGGCATAGTGGCTGTCAGGAAACATGCCATGCAGCTCCAGGCTTGCCATGATGGAGTCGCCGATAAAGACCGCGTCATCAAAGTAGCTTTCTGCCACCCGTTCCCGCTTAGGCACCTCAGGCGGCGGAACATCCCCCTGAAACTGGGACCGGGGCAGCTCCGCCAGCACAAGGCCTGGCAACAGCAGGCACAGGAGAACCAGGATAAACCCCTTTTTCATCATCACACGCAAAAATGCACCATGCGCAAAAGCTCATAATAATTGCTTGTTTCAAAGCGCAGGGTGTGGCTGTCCAGCATCTGCATGCCTGGGTAAAAGCCGGCCCTGTAAGCCCTTTGTACATCCCGGAAGCGCATATCCGCCCGGAAGGTATCAGGCATTGACAGCAGACTTTCCTCCACGCCATTTTTAAGCGCTTTCGCCACGCCCTCCCGGATGCGCTTCACCGCCTCATCCGGATGAACGGAGAGCACTGCTCCCCCCTGCCCCTTGTTGACAGGCACGGCGGTCATCGCGGGAATCAGCCCCTGCATGCGGTCACAGATGCCCTGATCCCCTGTGATAGCGGCCAGGGGCACCCTGAAATAGGCGGCTGCATAGGCATTGAGCATCGCTTCGCTGACCGTGTCCCCGTTTAAGGTGAACCAAATCAGGTTGGTATCCATGGTGTGTGCCAGGGGGTTTTGTCCGGTGCCCGCGGCGTCATGGTAGCCGGTGAAAACAGCAGCATAAAAGCTATCGTCAATGCCCTGTACCATGCAGAGCGGATCCGGCCCCCAGCCCCTGAGCACCTGCACCTGGGGCGGGAGAAGGGAAGGCTCGATGTTGCGGGCGGAGCCATGGGCATCCCGCACCAGGATGTAGTCCATCCCCGCCTCCAGCGCCCCCTCACAGGCGGCAGCCACCTCCCGGGTCATCTGCCGGGCAAAGGCAGGGTAATCCCGCTTGTCCTTGAGGGTTTCGTCCCAGTGGGCGATGCCGCAGCTGCCCTCAATGTCCGCTGAAATAAATAGTTTTTTCATGCTTCCTCCATGGTGAATTGATATGTATTTTCCAGTTGGATTTCCCTGTCAAACAGCCGCAGGCCAAGGGCTTTGCCTGATATAAGGCTGAGGCTCCCTCCCCCCTCATTCACCGCTATCCTGATGACCCGCCCCCGGTATGTGAAGGAAAAGGCATAGCCTGTCCAACCAGCGGGCAAATAGGGCGCCAGAGAGAGGCCAGTTGCCGTGCGCATGCCGGCAAAGCCCTGGGCAATAGCCAGCCAAGCGCCTGCCATGCTGGTCACATGAAGGCCATCTGCCGTGTCCTGGTTTACATTGTCCAGGTCAAGCCGGGCGGTTCGCAGGTACAGCGCCATGGCCTTCTCGCGGTAGCCCAATTCGCTGGCCAGCACGCTGTGCACGCAGGGGCTAAGGCTGGATTCATGAACCGTCATGGGCTCGTAAAAATCGAAGTTGCGCCGCTTGGTGTCCGCATCATACAAGTGGCCCAGGAAATAAAGCCCCTGCAGCACATCCGCCTGCTTGATAAAACAGGAGCGCAGAATGCGGTCCCAACTCCAGTGTTGATTGAGAGGGCGCTGTTCCACAGGGAGGGCACTGGCGGGCATCAGGTCCTTGTCCAGAAAGGTGTCGTGCTGAACAAATATGCCCCGCGCCTCATCCACCTGGTAATACATCCGCTGACTGATCTCCCGCATCCAAGTCAACTCATCTGCCTTGATACCCAGGCATTCCCTGCGCTCTTGGCCTGCCTTTTCAGCCGTTTCCACAAAGAAATCCAGGCACCAGGCAGCGATGCGGTTGGTATACCAGTTGTTGTTGACGTTGTTCTCATACTCATTGGGTCCGGTGACGCCATGAATCATATACTGTCCGGTGCGTGCGTTCAAGTGCACCCTGCCTGCCCAGAAGCGGGCAATGCCCAGTAGCACCTCCAGGCCTTCACCCAGCAGATAGCGTTCATCCCCGGTGTAAGTGCTATAGTTGAAAATGGCGTGGGCAATGGCGCCGTTGCGGTGGATTTCCTCAAAGGTGATCTCCCACTCGTTATGACACTCGATGCCATTGAAGGTAACCATGGGATAAAGCGCCCCCGGCAAGCCCTGCTGCCTGGCGTTGTGATAGGCCCCGGATAATTGCTGGTGGCGGTACCGCAACAGGTTTTCCGCCACCTCCTCCCCCAGAGTGGCCAGGTACACGGGGAAACAATAGGCTTCGGTGTCCCAGTAGGTGGCGCCGCCATATTTTTCCCCGGTGAAGCCCTTGGGGCCGATGTTTAGCCGCGCGTCCTCCCCCGTATAGGTGGAAAACAGATGGAACAGGTTAAAGCGGATGCCCTGCTGGGCCAACTGGTCCCCCTGAATTTCCACATCGGCCATGTCCCACTTGCGCCGCCAGCTAGCTTCGTGGCGGGCCAGGGCTTCATCAAAGCCCAGCTGTGCCTGCCCCTCCGCCAGCCGCCTGGCTTCAGGCATGAGCTTATTCATGGGCAGGTCCCGGTCGGTGGTGACGCAGACAAATTTGCTTAAACAAGCGCTTTCCCCTGCCTTCACTTCTTTCACAAAGCGGGAAGCGGCACAGCCTGGCTGATGCCCATGGCCGGCTGGGGCCATGTCAGTCAGCACCCGATAAGCGCCTGCCACGCTAAACCGGGGCGTCTCAAAAGGGTTTTCTCGCGTGCGGGTAAGGAGCCAGCCGCTGTCTTCATCAGTGCCTCCTGCTACCTGCTCCCAGAAACGCTCGTCATAATTGCTGTCTTCATTGTGCACATCGCCGTCCAGGCAGGCTTCTATCTGCACCTGGGCCGGAAAATCACAGATCACCTGATAGCGCAAAGCCAGCAGGCGCTTTTCCACCATGGATACAAAGCGGATAGCCTTCACCGTAACTTCTCCGCCGCCGCAAAGAACGCGCATCTCCCTTTCCAGGGTTCCCTTTTCCATGTCCAGCACCCGGCGGAAAGATAATACCTGGTTTTTCGCCGCGTCAAGAGAATCGCCATTCACCTGGACCTTCAGTCCAATCAGGTTCATGGCATTGATGACTTTGCCAAAATACAGCGGGTAGCCATTTTTCCACCAGCCCACCCGGGTCTTGTCCGGGAACCAGATGCCGCCAATGTAGCTGCCCTGGAGGCTGTCGGCGCTATATGTTTCCTCCAGGTTCCCCCGAAGCCCCATGTAGCCATTGCCCAGGGAGAACAGGCTCTCAGCAAAACGCATATCCGCCTTGTCCAGGCTGGTTTCAATCACCTGCCAGGGATGAACTTCAAAACGGCTCTGCACGGCACCTCCTTATAAATCGCGGTTTGAAAAGCCCCAGGCCCCAAGCCCCACCAGCACCACCGCAAGCGGCAGCCCAGTCAGGGAGGGTAGCATGCCTGCAAAGCCAGACAGCAATGCCTGCCCCTTGAACAGCGCAAAGGGCGTGCCGAAGCGCAACAGCTGCGGCCAGCCCGATAGACGCGAAACCATCAGCAAGCTGACAAACAGAAGGCCCAGAAGCCCGCTGAACCTCCTGGCCGATGCAAGCCCGGGGGCTAGGGAGGCCACCGCCGCCATGGCACCCGCCACCGGCAGCGACGCCAAAGCCATGCCCAAGGCCAGCCGCAGCAGCGCCAGCATATCCGCCTGACCATTCTGAAAAATGAAAACCCCCACCACCTGACCCAGCAACGCAGCCAGCGAGATGAGCAGCACCTCCAGCGCCATCAGCCAGAAGAGGGTGAAGAAAATCCCGCTTCTACGGTGGGGCGCTGCCAAACGCTGGGCCATGCGCCCATCATCCAAAGGCCGGCTAATCAGCCGCCTGGCCAGGCTGAAACCGCTCAGCACCATGACCAGCGGCAGCACAAAGCCATAGAGAACGCCCAGCACATGCACCGGCAGGTTGGCGCTGCCGGCATAGCCCAGCAGCCTGACCACCAGCGGCAATTCCTCAGAGACATAGCGCAGCTGAGATTGCATATCAGGCGTGAATAAAAACACCGACCCCAAACCAAGCAGGATGGCAAACACAGCTATCCCCGCCAGGCGGCGAAGCAGCTGCTTGAGTTCATACAAAAACAATGATTTGATCATACCACATCATCCCCATGGTATCTGAGGAAGCTCTCCTCGCTGTCCTCACGCCCGCCCACCAGGTCATGCACGGTGTATTTCCCCAGGGTGCGGATGAGCACCTGGGGACTGGCCGGGATGGCCACCATGGCCCGGTTGCCGATGACCTCCACCGCCGTTTCCCACTCTGCCGCGAAGGCTGCCGCCTGGGCCGCGTCTGAAAAGGTGATGTGGTACACCTTCTGCCGGGTGAGGGCCAGGGCTTCCACCGGCTGGGTCAACACCAGCCGTCCCTGGCGCACAATGGCCACCTGGGTGCTCAGCCGCTGCACCTCATCCAGCACCCGGGAGGTGATCAGCATGGCCTTCCCCTCCCCCCGGCGCTCCCGGATCAGGTCGATCAGGGCATTTTTGTCCATGGGATCAAGGCCATGGAAGGGTTCATCCAGGATGGTAACATCGGCGTCTTTCATCAGAGCGGCCATCAGCCCCAGCTTTTTGCGGCCCGCCACCCCCAAGCGCCGCGCCTGGCCGGTGAGGGGGATATCCAGGCGTTCAGACAAGCGCCTGGCCTTTTCCGGGTTAAAGCCGCCCTGGTATTTCGCCTGAAAGCGCAGCCAACTCTCCCCGGTAACCCGGGGTTCAATGATGGGGCTGGCAGGCGCAAAGGCCACCTCCCGCTGAATCAGGTGCCTGGCTTCAAAGCAATCCTTGCCAAAGATGCTGGCGCTGCCGCTGTCAGGCCGCATGAAGCCCATCAATATCCGCACCAGGGTGGACTTGCCAGCGTCCGTTGGCCCCAGCACCCCCAGGGCTTCCCCAGGCTTCACCTGAAAGCTTAAGCCTGAGATGCCGCCTTCCCCTTCATAGCTTTTGGATAGCTTGTCACAGCGTATCAAGCCGCTTTTCCTCCCGCTTTCGCACATATTCCGCCGTCAGGCGATAGATCACCGACACCAGGGGAATAAACAGCAGCATCCCGGCAATGCCCATGATGCCGCCGCCCACCGTCACCGCCACCAGCACCCAGATGGAGGGAATGGCGATAGCCCCCGCCATGATGCGCGGATAAATCACCGAGCCCACCAGCTGCTGCACAATGAAGAAGGCCAGCAGGAACCAGCCCACCTGGGTCGGGTCAGCGGTGAACACCATCAGCACCCCCAAAAGCCCCGACAAATAGGGGCCAAACACCGGGATGAAGCTGGCCACAAAGGTGACCAGCCCAATTAAGATGGCATAGGGAAAGTTGAAAATCAGCAGCACCACCACCGTGAACACCGAGGACAGGAGGGACTGCAGCAGCTGACCTCCAATGAAGTTGGAATAGGCCTGGATCAGCATATGCACAAAGCGCTGAATAAAGGAATCCACCCGGGGCGGCAGAATGGCCGTCAGAAAACGGCTGAGCTGGGCCTTGATGCGCTCCTTGGAAAACAGCAGATAAATCGCGAACACCAGGGCGACGACCAAATTCAGCACAAACTGAGCCGCGGAAATCACAACGCCTGAGGAATTGCTCAGCCCACCAATCAGGAACTGATAAGCCCGCTGGAACAGATCCCGCACACCGCTCTCATCTGCCTCTGCCAAGCCCAGGGTGGTCCTGATCTGCACATTGCTGCGGCTAAGCCAGTCCTCCAGCTCCCGGAGCATCCCCGGCACCGCATCGATCAATTTTTCAACCGCCACCACCACCTCAGGGATGATGAACACCATGAGGAGTGCCACTACGGCCAACACCAGCATCACAGACAGCGTCAGGCTGATGCCCCGCTTCACCTGTTTCAGGGTGGCATTATGGTCAAACACCTTGAGCTGCCGCTCGATAAAACGCATGGGAAGGTTAATCAATAGCGCCATCACCGCGCCAATCACAAAAGGCGTGATGATGGTGAACAACGTTTTCACCAGTGCAATCACCGCGTCAAAACGATACAGCAAAAAGGCAAAGAACATGAGGCCAATGACTGTAGCCAGCTGCTTTTTGCTTAGGTTCCGCATGTTCCCGCCTCCCCTTCTTTTGGGAAAGTATAACAAAACACCGGGGAGGTGACAAGGATGCGGCGGTCTGTCCTTTGCATCTTTGCGTCAGGCCTTTATGAAGCCCTGCCTTTCATGTATAATGATGACAAACATAAAAAGGGGACTTGTGATGCGTCAATGGCTGGATCAACTGCGCACCCTGGCTTTGGCTGGCTCAAAGGACAGCTTCTCCGTTCCCCGCCACGGGAAAGCAGGAGAAGGGTTAAAGTACCTGCTGGTGGCAGGGTTTGTGCTATTAGTCCTCCTGTCAGGCTTTTTGTTTGACAGCCCCCAGGGCATCTGGATGGGGCTTGGGCGAATCATGATTTCTCCTTCCACGCTGCTGAGCGATTACCTGGCCATAGGCAGCCCGGGTGCCGCTTTTATCAACAGCGGCCTCATGATGCTCCTCTGCCTTTTCATCGCCCGCGCAAGCCGCGCGGCGCTCAACGGGCCTATGCTGGCCGCCATCATCATGGTGGGTGGCTTCTCCCTTTTTGGCAAAAACCCCTTGAATGCCGTGCCCATCCTGCTGGGCGTGTTCCTATACGCCAAGTGGCGCGGGGAGCGCTACGCCAACTACCTCCTCTCCGCCTTCTTTGGCCTGGCCTTGGGGCCGCTGGTTGGCTACATCGCCTTCGGCCTGGCTTGGCCGCTGATCTATGCGCTGCCCCTGGCTTTTGCAACAGGCATACTGACTGGCTTTCTGCTGCCGGTGCTGGCCGGCCACTTTGTCGCCTTTCATCAGGGCTTTACGCTGTACAACATGGGCTTTACCTGCGGTGTCCTGGGCATGGTGATGATGGCTTTGCTGCGCATCTTTGGCCTGGGCAATGAGAAGGCCGTTCATTTCCCCCTGACAGGCTATGAAACGCCGCTGTTCATCTGGATGTTTGCCTTCATCGGCCTGTTTGCTCTGGTGGGCTGGCTCCTCTCCCCTTCGCTGAAAGGCACATTGCGGGAACTGATGCAGGAACCAGGCCGCCTTTCCGGTGACTTTGTCAGCCGTTTTGGCATTGGTCCGGTGCTGTTTAACATGGCGCTGTTGGGGCTGATGGCAAGCGGTTACGTCTTCCTCTCAGGCGGGCGCTTGAATGGCCCCACCCTGGGCGCCATTTTGTCGGTGATGAGCTTTGGCGGCTTTGGCAAGCATCCCCGCAACGTCTGGCCCATCCTGGTGGGCGCCCAAATCATGGCGCGGCTTGGCATCTGGCCTGCTTCCAGCGATGCCATTGTCATCGCCGCCCTGTTCGGCACCAACCTGGCCCCCATCCCCGGCACCTATGGCTGGCCCGCTGGCATCCTGGCCGGTTTCATCCATGTGGCCGTCTCCTCCAACCTCAGTTATCTCCACGGCTATGTCAACCTCTACAACAACGGCTTCGCCGGCGGCTTCATCGCCGCACTTCTGGTGCCGGTGATAAACGCCTTAATGCGGAAAAATTCCGAAAGCTAATATTCTGTTTGATTGAGATGCTATTCTTTCTGTTTGACAGGCACTTGTAATTCCATCATCATGTCGCGGCCAACAAAATTTAAAGCAGCTGACTCAACAAGAACCTCTCCTATAAAATCGCCAATAATCTCATAATTGCGGTTTTCAGCCTCGTCAAGAATCATTGGCAGGCATTTTCTGGCATTACAGTTGCCATCCTTATCGAGCATTTTATTGCAACACATGGTCAAATACATCCCTTCAGGAATGACCATGAATGGGGCTTCATGAAAGTGATCATCCACAAACACAAGGGCAGAGCAGGTCTCAAAATCGCGGTTTTTGAGCGATTCCAAAGGGATGATTCGGCCCACATGGTGAAATAATGATAAAGGAATTCCTTTTTTAACCATTGCGCTTTTTACCTGTCGCAAATATCGTTCCCACAATTCAAGGGGCTCTCCCCCCTCTTCCCGGATTTGATATGTGTCAAATTTCAAGGCTGGTCTGGCAGGGAAATGTTTCAGGCTGAACAGTTCTTGACAGGAATGGTTTTGATAGATGTCCACACTTTGAAGGAGGTTTTCCACGGTGTGCATAGCCAGATCCATTTCGCGCTGTCTTTCTTTAATTCTTCTCCTGCGCTTAACCATGGCTTCGCGAAAACGGTTGATGTCTTTATTATCCTGCAATGTTTTAATTTGCCTCAATGGTACCCCAATATCTTTCAAGGTTTGTATCAAGTCTAATTGTGACGATTGCATAATATCATAATAACGATACCCACTATGAGGATCTACATAAGCCGGAATGAGAATCCCAATTTCGTGATACAATCTCAATGTTTTTTCTGAAACACCATTAATCCGCGCCATTTGACCTATCGACAATCTCTGCATAACTTCACCTCAGCGCTGGGATTGTATCATCAAAATATACAAGTGACAATTGACTCTTCCCCTGGGGCAAGGTTTACACTGATTATGCGGCTAAGGTGAATACGATAAAACAACCGAACGGAAAAGGGGGAAAAACATGATACTCAAAAGAATCTTTTCATTTTCGCTATGCCTTGTGCTTTTGCTTTCCATGCAAGGTGCATTGGCATCTGGCCCTGCGAGCACTGAAGGTGCACGCGAAGTGGACGACACCTATGATCCCTATCACATTGCTCAGGAACTTGCCGCAAACATTGCAGAGAAGCAATTGAAATATGCTCCCAAAGTCACCACGCTAAAGAATGGTGTCCAAATCCAGCGCACACCTGATGATGCTGGCATCTATAACACCTACGTTCTCAAAGCTGACCAGCGTGGTTGTGCTGCTTGCCACACTGACCTGCGCACCACCCTCAACAATTTGCCAATGGGGCATCTGGATATCTCCAATCGTGGTGATATCGATGTGAATGTGAATCAGTGCCTTACCTGCCACACCTATTCCCCCGGCTATGTGCCCGAATACTATCAGTTCGGGTCTGTGCTTCATGGGCTTCACAAAAGCGAGATGTTTGGGAAAATGGGCGGCGACTGCATGAGCTGCCATGATGCAAATGCACTTTCTGGCACCATGAAGCTATGGGATGAAGTGAAATATGAAAGACTTCGTGGTATAGTGCTAATTAAAGCCGATGACCTGCAGGTAGATTTCTCCTTTGACCAAACAACACAAACTGATCCCAAAAAAGCATTCTCCCTGAACTGGGTCAGCGGATTTAGCGATTATATGGTTTATGACGACTATGTCCATGGCCTTGCTACAAAGCATGAAGACCTGCTGAATTGGGAGATTTCTGTCGATGGCCTGGTAGAGAATCCCTTCAAGATGACCATGGCCGAAATCATTGACACATTCCCGTCAAAAACCCGCATCATGAGCATACACTGCACCTTGGATGGAGCCACCGGCGCCCTGATTGATACTTTTGAGGTAACCGGCATTCCTATCCAGGCATTGCTTGAAAAAGCAGGGGTCAAACCAGAAGCCACAGAGGTTTACACAGTCCCTGCGGATGAAATCTGCTCCTACCCCACCATGCTTGACTATTTGAAAGATCATGATGCTCTGATTGTTTACAAAATAAATGGCAAAGATCTGCGCTATTACCAGGGTTTCCCGGTATGCACCTTCGTTGCGGGAATGGGCGCGCCTCACTTTGCCAAACAGTTTAATAAACTGTTAGTCACTGCCGAGCCTTATGAAGACTTGTATATCTACCAGGGCTGGGTAAGAGAAGAAGAAGGGCGCTTCTTCAATAAGCCAAACACGGCCATTTTCTATACCAAAGAAGGGCAGATCATTCCACCAAACGAAACCTATACCTTTGAGGGTTATGCGGATGCTTATGATGACCCGATTATCGCCATGGAGTTCTCGATGGATGGCGGCAATACCTGGAAGCGTTTTAATACCACTGGTGCCGAGGTAGGCGTTTGGGTATATTGGCGCCTGGCCTTTACCCCAACGGAAGAAGGCGCCTATGTGCTTAAAGCCAGGGCTATCACCCAAGGCGGTCTTGTGAACGAAGTTCCTGCCACCACCATGGTTAACGCGAAGCATTAAGAAGGGGATTAAAGATGAAAAAGAGAAGAGTTATAAGCGCAGCATTAGGTGCCACTTCTTTGATAGCCATGCCCATGCAGCAAGCAGTGTATGCCCAACAAACTACTGAAGCTTTTACATTGTCGGAAGCACAGGCATACGATAAGGTTGCAAATGTCAAAGGAGAGTTCAGCTATAATCAAAACGTGTTAACACCGGCTGATGAAGTTTTCAGCATCTTCGGCACCGCCGCTACTGGTTTATGTGCTGCACCCGGCTTTGCTTTTGATAAGGTGGAACAAGAGGATTATTACCTGAACATCCGAGGCACGTTGAAAAAAACGGCAACTGTCTATGTCAAAGAGCTGATGGAAGACACAAAAGCAGAAAAATCCAAAATAATGGCCTGTTCCTGCGGCATGAGCGCCGCGATTGCAAACACCGAAGTTAAGGGTGTATTGCTGGAAGATGTGTTGCCTTTGGAAGACATCCTTCCTGGAACAAACACCATCACTGTTAAAGACAAATCTGGCTATGGCTTATCACTTCCGCTCAACTACGCGCTAGAAAAACAAGCCATGCTTGTGTGGAACGTGGGTGGAGAAGATCTCACAAATGAGAATGGCGGCCCTGTGCAACTGTGGGTTCCGGATACCATTGCCAAGTATTTCACGCGGCAGGTGGTGGACATTGAACTGTCACAGGAGAGTGAGGAGCCGGCAGTCCAAACCGCAGAGGCTCAACACCGTGCAAAGGTGAGTATCATCAACCAGGTTGATGAACGCGCCACCTTCGCAGTAGGTGACATGCTGGTCTTTGAGGGATATGCAGATGATGCAGGGCAGCCCATTGCTGCCGTCGAGTTCTCCCTAGACGGCGGCGAAACCTGGACAGCTTACGAGACAAATGACACCACCAGCGAAAAATGGGTGTACTGGTACTTTGGCTATACCTGTGAATCAGCAGGACACTTCAAACTTGATGTCCGCGCGCGCACAGAAGATGGCATGGTATCCCCCCTCGCATCCAGCGTGGCGTTTTCCGTGGCCGAGTAAATGATCTGAAGAAAGAAACTCAAAACGAGGGGTTGCCTGGAAAATGGCAACCCCTCGTTTTTAACATGTATGAAAGATTATTTCGCTGTCACCATCACCATGGTGGGCTCGTCAGATACAAGGCCGCCTTCAGCTGTGGCACGCACCTGCAGCAGATAGGAACCTGGCTGCTCTGGGGTGAAGGTGAAATGCCAGTACACCCAGCACTCGTTGTCCACTTCTGGCACAGGGAATGTGGTCCAAGTTTCTCCCTTGTCCATGGAGAATTCCACCGTTTCAACCTTCAACTCATATGCGTCAGCATAGCCTTCAAAGGTGAAGGGCTTGCCCGCCTCAATTATCTGGCCTTCAGCAATGTGCGCGATGCCTACAGAGGGCTTGTTGTAGTATCCGCCATCCTTTTTCGCCCAACCCCGGTAAAACCAAGTGTCTTCTACGGGCGCATCATCCAAGCGCAAATCGGTCACCTGCTTCACATAGCTTGAAGCTGCGGCACCGCCAATCCATATTTGCACCGGATAGCCCAGGATATGGCTGAGGGGTTTCCCATCAATCTGATAGACGAGGTAGGCGTTCTGCTTCTCCAGCCAGGAGTATTCGGTGGGGATGGTGAAGCCGTCAATGGCAGTGGGATAAAGAATAGTTGCCCGCTCCTGCACGCCCGCCTTTTTCAGGATGTCATTCACCGGGATGCCAGTGATTTCGCAATTGGCAAGCAAGGGGCCGCCATTGGGGTTAATGGTGCAGTTCATGGTCATGGTGGTGGTAACAGATGGAATGTCCTTGATTAACTGCCCCAGCGTGGTGCTGTAAGGATTGTCCACACAGCCGCTGACGCTGATTGGCCAGTTCTCAGACACCTCTGGATCAAGCGGCGCATTCACCTTCTCATTTCCATAGCGTTTATAGTCCTCACTATAATACATCCAGTTAAAGGAGAAGGTGTCTTCAATGCTGACGGTCTTATCCTGATTGAAGGTAAACTCACCCTTCACATCAGGCACTTTGATGATGCCACGCAGCCAGTTGTACTTATCCAGATCCCACAGTTTCATCCCCTGGCCATTGCCGGAAGCTGAGTGACAGACCATGCAATCAGCTGTGAAAGCCTTGGAGTTGGTATGGATGCCGTGGATCAGCGCGCCAAAGCCATATTCCTCCGTCACATAGCCCGGGGAATAGCTGTGACAATCCAGGCATTGGGCCAGTGTTGTTTCCATGCCATAGGGATTTGACATGTCCACATGGTCATACAGCATGTTGTTGAGCAAGTCGTTCATGCTGGGATGGCAGGCAGCGCAGCCCCGGTTGTCCGCGTCAAGGTAATAGGTGTTATAGGAAACGGACTCACCAGGGTTATGATAAACACTTGAGAAATGCTCATTTGGGGTGCGCTGCACCTTGACGCCATTGGCCAGCGTGATGACCTTGGGCGCGTATTCCTCGGCACGCTTAGCCTGATCCGCAAACATCTCATCGATATATGTTTTTCCAGGATAGTCTTC
Source organism: uncultured Christensenella sp. (assembly GCA_964609415.1). GTDB lineage: Bacteria > Bacillota > Clostridia > Christensenellales > Aristaeellaceae > UBA6115. Next base: position 3,964 of record CAZSSU010000010.1, on the reverse strand, counting down.
CTGAGGCGGCTCCGCATTGGCCGCCCATAAGGGCAGTAACATCGCAATAATCAGGACCAAGATTGCTTTCTTCATTTTCCACCTCCTGATCCACCCGACAAGCATGATGGATCAATCCTTGCAGAAACCGGACAGAACCTGGTAAGGCTCTGCCCGGAATGATGAGACTTGGTTTATAGAGCGGCTGTGTTCACGCTGCCATCACCCACGCTGAACACCACGCTTGATGCCATGGGGGACACCGTGCCATCCTCAGCCCTTGCGCGCACATCCAGCTTATAGGTGCCAACGTTCTCAGTCACATAGCCAAAGTGCCAGTACACCCATTTTTCTGCAGTGGCGCCGGGGGTTTCACAGGCTGTCCAGGTCTCTCCCCCGTCCAGGGAGAACTCCACTGCTGCAATGGCGTTTTCAAAATCATCAGCATAGCCTTCAAAGACAATCTGGTCGCCCACGCGGAAGCCTTGCTCATCAAAGCGGTTAAGTACATTGATTTTCGCACGCTGCTCTGCATCCACCGCGGGCAGTTCAGGGGTCTGGGCCTCTGCTGAAAACTCTATATCCACCACATGGCGGGTAAAGAAGCGGGCAACGGACTTCGGCAGCCAGATCTGGGCACCGCTGGGGACGGGGGTATCGCCCACCTTGTAAACTAGAATAGCATCCTTCTCCAGGGCGTAGGACAGGGGCAGCTTCACCCCATAGCCATCGCTGCTTTTAAAGGTCACGGCGTTGGCGCCCTCTTCCAAGTCCACCATTTGCATGATGTTTTCCATGGGCACGCCCACCACCTGCGCGTTGGCAATGGCAGGGCCAGTGGCGCAGGAGCATTTGAGCACCCGGGTTTCTGTGCCCTTTTCTTCCAGCGCTTTGAGGGAAAGGCTCTCTGTTTTGCGGATTTTGCCGCTGAAGTTGATGTAATAGTTCTCCATGTCCACCTTGTCAAAGGCGAAGCCGGGCTTGGCGCACATGCCGGTGGCCACGGTGCCAAAAAGGCTGAACACATCATCGGCCGGAGTAATCACATCCTGGTTGAATGAAAACTCCCCTTTGACATTGGCAATTTTATCAAACTGTTCTGCTTCGCGCAGCGCGATGGTCGCCCCTTCAATTTGGGCTACTTCCACATTGGCTTCCTGCACCGCATTGGGCGTGCTGGCAAACACCGGCTGCTGGGCAAAGCCCGTCAGCAGGGTGGCGGCCCCTGTGATAGCGCCGACGGCTTTCTTTGCGTTCTTATTCATGCTCGCTCCCCCCTCACTTCACATTGATTAAAAAGTCGGTATAAATGTTGCTCACGCGCTCCTCACCTTTGTTGGTCAGGCTGGTGGCACGCATGCGCAGCAGGTAGGCGCCTGGCGCATCGGGCGTGAAATCCAGGTACCAATAGGTCCACAGACGGCTATCGTTTTCCGGGGTTTCAACCTTGATCCAGGTTTTCCCATGGTCAAAGGAATACTCCATGAACAGGATGGGCTCATCCCAGGCATCAGCATAACCTTCCAGGTGAACAGTCTCACCAGCTGGGAAGATGGTGCCGCTCTGGGTGGACAGCACGCCGATATTGGGCTTGGAGAAGACTTCGCCCGTGGCGGGGTCAATAAAGTCACCAACCAGCGCCCAGTGGGCCGGGTTCTCTTCCTTGGTCACAATCAGCTCGTTGACACATTTCACATTGTTGCCGGAGGAGGCATTGTACACCCAGCATGCCACCGGGTAGCCCTGGTTGGCCGGGATGGGCTGGCCATTGATCTCAGTTACCAGAATGCCATCATTCTCCAGCATAAAGCTGTAGTTGAGCGGATAGGTGTTTTTGCCGCTGCCATAGGTGTCATATGCCACCGCGTAGAAGGTGGTCACATCAGGGCGAACCTTGGCATACTCAAACACGCGGGAGAGGGGGATGCCCGTCACTTCGGATTGGAAGATCATGGATTCACCAGCGCCGTTGATGCAGCACTGGGAGGACATGATCTGGGTGACGGTGCCAAATTTTTCTACCATTTCATTCAGCTTCATGGTGAAGGGGTTATCCATCTCGCCATGAACCTTGATTTCCCACTGTTCTTTCAAAGAGGGGATGATCTGGCTATCGTCAGTCAGCCAGTCGGAAGGCTCAATGTTAACTGTTTTGACTGACTTGTAATACATGTTGTCAATGGGCGTAATCACGTTCTGATCGTAGCGGATTTCTGCTTTCACATCGTCCGCAGCCACATCGGTGATGCCGTTGAGGTGGTCGTATTTCACGTAGTCCCAGCGCTCAAACCCGCCATCGCCATTGATGTAGTGGCAGGACTGGCAGGAGCCGTTCATCCCCTGGAAGGTGCCTTTGCCCAGGTGGGTGCCGTGAATGGTATCCCGGAGGGGGACCTTATAGAAGGAGTGGCAGGCAATGCAGGTGGCCACGGACTGGGTGTTGTTGTATTTGTAGTAGATGACCCCGTGGTAGCTGTCCATCTGGGTGACAATATCTTCCAGCACATGGCAGGCATTGCAGCCGCGCATGTCCGCATCCAGGTAAGCGTTGTTCCAGCCACGGTCGTCGCTGGGCACCGTCTGCACCTGCACACCATTATCAAGTGTGGTGACCCTGGGCTTGTTCTTTTCAGCAGAGGATTCGCTTCTGGCCCGGTCCGTATAGGTGGCAGGCAGGCTGGATTCCTTGCTCATGGGCTTGGCGGCTTCTTCTGCTGCTGTCGCGCCCAGCGCATTTTCCACCGCTTCCATGATGCCCTTGCTGGTGTTGGTGGCGCCAGTCACTGTGTCCACCTGGGCGCTGTTGGCCGCAATAATAGCGGCAGGAACTGCTTCAATGGCGGCATCGGAAATACCGGGCGTCTCCTGATGCTCTGTCACCACCACCTGCGTGATGGTGTCCCCTTTGCGGGTGACAGACACAGTGATGTCCCCATTGTTACCTTTTCCTTTGCCGGTGAGCGTCTCTTCAGCCGGAACCTGCTCAGCAGTGGCCAGGAAAAGACTCAGCACCAAACAAAGCACCATCAGCGTGATGGCTACACTCCTGGTTCGGCGTCCCATAATAGTCCCCCCTTATGTGTTTATATGTAATTATTATCCCTCAGCCAGTGCCTGATGTCAAGGCAAAGACGTTTCGATTACTCATATATTAATACGCATTTATTAATTAATATTTTGCGTTGACATAGGGCGAGAAGGGTGTATAATAGATTTAAGGTCAAGGAAAGTCAGTCTTTGGCCAATTCGGATGAAAAGAGGGCTGTTTATGAGCCAAAACCAATATACACAAAAAAGCATGGAGGCCATCCAGCGGGCACAAAGCCTGGCGGGCGAGCATGCCAACCAAACCCTGGAGCAGGCGCATCTGCTCACCGCCCTCCTGGAAGCGCCGGAGGGCTTGATTTCACAGCTGTTGACCCGCATGGGCATCGCGGCTGACAGCGTCAGGCAAAACGCCTTGAGCGAGGTGGAACGCCTGCCCAAGGTGCGCGGCAGCGTCCGGGAAGAGGGCAAGACCTATGTCTCCCAGGAGATGGACCGGGCGCTTCGGGAAGCTGCAAGCAGTGCGGAGCGGATGAAGGACGAATACATCAGCGTGGAGCACCTGTTCCTGGGCCTCTTGCGTGCGCCAGACCGGGGCATCAAGGCCTTGTTTGAGCGCTTCAATATCAAGGAAGCTGCCTTTTTGCAGGCGCTTTCCCAGGTGCGGGGGGCTGCCCGGGTCACCAGCGACAACCCGGAGGACAGCTATGACGCCCTCACCAAATACGGCAGCGACCTGACCGACCTGGCCAGGAAGCAAAAGCTGGACCCGGTCATTGGCCGGGACAACGAAATCCGCGACGTGATCCGCATCCTGAGCCGGAAAACCAAGAACAACCCGGTTCTCATTGGCGAGCCTGGCGTGGGTAAAACCGCCATCGCTGAAGGCCTGGCCCAGCGCATTGTGCGGGGCGACGTGCCGGACAATCTGAAAGACCGC
>CAZSSU010000009.1:21250-24082 GCA_964609415.1 uncultured Christensenella sp. | reverse complement strand
TTGCGGCTGCCCCATTCGCCGTAGGGGCCATCCCACATCAGGTAGCCCGATTTGGTGGAGATGATCAGCTCATCCCGGTAGGGGGCCAGGTCTTCCTTCATGATGCGGCCAAAGGTGGTTTCAGCGCTGCCGGGAGTGGGGCCGTAGTTGTTGGCCAGGTCAAAGTGGGTGATGCCCAGGTCAAAGGCGCCCAGCACCATCTCCCGGGAATTGTCATGGGGAAACTGGCTGCCGAAGTTGTGCCACAGCCCCAGGGACACATAGGGCAGCTTCAGCCCGCTGTTGCCCACGCGCTTGTACAGCATCTCCCCATAGCGGTTTTTATTGGCCAGATACATGTTTTAAGCCTCCTATATCCAAAAAAGTGTGATGATTTCAAGGGTTATGAACATTATACCCGTTTAATGGGTATACTTTGTTGAGAATAACCTGCGCCAGGGCGCGGCAAGGAGCAAACATGAAACTGGTTTCCTGGAATGTGAACGGCTTTCGCGCGGTGCTGGGCAAGGGCTTTGATGAGGCCTTTATCGCCCAGGACGCTGATATCTTCTGCCTGCAGGAGACGAAAATGAAGGAAGGCCAGGCCAGCTATGATCCGCCTGGCTACACCATTTTCTGGCACTCCGCCCACAAGCCGGGCTACTCCGGCACGGCGGTTTTTACCCGGAAGGTGCCCAACCAGGTGGTGTATGGCATTGGCAATGAGCACCTGGACGAAGGCCGGGTGATGACGCTGGATTATGACAATTTTTACCTGGTGAACGCCTATGTGCCAAACGCCCAGCCGGAGTTGAAGCGCCTCCCCTACCGGATGGAATTTGAGGACGCCATGCGCGGCTACCTGCGTAGCCTGTCGGCTGAAAAGCCTGTTATCTATTGCGGGGATCTGAATGTGGCCCACCAAGAAATCGACTTGAAAAACCCATCCACCAACCGCTTTAACCCCGGCTTTTCCGATCAGGAGCGGGGGAAGATGACAGAACTGCTGGGGGCGGGCTTTACCGACACCTTCCGCTATCTCTATCCTGACAAAAAAGATGCCTATTCCTGGTGGAGTTACCGCGCCAACGCCCGGGCCAACAACACGGGATGGCGCATCGACTATTTCCTGGTCTCCAGCGGCTTGGATGAGAAAATCCAGGAGGCCACCATCCAGAGCCAGGTCTACGGCTCTGACCACTGCCCGGTGACGCTGACCATTGATTTATAAGGCCTGGTTTTTGCATAATCTGGCAGAATATGATATGGTTTAATATATTCTCCGGTAACGGGGAATGAGGACCGCAGGGCATTGTGCCCGGTTCCGACGAAATTTGTGTATGAGGTGAGAAACATGACCAAAACCAACGATTCCTTGAAAATAAAGATTCAACCCCGTGAGCCCATGAGCAAGGGTGAAATTAAAAACCTGCGGCGGGAAGGCTTCCTGCCCGCGTCTATCTCCGCCCGGGGCGAGGATTCCGTGGCCTGCAGCATCAAAAAGGACGAGTTGATGAAATCCCTGGCCCAAAACGGCCGTATGTCCGTGTTCAAGCTGACGCTTGGCCGCAAGGTGTATAACGCTATGCTCAAGGAAGTGCAGTATGCCCCGATGAGCCGGGAATGCCTGCACGTCACCTTCCAGCACATTTCCCTGGATGAGGAGACCAAGGCTGATGTGTCCATCCGCCCCCTGGGCAAGGAAGACGTGCTGCACAAGAAGTTTGAGTTCCTGCAGCATCTGGATACGCTGCCGGTGGTGGGCCTGCCCAACGATATCCCCAACGCCATTGAAGTGGATGTGTCCCAGATGGAAGCCGGTGACAACCTGATGGTGGGCGACATCAAGTTGCCCGAGGGCATCACCACAGACCTAGAGGCTGACCGCGTGGTGTTCACTGTGAGCCATCCCCGTACCCAGGAAGTCGAGGAGGCTGCTGAAAGCGCCGAGGAAGAGGCTGAAGCCCCCGCCACTGAGGAAACTGACAAAGCCTGACATCTACAAGCTGTTACAAATAAAACCACCGGGCGACCGGTGGTTTTGTTATGCCATAGTTTAGCTTATTTGTTCATGCTGTTGTTCAGCTCCACCGCTGCGTCCATCCACTGGTAGAAAAGATTGCCTTCCACCACCTTGGCCACGACCGCGTTGAGGGCTGCCAGCAGTTCCGGCTCGTCCTTGGGCACAGCCGCGGCGATGCCAGAGGAGGTGTAGTCAAATTTGCTTTCGCAGATGACCAGCTCCGGGTAGTTCTCCACATATTGCTCGGCGACTACGCTGGCCAGCGCCAGGCCTTCCACCTTCTGGGTGAGCAGCTCCATGATGCCATCAGGAATTAGGGTGATGAGGGAAAGCTCGCTGTCTTTCAGCTGCTCGGTAACCAGGGTTTGCTGCAGGGTGCCGTTCTGGGCAGCCACCTTTTTACCGGCGAAATCCTCCAGTGTCTTTAGCTTATCGGCATTGTCCTTATGGATCAGGATCACCTGCACGGTTTCATTGTAGTAGATGTCGCTGAAATCCATGCTGCTTTTGCGCTCTGGGGTGGGATCCATGCCGGCCAGGCCGATGTCCACCTTGCCAGCGGCAACCGCGGCCAGCACTGCTTCAAAGCTGTAGGATTCAACGACCAGCTCCACGCCCAATTCATCGGCGATAAACTTGGCAAATTCCATATCAGCGCCCACAGGCTTGCCGTCGGGGCCGGGGAACTCATAAGGGGCATAGTCGGGGGAAGTGCCCACCACCAGCTTGCCGGCTTCCTTGATTTTATCCAGGCGGCCCGCGGCCAGGGATACGGTGGTCAGGGACAGGATCATGAGGGCGGCCAGCAGGCCAGCGAGCAGTTTCTTCAT
>CAZSSU010000009.1:0-21150 GCA_964609415.1 uncultured Christensenella sp. | reverse complement strand
TGGTCAGGGACAGGATCATGAGGGCGGCCAGCAGGCCAGCGAGCAGTTTCTTCATGGGGATCATCCTCCTTGATGTGATGGGGGCAGTTTACACCCCTTTCGGATGTATGTCAATACATAAAAACTGCAATAATATAACAACTCATTATTGTGAAATGGGGAAATAATAATGAAATAAAAGATTTAAAGTCCGCCATTGAAAACATTTGAAAAACAGAAATGATGAAATAATATACGATAAGAGCCTTTGCCTTCTGCGAAATGAAGAGGCGAATAATAAAATTGCATCTATTTCGTATAAAACCTGTACAAATTGCGATTTAGGTGTTAAAATGGGCGAGTTAATGCATAATGTTGCAATTAGCGGAAAGGGAAGCCATGCCACAGATCAGCCAGCGCTCCGGGATGTTCACCGAATCGGTCATCCGGCGCATGACCCGGGTTGCCGACAGCGTCGGCGCGATTAACCTCTCCCAGGGATTTCCGGATTTCGACCCGCCCAAGGCCCTGATGGAGGCTTTGGCCCAGGCTGCCTGTGCCGGGCCTCACCAGTATGGGATCACCTACGGGGCTGCGGATTTCCGTCAAGCGCTGGCGGATAAGCAGAGCCAGGCCATTGGGCGCGCCATTGACCCGGAAACTGAAATTGTGGTCACCTGTGGGGCCACGGAAGCCATGATCTGCGCCATGCTGGGGGTGATTAACCCCGGGGACAAGGTGGCGGTGTTTTCCCCCTTTTATGAAAACTATGGGGCGGATGCCATCATCGCGGGCGCTGAAGCGCTGTTTGTGCCCCTCGCCCCGCCCGACTACGCGGTGGATTGGCAGGCGCTGGAGGCGGCCTTTCAGGCTGGGGCCAAGGCCCTGGTGGTGTGCAACCCCTCAAACCCCTCCGGCAAGGTGTTTACCGTGGATGAGCTCACCCGCATCGGCAGCCTGGCCAAGCGCTATGACGCCTGGGTGATCACCGATGAGGTGTATGAGCACATCGTGTATGAGCCCTACACCCATGTGCGTTTATCCTCGCTGCCTGGCATGTGGGATAACTGCCTCACAGTCAGCTCCCTATCCAAAACCTATTCCATCACCGGCTGGCGCCTGGGCTATCTGATCGGCCCTGAACGGGCGGTGGAGGCGGCCCGGAAGGTGCATGATTTCCTCACCGTGGGCGCCGCAGCCCCGCTTCAGGCGGCAGCGCTGCCAGGGCTTCGGGCAGGGCCATCCTATTACCAGGGCCTGCGTGATCTGTATGCCCAGAAGCGGCAGATTTTCCTGGAAGGACTGGGTGCCATCGGCATTCCCCACACGGTGCCCCAGGGCAGCTATTTCGTGATGGCGGATATCAGCGGCTTCCTGTCGCTGCCCCGCTTCCACGGCATGAGCGACCTGGCTTTCTGCGAATTTGTCACGCGGGAGTACGGCGTGGCAGCGGTTCCCGGCTCCAGCTTTTTCAGCGGCGACAAGGAAACCGGCCTGATGCGCCTGCACTTTGCCCGCAGCGAGGAAAGCCTGCGCGAGGCCATCAAGCGCCTGGCAAGGCTGGGTGAACTATGAAAAAGGCTTTAAACCCAACAGCCGCCTATACCTGTGCTCATCCGCCCTTCACCGTAGGGCCCATGGCCTATGCCGGGGTGGCGGACGCCATGGGGCCATATGGCGCAAGGGGCCTTATCATCGGCGGGCAACAGGCGCTGGCGGCTGGGTTTTACCCCTTGCAGGAGGCGGTGAGCCCTGCCGGGATCACCCTAGCGGTGCGCCCCTTCAAGGGGGAGGCCACCATGGAGACAGCCCTGGAAATGGCGGAAGCGGCCAAGTCCTTTGGTGCTGATGTCATCCTTGGCATGGGGGGCGGACGGGCGATTGACACCGCCAAGGCGGCGGGCCATTACGCGGGGAAGCCGGTGATCACGCTGCCCACCATCCCCGCCACCTGCGCTGCCACCACGGCGCTGTCGGTGCTGCATCACCCGGGGCTCTCAGCCTACGATCCCTTCCTGTTTCTGGATGCCCCGCCCAGGCATGTGTTTTTGCACACGGGCATCCTGTCGGCTGCCCCGGCCATGTACCTGCGGGCTGGCATTGGCGATAGCATTGCCAAACATGTGGAGGCGGTGTACAAGGCGGGGCAGGAGCGGTTGCCCTATAACGACCGCCTGGGGCTGTCCATCGCCAGGATGGGGTATGAAGCCCTGATGGAGCTGGGGGAGGAAGCCCTGCGTGATGCGGTAAGTGGGCAGGATAGCCCGGCCTTCCGCCTGGCCTGCCAGCTGTGTGTTATTAACACGGGGCTGGTGAGCCTGCTGGTGCAGGACCGCTTCAACGGCGGCCTGGCCCATGCGCTGTATTACGCGCTGTATGATTTGCCTCAGTTATCAGGCCAGCTGCATGGCGACCTGGTGGCCTGGGGCAGCGTGGTGCAGCTGTGCCTGGAGGGCAAAGAGGAAGAGGCCCGGGCGCTCAAGCGGTTTATCAGCGCTTTGGGCATCCCCGCCAGCCTGGATGAACTGGGCTTTGATATCCGGAATCAAACAGTGATGGCGCTCCTTCCCCAAGCCCTTAGCCAGCAGGACATGGTGGATATCCCTTTCCCAGTTGATGGGGAGATGCTGGCTGCGGCCATACTCAGTGCTGACGCGCTATAACAAGGAGGCAGGATGTTTACCAACTTTATTCCCAACATGGGCCGGGTGCTCAGCAAGTATTGGGGGCTGTTTTTGCAGGGGGCGGGCTATACGCTGCTGCTGAGCTTTATCACGGTGCTGTTTGGCACCGTCCTGGGCTCCATCCTGGCGCTGATGCGCCGCAGCAAAAACAAGGCTGTCAGCGGCATTGCCACCGGCTACGTGGAGGTGATCCGGGGCACGCCGCTGCTGCTGCAGTTGTATCTGTTTTATTTTATGCTGCCTGAGGCGCTGCCCATGCTCAACCTGTCCAAGTTCGCCTGTGTGTCCATCGCACTGGTGATCAACTCATCAGCCTACGTGTGCGAGGTGGTGCGGGCGGGCATCCAGGCGGTGGATTATGGGCAGACGGAGGCGGCCAGAACGCTGGGCCTCTCCGCCCGGCAAACCATGCTGCGCATTGTGATGCCCCAGGCCATCAAAAACATCCTCCCGGCGCTGGGCAACGAGTTTGTCACCGTCATCAAGGAAACCTCCCTGGCCTCCACCTTCTTTGTGGGGGACCTGATGACCCAGTATTCCACCGTCAGGGGGAGCATGTACCTGGTGATTGAGCCTTTGGTGGTGGTGGGCGTTATCTATTTCATCCTCACCTTCACCCTCTCCAAGGCTGTGAACGCTTTTGAAAGGAGGCTGAAGGTCAGTGATTGAGACAGTCAATCTGTGCAAATCCTTTGGCGGTTTAGATGTGCTGCGCAACATCAACGAGAAGATCCAGGATGGGGAAGTGGTGTCCATCATCGGGCCCTCAGGCTCTGGCAAATCCACCTTCCTCAGGTGCCTGAACCTGCTGGAGGTGCCCAGCTCTGGCTCTGTGTTTTTTGACGGCCTTGACCTTACCCGCAAGGGCGTGGATATCGACCTGTACCGCCAGAAAATGGGCATGGTGTTCCAGCATTTTAATGTGTTCCCCCATCTGACCGTGCTGGAAAACGTGACCCTGGCCCCAGTGCTGCTGAAAAAACGCACAAAAGCCGACGCGGATGAATATGGCCGCCAGCTGCTGGCCCGGGTGGGGCTGTCGGATAAGGCCGCGGAGCATCCCCGCCGCCTTTCCGGCGGGCAGAAGCAGCGCCTGGCCATCGTGCGAGCGCTGGCCATGGACCCCGAGGTGATGCTGTTTGATGAACCCACCAGCGCCCTGGATCCTGAGATGGTGGGCGAGGTGCTGGTGGTCATCCAGGACCTGGTCAAAAACGGCATGACCACCCTCATCGTCACCCACGAAATGGGCTTCGCCCGGGAGGTGTCCACCCGCGTCCTTTTCATGGACGAAGGCCAGATCGCCGAGCAAGGCCCGCCGGACGCCATCTTCACCAACCCCCAAAACCCCAGGACCAAGGAGTTTCTGGGGAAGGTGCTGAGGTGAGGCGGAGAAAATGTTGAGGGCTATCTGACAAGAGCGCCCCCAAGCCCCAAAGGATTCATTCCGGAGGGCTCATCCCTGAAGATGCTTCATCAGGGATATTTTGCTTGTATGCTTCTTTGTGGGATTGTACAATGGGGAAAAACCAGGCGTAGGCCTGCGACAAAATGGGAGGCTAGCAATGCGCGCGGTGATGTATGGGGCGGGAAACATTGGCCGGGGCTTTATCGGGCCGGTGTTCAGCCGAGGCGGATATAAGGTGCAGTTTGTGGATGTGAACCAGGAGCTGGTGGATGCGCTCAACACCAGGGGCACTTATCCCCTGCGGGTCATCAGGGATATGACATATGAGGATCAGCCCATCACCAACTTTGAGGCCATCAATGGCCGGGAGGTGGATAAGGTGGCTGAGGCCATCGCAGGATGTGACATCATGGCCACCGCGGTCGGCGCTAACATCCTGCCGCTGATTGCCCCGGTGGTGGCAGATGGGCTTAAAAGGCGCTTTGCCCGCACGGAAAAGAGCCTGGACATCATCGTGTGTGAAAACCTGATGGACGCCAACCTGGTGCTGGCGGGGCTGATCAAAGCGCATCTGCTGCCTGAGGAGCAGGCTTTATTCGATAAACGGGTGGGCCTGGTGGAAGCTTCCATCGGCCGCATGGTGCCGGTGCAGACAGACCGCATGCGGGAGGGAGACCCGCTGCGCATGTGTGTGGAAGAATACGCTTTCCTGCCGGTGGATCAGGAGGGCTTCAAGGGAGAAATTCCGGAGCTGCCGGGCCTTACACCCTTCAGTCCCTTTGATTATTACATCAGGCGCAAGCTTTTTGTGCACAATATGGGCCATGCCACCTGTGCCTACCTGGGGCACTATACGGGAAAAACCTATATCACAGAAGCCATCCGGGACGCGGACACCGCGTTTATAACCCAAAACGCGATGCTGGAGAGCATGGCGGCGCTGTATCGGCGCTATCAGGTGCCCGCTGACGCCCTGCTTCAGCACATTCAGGATTTGCTGGGGCGATTTGCCAATAGCGGTCTGGGAGATACCTGCCAGCGGGTGGGGGCGGATATCCCCCGTAAAATGGCTCCGGATGACCGGATGATTGGCTCTGCCAGGCTTTGCCTGGGAATGGGCCTGCGACCGGATTATATTGCCCTGGGGGCGGCGTTGGCGCTGAACCAATACATGAAGGAGCAAAAACTGCCCCTGACGGAAACGGAAGCAGCCAGGGCTCTGGAAGCCCTGAGTGGCCTGAAGGAAAACGCTCCCCTTACAGGCGTGATTATGGCATATATCCCCTTAATTATTGAAGGTGCCACGGTGATGGAATTGAGGCTGGCCGCAGCTGATAACAAGCGGAAAAACCTGGAGCCGGTGGTATAACAAAGGAGGCTGCCTGTATCGGGCAGCCTCAGTTGATTCTGGCGGATTATTCCCCGCCCATTCTCCAGTAGAAAGAAAGGGTTTCATCTGCCGTCAGCACACCGGAATTGGCGTCTGGCGCGCCAAGCGAGGCGGCGGCGGTGGCGGTGCCCAGGCGCAGGGCGTCAATGAGGGGCATCTCCTGGTGCGCGCCATAAAGCACGCCTGAGCAGAAGGCATCCCCTGCGCCTGTGGTGCCCTTGATATAACCCTGGGGTAGTTTCAGGCTGGGCAGAGCAGCCGGAATATCCTGTTCGTCCAGGCCCCATGCACCTTCCGGCGCGTGGATGGCCGCCCAGCGGGAAACCCCCATGGTTTTCAGGGCATTTAGCACCGTGGGGATGTGGTCTTCCAGCAGTTTGCCATTCTTGTCCCGCAGGGGGATGCCGGTGGTTTTCCCGGCTTCATATTCATTGATAATGCAATAATCGGTGTATTTAAGGGCAGGGGGGACCATGGTGCAAAATCGCTCGCTGGCTTCGCTGACCACATCAACTGATGTCAGCATCCCATGGGATTTTGCCGTGCAGAGCATCCTGGCCATGCGGGTGCCGTATACAGGGTCTGGTTCATCCAGTCCATCCATCAGCAGGATGTAGCCGGCGTGGAAAATTTTGGCGTTTATCTTTTCCCAGGGGACATCTGCTCCGTCAAAGGCGGCGTTCGCTCCGCGGAATTGGAAGAAGGTGCGCTCCTTGGTGCTGCTGTCATTCATCACCAGGGTGAAGGAGGTTTGCCCGCAAGTGGCGATGTGCTGGGTGTTGATGTTTGGATACAAACCAAACTGCTGACGGATCAAGCGGCCTTCCGGATCATCGCCCATGCAGCCCAGAATGTGGATGGGCAAATCCCCATCCAGCCGAGCCAGGTCAATGCCCACGCTGACAGCCAGGCCGCCGACTGTCATGGTTTTATCATCCAGAATGGTCACCAGTTGCCCTGGCTTGGGGAAGGCGGAAACGGGATAGCCGATGTCCACAATGATGTTTCCCGCCACGCATATGCCCTGTCTTGTCATATTGCCTCCTGCCCCTGCAGACGGATGAAAGGCCCGGCAGGGGAATGGTGTGAATGGTTGCGTGTATCATACCATAATCTGAGGATTTTTGAAGAGGAAGCGAGCCTATTTTCCTGGCCATGAAAGCGTGTTATGATACGGGTAATGGGTAAGGGAGGACGAGATATGCTGATACTTTCCTGCAATGTGGGGAGCACCTCTTTGAAATACCGGCTGTATGACATGTCGGCCGGGGAGAAGGAACTGGCCGCTGGCCAGTTTGAGGGCGTGGGGCGCAAAAAAGGCGCTTACAAGCAGCAAACCTTAGAGGGCATCCGGGAATCTGGGGATGAGCCCGCGACGGGCTATGCGGACGCCATTGGGCGGATGCTGCGGTTTTTATCGGAAGCAGGCGCGCTGGAAGACGGCCGCTGCCCGGATTGCGTGGCGTTTAAGGTGGTGGCGGCCATGGGCTATACCGGGGTTGTGCGGCTGGAGGAAGAAGTGCTCTTGGGGATGGAAGCGCTGTATGCTTTCCTGCCGGCGCATAATCCGCCCTATGTGAACGCTATCCGCCAGTTTATGCGGCTGATGCCCGGGGTGCCCCTGGTGGGCAGCTTTGAGACGGGCTTTTTCCAGGGGATGCCGGAGTATGCGGCCATCTACCCCCTGCCCCGGGCGCTGTTTGACAAGGGGCTGAAGCGCAGCGGCGCGCACGGGGCTTCCCATGAGTATGTGAGCGGCTGGGTGGCGAAGAAAGAGGGCAGGGATGACATGAGAATCGTCACCTGCCACCTGGGTGGCTCCTCTTCCATCGCAGCGGTGCGGGGCGGCGTGGGGGTGGATACCACCATCGGGCTTTCCATGCAAACAGGGCTGCCCCACAACAACCGGGCGGGGGACATCGACCCCTACCTGACCTTTTATCTGCATGACAGCCTGGGCATGGCGCTTAGCGACATCAAGGAGATGTATGCCAAGGAAAGCGGGTTGCTGGGCCTGTCTGGCGGCTTGTCGGCTGACTTCCGGGATATTGAGCAGGCGGCGCGTGAGGGGAACCCGGTGGCCCATACCGCTTTCATGGCCTTTGCCTATCAAATCAAAAAGCAGATTGGCGCTTTCGCGGCGGCGCTGGGCGGGCTGGATGCCATAGCTTTCACCGGCGGCATCGGGCAAAATAGCGCAGGGCTTCGGGCGGAAGTGCTGAGCGAACTTAAATTTCTGGGCGTCCGTTTGGATGAGGCTGCCAATATCAAGGGTGAGGCTGGCAGCCTGATTTCCCGGCTTGACAGCCCGGTTAGGGTATATGTGGTGGCAACCAACGAGGAAATTATCATCGCCCGCAAAGCGCAGGCGCTTTTGCAGAGCTAATAAGGCCCTTCAATAAGGCGCGGGAACCTTCTCTTTTGAAAAGGTTCCCGCTTTTTTTGTTTGCCTCTGGTCAGCCCTGGCCGTAATAAGCGCCCTCTCCGTGTTTGCGGAAAAAGTGCTTGTCCCGGAGGATGTCTGGTGCGGGCTTGATGTGTGGGTTAATGGCTTCCGTGAGCGCGGCCATGCGGGCGATTTCTTCCAATACCACAGCGTGGTAGACCGCCTCATCAGCGTCTTTGCCCCAGGTGAAAGGGCCGTGAGAGCTGACCAGGATGGCCGGGGTGTGCATGGGGTTGATGCCCTGGCTCTCCAGCGTATCAATGATGACTAGGCCGGTATTGTGCTCATAATCCTGGGCGATTTCTTCCTCGCTCAGGCTCCTGGCGCAGGGAACGGGGCCATAGAAGTAATCTGCGTGGGTGGTGCCGTAAAAGGGGATGGCCCGCTGGGCCTGGGCCCAGGCGGTGGCCTGGGGTGAATGGGTGTGGACGATGCCGCCTATCTCCGGGTAGCGGGCATAGAGGGCCAGGTGAGTTGGCGCGTCTGAAGAAGGCCGCATATGGCCTTCGGCAACTGTGCCGTCAGGCCTTAGAATCACGATGTCCTCCGCCTTTAATGTCTCATAGGGCACGCCGCTGGGCTTGATGGCGATGAGGCCTGTTTCCGGATCCCGGGCGCTGACATTGCCCCAGGTGAAGGTGACAAGCTGATAGCGGGGCAGGGCCATATTGGCTTCGTAAACGGCTTGTTTTAAGGATTTTAGCATGTCATTCTCCTTTATATTGGCTGATGGCGGCGCGCTCCACCTGGAGGGCTTTCTTGAAGCGCTCTATATAGGATTTAAAGCCGGCCACGTCCTTTTCATCCGGGCTTAGGGTTTTGCTGTTCAGGGACTTGAAGACCTTTTCGTCCAGGTATTCGCCCAGGCTGAGGCCGTTTTGCTGGGCCAGGTAGGCGGCCAGGATGGCGATGCCCCAGGCGCCGCCCTCCCCGGCGGTGGCCATAACCGACACAGGCGCCGCCAAGGCTGCGGCGGTGAAACGCTGGCCGGCGTCCCCGGTTTTATACAGCCCGCCATGGCCCAGGATGCGGCTGATGGACACCTGCTCTTTCTCCAGGATTTCCATGCCGATTTTAAGCGTTCCCAGGGTGGAGAGCAGGATGGCCCTGGCCAGGTTGGAGAAGGAGAACGCATCGTCGCTGGGGTACATCAAAAGGGGCTGCCCGGTGGTAAAGCCGGTGATGTGTTCGCCGGAGTGGTAGCCGATGGCGGTGACGCCTCCGGCGTCAGGGTCGGCTTTCAGCGCCGCTTCAAAGAAGGCCTCGTATATCTGCCCTTTGCTGATGGAGAGCCCCGCTTCCCTAGCGAACTGGGCAAACACGTCCACCCAGGCGTTCAGGTCGGTGGTGCAGTTGTTGCAGTGCACCATGGCGACAGGATCGCCGGCGGGGGTGGTGACCATGTCAATCTCGGGGTAATAGCGGCTCAGGCTGTGATCCAACACCACCATGGCGAAAATGGATGTGCCGGCGGACACGTTGCCGGTGCCGGCGTCTACAGCCCCTGTGGCTGTCATCCCGGTGCCAGCGTCACCTTCCGGCGGGCAGAGGGGAATGCCGGGGAGCAGGTCACCTTCCGGATCCAGGCGGCGGGCGCCTTCCGGGGTGAGCGTGCCGGCGTCCTGCCCGGCCAGAAGCACCTGGGGTAGTAAATTCTCCAGCTGCCAGGGGAAGGCATAGCCATCCACCAGGCCCTGGAAGGAGGCCAGCATGGTTTTGTCATAGTTCAGGGTTTTGGCGTCAATGGGGAACATGCCCACCGCGTCGCCAATGCCCAGCACCTTGTGCCCGGTCAACTGCCAGTGGATGTAGCCGGACAGGGTGGTGATGAAGCGCACATCCTTCACATGGGGCTCTTTGTTCAGGGCGGCCTGGTAGAGATGGGCCACGCTCCAGCGCTGGGGAATGCTGAAGGAAAAAGTCTCTGTCAGCCTTTCCGCGGCTTCCAGGGTCATGGTGTTGCGCCAGGTGCGGAAGGGCACCAACAGCTCTCCCTGCCCGTCAAAGGGCAGGTAGCCATGCATCATGGCGCTGATGCCCATGGCTTTAAGCCGCGTGAGGGTGAGGCCGAAGCGGGACTTCACCTGGCGTTTCAAGTCCAGGTAAGCGCTGGACAGGCCTTCCCAGGCCAGCGCCAGCGGATAGGTCCAAACGCCGTCCACCTGCTGGTTTTCCCAGTCGAAGTTGCCGGTGGCCAGCACCTGGTGATTCGCGTCAATCAGCACCGCTTTAATGCGGGTGGAGCCCAGCTCAATGCCCAGAAAGGCCTCGCCCGTCTCAATCTGCTGCGCTACGCGCTTGTCGTTTTCGTTCATCTGCACCCTCCTTAGGTTCTGGTGTTTATAAGGCTTTCTGTCCTGCATATCATAGCATAAAGACGCCTGGAAAACATAGTGCGCAGGCCTTAGATCATGTCAAGCGGCCTGATCATCATGCCGCGCAGCGCCTGGCCCAGCTGGCGTTCCGCGTCCTGATAAAGGGGGACCCCATCCAGTGCGAAGGCCAGGTCAGCCAGCTGGAGGGAGGTGAGCTGTTTATCAAAGCCGCGTTTCCGCAGCATCCTTTCCGTGGCTTCTATTTTGTCCACCGTCTGGGGATCCATGTCACTTCGCATATGCCTGACCATGTCATCCTTGATCCGGGAAATCACGGGGATTTCCTGCCGCCTGACGATGGGGATGCCCAATGGTTCCAGGAGCACATGGGTTCTTTCGTTTTCCACCACCAGAAAGGGCGGAGCGCCCTGCTGTGCCATGATATGAAGCAACACATTGAGAAATGGCGCGGCGTAGGCATCCGGGTCTGGGAGGGGGCCAAGGTTGATGGTGATGGGCTCTCCGCTGTCCATGTCAGCTGCCATCAACATGAAGGGGTACACGGCGCGTTCAGGGAGGGTATCTCCAGTGTCAGGCGCATCTTCATCAGCATTCAGCGCATGGGGGCTGAGGTACACATCACAGGCCCAAACTCTGCTGTTTCTTTTGATTTGCCGCTTGATGGCCAGGATATCATCGCTGGAAAAGCCGGCTGTTGGGAAAATAACAGGGGGCGCGGGCGGCACAGCAATGCTGCCCCAAAGGAAACCATCGCCCTCTTTTTCAAGCAGGGGAATGCGCCGGGCATCGATGCCTTTTTTGGAGAAGCCCAGGGTTTGGGGCTTGGTTTTGGCCAGCTGCCTGGACACCTCAAGGCCTGCCTCCAGCGCGCGGATCAAAGGGGCTGTTTCGCCATTTTCCAAGTCTGGTAGCCAGGGCACATGCCGGGGCTGGTAGCGGGTGAAGAAGGGATATGGGTATTTGACCGGAAGTGCGCTGGCGGGCCCCTGCCAATGGGCCATCGCCTGGGCAAAGACCCCGTCTGACAGCTCATGCTTATAGGCGTATGCGCATTGCAGGGCATCCTGGGTGCGGGCCATGCTGCGCAGCTCCTGGGCTGTGATATGCTTGGGCTGGCTTAGCAGGCGCTGGTAGGATTCAAGCCCCCTTTGCCCCAGATAGACGGTCAGCGCGAAGCGCTGGTGACCCTGACCTCTGACACAGCAATACCCAATGCTGCCATCAGGCAGGCGAACGGCAAACAGTTGCCTGTCGTTTAGCTGCTGCCAGAGGCTGGTTTTCCGAAATGCGAAGGCCAGGGCGTAGAGGGTGTTTGTCATGCGCCTCTCCGATAAAGTGCTTGATTGGATGGGTTTATTATAGCGGTTTTTGCTCTGTCTTCAAGTATGGTATACCAAAGGAACCTTGTAGCGTGTTGCGATTATATAGGCTATATGGTAAAATTATTAACAAAAGAATGTAACGAGGTAGGCCATGAAAAGAGTTTTTGCATGGGCGCTGTGCATGGTGTTATTCCTTTCATTTATGCCGCTTGCGTACGCTTTTTCTTATTCGACTGTTCCTACTGCATCGCTTTGGAATGTCTATTCCCCTTCTCTTCGCTTTCTTTATGAACAACTTGATTATCAAGAGAAATGCGCGTTTTCGTACAGGTACGATGCGATAGCCTTGGGAAAGGTAGAGCAGTGGAGCATTGACCAGTTTAAGCTCACGCCCTATCAAGAAAAACGCGTTGAGATGGTGCTTGAATACGATTGCCCTGAAATTCTTTGTACTGTGACATCACGGATTAGTGCGTTTTATGGCATTATGGAAGGTGAAAATGAATATAAGGAGTACGCTGTTAATATCAACAAGCTAGTCGATTCTTGTACAAAGGCATTGGATACAATAAAGCATAAACCTGAATGGGGATATACAGATTTAAGCAAGCAACTGACCTATGACCGATATTTTCCAAAACGCTGTGTTTATCTTTTAGATAACGATGAACCTGGGCGCACAAAACTGGCCGCAAGAGTAAGAGATCTGTCATCCGTTATCATAAATCGTACAGCGGTTTGTGAAGGATACGCCCGCAGCACCCAGTTTGCGATGCGTTATTATAGTATTCCCTGCATTTACGCAGTTGGCCTGACGAAAGTAGGAACACACGCTTGGAATATCGTGTATATTGATGGTTACTGGTATCATTATGATGCCACCTGGAACGACGTGGGCGGCTCTGGTATGCCGTTCTTTAACCTGACAGATCAAGAGATGTATCAAAGCCGCAGTCTGAGTCAAAGCTTTGATGATTATGGATTCTATATACCATCCTGCTGGGACAGAACATATGATTATATGAGATAGAAAGGGTGAGAAATCACAGCCCTCAACGTTGTCAAAATGGGTATGATGAGATGAGCGATATTGAGACGCAAGGAGGATGGCAATGCAGGAGCCGATGATACTGTGTTACAACCTGGAAGGCGAACGGGGGGAGGGCATCAAGCGCCTGTCTGAAAGCCTGGGCATCCGGGTGCGGAAGGTGAAACAAGCAGAATACAGCCAGACCCTGGCAGCCCTGGCCGGCCTTGAGCCGGAAGCGGACAAGCCTTATGAAGGCCCTGGCTTTGAGGATGAGATGATGGTGCTGGGCTTCTTCCCCCAGGGCATGTTAAGCCAGCTGCTGGACGGCATTCGGGGGGCGGGGCTTCCGCCGGTGGCGCTAAAGGCTGTGCTGACCCCGTCAAACAGCCGCTGGAACTCTTTGGCGCTGAATAAGGAGCTGCGGGAGGAATATGAGTATTTCCGCAAGCGGCAAGAAGCGGCGGAAGAATAAAACACAAGTGAAGGGATTGTAAGCCTCAGGATTAATCCCCGGTGATTTCTCGAGATAGTTGTAATGTATGAAGCATAAGGGCTCCTGCGGCTTGAACCCGCAGGAGCCCTTGGTGTTTAGGGAGGTAGTTATTTGATTAGTTCAAACTCCGGCACAATGGGGACACCCTTTTGATATTGCCCCACCACGGGCGCTTCTGTCAGTTCGCCGATTTTGGCATCAAGCCTGATGGCCGCATAGTGGGGGACGTCTGTGCTATCCCCGCCATACAGGGCATATAGAGGTAACAGGTAATCTTTTTCGTAAGTATCAGAAGGCTTCCCATCAAACTCCGGCCAGTAATGCCGCTTCTGGGTATAGAACAGATGGTATACCGGTTTATCCAGCTCCCTGGAGAAGTAATACACCTCAGCCAAGCGGCCAAACATGTCCAGTTTTTCCCTGGTCCAGCCGGGCAGCGCCAGCACGGCGGTTTCCGCCTTTTCCCAGGCCTGCTCTGATGAAATGGCGCCATCTTCAGGCAGGCGGATGTCCTGCTCCATGAGGTTTTTGATGGTGTTATACATGCCGCCCCAATGCGTGGTGTGCTGTTTCATCTCAGCAAATTTGTCTGCCCATTGGGACCGCAATCCCATCAGGCTCTCCGTCGTATAGGGCTCTGCTTCGCGGAAGGCCACAATGGCCTCATCCCACATCTGGGAGATATGCGCCGGCGGCGCGTTTTTCTTCGCTTCCTCTACCTTTTGGGCCGGTGACCATACCTCTTCCAGCTCCCCGGTTTTCCCATCCATCCACACATCATACTGAGGGGTGCCTTCCTGTTGAGGATCCACGTAGTACACCAGCCATTTGCGTTCATCCCGCTGGTCTGCGCGGCTGCGGAGCTCTGCAAATACCTGATATTTTTTCAAGCTTTCTTCGGTTTCACCAAACTTTTCCATCACGGCTTCTTGGGCAATGGACAGGGCCTTTTCCTGGGGGATATCATCCTTTCCGGGCGTCCAGAACATTTCCTCATCCGCTCTTAAGGTGCCGGACTTCACCAGTAGCTGGGTGTACATGGCCTTATCAGCCAGGCTCCAGGTGTGCATGGGGCCTTTCTCCGCCTCCATGATGGAAAGGGTGGTGATGGTGTCTTCCCGCATGCCAGGGTAGCGGTTCAGGATCAGGTCGGTGGCGATTTTTGACTTGTCCGCATCGCTGGTATCCTTACTAGCCAGTTTATTGATTGACGCCTTGTCAAATTCGATGCCCTCTTCCTGCATCGCCAGCACAAATTCCGCCCGTTTGTCGCCGTTCCAGCTGTCAAAATAGCCGATTTGGCCTTCGTTGTGCGCCATCTTGTTATAGTAATTTTTCCACAGGGTGACGGCCAGTGCCGACACGGCTATCAGCGTGATGGCCAAGGCCATAACCAGGGCCCATGATAGTTTCTTTTTCATCTGGGTTTCTCCTCTCATCAGCCGGAGCATGTTCAGGCTGTCCTCCGGCGTCCAGTCCAGCCCTGAAAGCTGGCTGTCGAGGATGGGCTTTACTTTACTCTTCATCGAAATACCACCTTTCAAGCTTTGTTGCCAGTTTTTCTCGGGCCCGGCTGAGGCGTGACTTGACCGTGCCCTCAGGAATGGACAGCGCCAGCGCAATGTCCGCGATCTCCATCTCCTGATAGTAGCGCAGCAGGATCACTTCCCGGTGCCGGGTGGGCAGCGCCATGATCTCCCGCATCACGGTGGGGTCAGGCGTCTGGAAAGGCGCTGAGGGCTCAGGCAGGCTGTCCAGGGACACTTTGCGGTCCGTATGGCGCCACCAAGCGCTTCGCTGCATGTCCCGGCAGACGTTGACCGCGATGCGGGTCAGCCAGGTTTTTTCGCTGCTTTCTCCCCGGAAGCTGTCCAGGGCCTTATAGGCTTTAAGAAAAGTCTCTTGCGCCGCGTCTTCCGCCAGCGCCAGATCCTTCAGGTACAGGAAGCACAGGCGTTTCAGCTCCCGGCCATGGTTTTCCATCAGCCTTGTGATCCGCTCTTCCCGGACTTTGCATGGTACCGCTGCAAAATCCATCCGCCCACCTCCTTTCACCTTAATAGACGGCGGCTATGCCGCAGGCGTTCCATCCATTCTTTATCTTTTTCAAAGCCAGTGTATCATGGGTTAGGCTTGATAATGATGTTGCTGTCAAAAAAACCTGCCTCTGGCGCAGAAGGCCGTGCAGGTTTTTGAATGGGAATCAAATGATTTGGGATATTCAGGATAAGGAAGGGATGCCAGCGGGTTTATCAGTCTTTGCAGTAGATGATTAGCGCATCCCGCAGGAATTGGGCGGTGCCTGGGCTGATTTTGTCGTAATAGGCGGTGAAGCGGGGGTCATCCACATAGGTCTGGGCAATGGCCATGTGGGCTTCCTTGCTGTAGCTGGGCCAATACTGTAAAAGCCAGGCTTTGTGCAGCGCGCAGGCCTTTTGTGCCAGCTCCCCCGCGGGGTTTCCCTCAAGGACGGCGGCTTTGAGGGTGTCATTGAGCTGAGCGGTCAGGGCTTCGCCCCTGGCGAATTGCGCCTGGCTCATACCGGCCAGTTTGGCATTGGCCTGGTCAATGGCTTCGTCGCCATATTTGGCCCGGGCTTCCTGGCCGTAGCGCTGTTCGTTTTCCTGAACCATTTTGGCTTTCAAGCCTTCGAATTTCTCCTGATCAGTCATGGATATCTCTCCTTTTTGCGATTGGATGGTTTTTTCAACATTGGCAATGAGGGCGTCCAGTTGCACTTGCCGCGCTTTCAGCGCGCTCAAATGGCTTTCCAACGTTGCCCTGGCATCAAATGCCCCAACTGACAGCAAGCCCTTGATTTCCTTAAGGGGGAGGCCCAGCTCCCGGTAGAGGAGGATATGCTGCAGGCGATCGACTTCCTCTGCCCCGTAGATACGGTAGCCATTGGCTTTGATGCGGCTGGGCTTTAGCAGGCCCAGCTTGTCATAATGACGAAGGGCCCGGGTGGTCATGCCTGATAAGGCGGCCAGCTGCGAGATGGTGTAGGTCATAATCTGCCTCCATAAACGTATCATAAAGCTTAACCTTAGGTTAATGTCAAGCCTGATAATGCGAAAAGCGCCCCAAATGGAGCGCTTGGTGGGATAAGGTTTTTATGTGATTAGACGTTCATGCTGTTGACCGTGTGCCAGTCCTTCAGCTCATCTGCCGCGGTTTCAGCCTGGCGGGCGGCTTCCTTTGCCTCCTCAATCTGCTGGGCGCCCAGGAAGGTGTATTCATAGCCGAAGATCAGGCCCAGGATGAGGGCAAAGATGCTAAAGCCATGAAGCAGAATGATGAGCGCCACAAACACCGTGACCGGCATGCGAGTGAGCTCGTTCCCCGCTTTCCTGATGATGAAATAGCTGCGGTTGCCTTTGTCAATCAGGCTGGTAAGCCAGTTGACCGCCTTGATGAACAGATTGGGTTCAGCTGCCTGGGGTTTGTGCGATTTGGGGGCCTCAGCCTTTCCCATTTTCCCCTGTTGTTCCAGGGCCACCATGGCCTCCAGCATGTTCCAGTCGTTTTCTTCCAGGGCCTTTTTGGCCGCCTCGTAGCTTACATTGGCCTTGTCTCTGAGCAGTTCTGCCATCTCGTATCTTTCCATGTTGCCCTCCTTCATTGTCCGTGGTTCTTTGTACGGTCTTATCATAAGGGAGCAAAATGAAAGAAAGAGGGAAGCCAGATTAAGATCCCATGAGAATGGGGGAAAGCTTTGCTAATGCGGGGCGGTCAGGCTTCATCATTAACGTCTGCAACAGCCTCACTTGGCGGGACGGGAAAGCCAGAAGCGTCCAGCCCCAGGGCATAAGCGGGCACCATGAACACCTTGCCGCCGCCTTCGCCGCCCAGGTCCAGCTGGGTATACAGGCTGCGCGCAATGCTTTCTGACAGGCGGGTATCGGTGAGCCAGATGACAATCTCCTTTTCCTTTTGCATTTCAAAGCTGAGGAACTTGATGTCATGCCCGCCTGAACCGCGCCCATGGATGATGGTGGCCCCACCAGAGCCGGCAGCCTGGGCGATTTTGAGGGCATCTTCTGACAGCCCGCGGTTGAGCACCGCCACCACACAGTCGTAGGTTTTGGCAGCGCCAGCGGGGAGCGAAATGGGCTCAGGCATGGCTTTTTCCTCCTTGGGTAGATGCGCCGTTTTATGCTGGAACACAGCGCCCAATGCCATGATGGAAAGCACAGGGGCCATGGCCACCATGGCGATGACGCCAAAGCCATCCACCAGCACGTTGGCGGTGGGGGTCATGGCGGCGGCGCCCTGGGCAAAAGCCAGCACGAAGGTGGCGGTCATGGGGCCGGAGGCCACGCCGCCCGCGTCATAGGCAATGCCCACAAAGACTGGGTCTGAACGGAAGGAGAGGATCACCGCGATCAGGAAACCAGGCAGCAGGAAATACCACAGCTTAACCGCCGGGATCATGATGCGGATCATGGAGCCGGCAATGGCCAGCGCCACACCGATGGACAGCGTGATGCGGATCATCTTCAGCGGGATCCGCCCGCCGGTGACATCCTCGATCTGGTGCCCCAAAACGATGACGGCAGGCTCCATCAGGACCACAATCGTGCCCAGCAGGAAGCCCACAAGGGGGAGCAGCCAGTGGAAGTTCTGGGCGATGCGGCTGCCAATCAGGTAGCCCATGTCCATAAACCCGGCATACACCCCGGTGAGGAACAGGGTGAGCCCCAGCAGCGTGTATAAAAGGCCCTTGATGATGCGGCCCATTTCCCGCTTTGTGATCTTGAAGTGGAAAAAGTTCAGGATGAAGAACAAGGCACACAGCGGCAGCAGGGCGAACAGGGACTTGATCAATTCGTCCGGCAGCATCTGAAGAAGGCTCATGGGCGCTTTGGCCAGGGGTTCGCCCTGGATGTGCTGCTGCCCGGTGATGATGGACATCAGCATCAGGGCATACATGGGGCCGGCGCTCATCACACCCACCATGCCAAAGGCGTCCTCCTCGGCTGTTTTGCCACCCTTGATGCGGGAGAGGCCAGCTGAGAGCGCCAGGATAAAGGGGGTGGTGAGGGCGCCCGTGGTGGCGCCTGAGGAATCAAAGGATATGGCCAGAAATTCTTCTGACACAAAGATGGACAGCCCAAAGATGCCCAGATAGGCTAGGCCCATGAAGGTGGCATATTTCATCTTGCCGCCCAGCAGCCGGAAGGTGCCCATCATAATCAGCGTGCCCACACCGGCTGACACCAGGTAGACCATGAGCTGTGCGCCGATGGTGCCGCCGGAAGCGGCCTCCACCTGCTCGCCCAGAATCAGCAAATCGGGCTCTGCCACGGTGACCAGAAAGCCCATCAGAAAGCTGAGAATAGCCACCTTGAAGCCGGTTTTGGAGGTGGCTACCTCGGTGGCCATGTGGCCGCCGATGGGGTTCATGGCCAGGTCAATGCCCACCAGGAAAATGCTCAGGCCCAGCAGCAAAAGGGCGCTGCCTATCAGAAAGCGGACGATGACTTCCCCCTCTGCCTTCACCAGCGTCAGCGCCAAAACCAGCACCAGCGCCACCACCGGCAGCAGGGAACGGACCACTTCGTTTAGTTTTTCGCGGAAGAGGTTCACTTATTCTCCCCCTTCCGTGCCCCGCGGGGCTGATACAGGCCGATGGTGCGCAAAACCGGCAGGGCAAAGAGGATGCCGTTGCCCTTTTCTTCCAGCTGCATGCCTTTATAGATCGCTTCCTGAATAGGAGGGGCTTGGAGCCTGGAGGCGATGATCATCAGCAGGTCTTTCTGCGGCTCAATAAGCAGCGGAAAGTAAAAGTTCTGCGGAACCCCTGCCCCGTGGGCATGCACGATGGTGCCGCCGCGGGCACCGGCCTTGCGGGCGATCTCCATACATTCCTCTGCCTTGCCCTTGTCCATGATGGTCATCAGGCACACAAAAGGCGGCGGCTTTGTCCGGTCATAGTTATCCCCGCTTGCGGGGGCATCCGGCAGCCACTGCTGGAAGGGCACCACAAAGGCGATGCCCTTGTAGCGTTTGTCCATCTTGAACTCATCCTTCATGGCGGTGAACAGCTGCTGGCTTAAATCCCTGGTCACCGCCAGCATCAGCACCTCTTTATGAATCTCGCTGATGCCCAGGAAATTCAGGATGGGCGACGGGTTGGTGCCCTCGCCCTGGAAAATGGTGCCGCCGGTTACGCCCTTTTCCTGCGCCCAGCGCAACAGGTTCCCCGCTTTGCCCCGGTCCACCACGGCAAAAAACAATGCGTCTGGAATCAAATAAAAAACCTCCCCCTGGTCCAAATACAAAACAGATACCGAAAAATGAATACCATTCGGCATTGGTATATGTTGCAGTATATCTTAGCACAGATTGTTTCGGTATGCTATTGATTTATACGTCTGTTTGAGGCTTGGTTTCCCCCGGCAAACACACCGTCACCCGGGTACCCATGCCTTCCCGGGAGAAGACGTCAAAATAGCCCTTGTGGCGGTCCACGATCCATTTGGCGATGGCAAGGCCCAGGCCGGTGCCGCCGGAAGCGCCCCTCACCCGGGCTGGGTCGGCGCGGTAGAAGCGTTCAAAGATGTGGGACAGGTCCTGGGCGGGGATGCCGGCGCCGTTATCCTGCACGATCATGCAGGGCTCTCCCTTCTCATTGCGCTGGGCGCTGAGGGTGATGATGCTGCCGGGCGGCGAATACTTGGCGGCGTTGTCGGTGAGGATGCGCAAAGCCTGCTTGAGCATGGCCACGTCTCCTGTGATGGGGAGGGGGCCGTCTGTTTTCAGGCGGTAGTGGTGGGATTTGTCAATCAGCAGGTATTCCTCATAGGCTTCCTGCACCAGGGCCGACAGGTCAAGGGGGGCGGGGGTAAAGGGGTTGCGCCCGGAATCCCCCCGGGCCAGGAAGAGCAATTGCTCCACCAGGCGCTGCATGTTGTCAGCCTCCTGCTGGATGGCTTTGACGGATTCATCCATCACCTGGGCGTCATCCTTGCCCCAGCGGGATAGCAAGTCCGCATAGCCGCGGATGACGGCGATGGGCGTGCGCAGCTCGTGGGAGGCGTCTGACACAAAGCGGGTCTGCTCCTGATAGGAGGCGTGCATGCGGGTGATGAGGTTGTTGACGGCGGTTTCAAGGCCGGTGAGCTCGCTGGAGCCCATGGAAAGCCGGGCGCCAGGACTCTGGACGCTCAGGGAATCAATGGCGTCCTCCAGCTGATGGTATTTCTGCTCATCAAAGCGGACGGTGCTCAGCTCCTGGGCGGTGACCGCCATGGCCCTGAGCGGGCGCAGGAGGTTCGCCGTGCGGCGGCGAAAGCCCAGGTAGATGAAGATAAAAAGCAAGCTTTGATTGGCCAGCGCCGCTGACATGGCAAAGCCCAGATTGCGCAGCGGAATGGCCAGGGACAGCAGATGCTCCTGGCCTGCGGCATCCTGATAGGCATACATGGCGGTTGAGAGGGATTTCAGCCAATGGCTGTTGTCCTGGGCGTAAAACTGCCGCTTCAGGGACCAGCTCCAGGCCTCCCCCAGAGCGCTTTGCTCCAGGGCGATCAGCTCCATGCCAAAGGTGGCGGCAGCCACCAGCAGGTTGGCAAACAACAACAAAAACAGCGCCCGCAGCAAAAAGCTGTGGTTCACCCGTCTTTCGATGGAGCGGACGCGCTTGGTTTCGCTCAATTCACTCGCTCTCCCTGGCCACATAGCCCACACCCCTGACGGTGTGGATCAGGTGCTGATCGGTCTTGTCGCCAATTTTGGCCCTGAGGTAGCGGATGTACACATCCACCACATTGGTTTCCCCCATATAATCATAGCCCCACACCCGCTCCATGAGGGTTTCGCGGCTGAGGACGATGTCCTTGTTTTCCATGAGGGTTTGCAGCAGCGCAAACTCCCGCCCGGTGAGCTCCACCGTTTCCCCGTCCACCGTCAGCGTGTGCCGGGCAATGTCAAGGGTGAGGGGGCCCATCACCAGCTGCGGCATGGCCTGAGGGCTTTTCTTGCGCAGCGCGGTGCGGATGCGGGCCAGCAATTCCTCAATGGAAAAAGGCTTGGTGATGTAATCATCCGCCCCCATGTC
>CAZSSU010000008.1:19487-25030 GCA_964609415.1 uncultured Christensenella sp. | reverse complement strand
CCGATTGTCAGGCGCGGATGTTTATGTGGAGAACCAGTTGTTCGCGACGCTGGATGCGGTGTCGCGCAAAGTGACATTGCCTGATGGAGATGTCTTTCTGTTGGTTGACTCCGTTGGCTTTATCAGCAAATTGCCCACCGACCTGGTTGAGGCATTTAAGTCCACCCTGGAAGAAGCAGCATTGGCTGATGTGTTGGTCATCGTGTCTGATGCTGCCAATCCCAAAGCCGATGCTCAACGCAAGGTCGTGGAAGAAGTGCTTCACGACTTGGGAGCAAGCCATCAACCAAGGCTGGAGGTGCTTAACAAGGCTGACATCGCGGAAACGGATAAGCACTTCGCTATATCAGGGGCAATCATGGTGTCTGCCAGGACGGGCCAAGGGATTCCTGACCTGTTGGATGCCATCGCAAAAATCCTACGGGACAGTGAGCGGGAATATTCACTTTTTGTTCCGTTCTCTCAGTATGATGCCCTCCATGAGATGCATAATCTGGGAAGGTTGATAAATGAAGAGCATCAGGATACGGGCACCAGGGTGACCCTGCGCTTAAAGCCTGTGTCAATGATGCGCCTGCGCTCCCAGTACCCGACATTATTCACATTGGATCAGGCAGATGATCGTTAAACTGCTGTCGCTTTTTTTCACGGTATTATTTATTGCTCAGGGGGGAATACAAGCTACCGTCGATGAAACCACCCTGGGGGGTAATCTATACCTGGTGAACCGCACTTTTCAATTAGCCCAGGATTATGTGCCACCTGATATGGTAAAACCAGCAGTAAAGTCCCAAGGGGGCAGCATTACCCTGCGCCAGGAAGCAGCTTTAGCACTTGAAGCCCTGTTCGCAGCCGCAAAAGAGGAGCGTCATACCCTGGTAGCTATATCAGGATATCGCAGTTTCGGCACACAAAATGCCATCTATCGCAGGAAGGTATCAAGCACTGGCAGTGCAGAGAAGGCAGGGCTTCTGGTGGCTCTTCCCGGCAGCAGTGAACATCAGCTGGGCCTGGCGGTTGATATTGGTCGGATTTCCAACACACAGCTTAACCAAAGCTTTGGACGATCCAAAGAAGGGCAATGGGTGAGTGAAAATGCTCACCGCTTCGGTTTCATTATTCGCTATAAAGCAGAATGGACCGAAATCACAGGGATTGCCGATGAACCATGGCACATTCGTTATGTTGGCCAAACGCATGCAGAACAGTTGTTTAAGCGTGATATTCCGCTTGAAACGTATGTTTATGAGTTGAATGAAGCGTCCTTTGGCGCGTATTACTTGGAAGGAATTGGCGGATGAAGAAAAGTGTTTCAGTGCTGTTGCTCTTGATTTTGATGGTCATGCATTTGCAGGCGGGTATGGCAGCCCCTGAATGGACCTACCCTTTGCCTGCCAATCTGTTGGAGAACCGCAATGGCAACCTGACCCTTGTTAACCGTCAATCCCTGTTGGATAGCGGGTTTGAGCCCCATAACCTGGTATCTATCGGCCATCTTCGCAGCGTTAGTGGCCCTCATGCCATGCGAAAAGAAGCGGCAACAGCGCTGACAGAGCTTTTTCAATCCGCAGAGGCAGCAGGACACATGCTCTATGTCAAAAGTTCCTACCGCAACTACAGCACGCAAAGCACCATGTACCATAATCGGATGGAGAAGTACGGCAAGGATGATGGGGTGGTGGCATACCCTGGCTCATCTGATCACCAAACCGGTCTTGGGGTGGATGTACTTAACCAGGAATGGTCAAAACAGGATGGTATGCGTCCCGAATTTGGCGAAACGAAGGAAGCCCAGTGGATGGAAGCAAACTGTGCCGAGTTTGGGTTTATCATTCGCTATTTGCCAGAAAAACAGGAAATCACCGGCATCATCTATGAGCCGTGGCATCTTCGCTATATGGGGAAAGAAGTGGCGAAATACATGATGGAGAAGCGCTTGTCGCTTGAGGAATTCAGCCAGGAATACCAGCAAGCGATTCAGGAATATGAAGCTGCAGGCGGCGACTTTCAGGCATTATGTGATCAGCTTAACGCGCTCCCGCCCGCCAGGGAACTGGATGAAACCGATGAGGCAGGGGACAGCGAGGTTTCCATTTTCTACAAAAAGCCTTGAGGGATATAATGAAAAGACTGCTTGTTATTGTCATCTTGTGTGTTAGCGTTCTGGGCGGAGGATTGGCTGAGGACATGATGCCGGAGGAAACGCCGGCACCCGTCATCCAGGTAGCACCTATCCTTGAACTGGGAGGAAACCTGGTTCTGGTGAATGCCCAGAACCGCATCAGCAAAACCTATGTGCCAGAAGACCTGGTAAAGCCGGATGTGCAAACCCGCAAAAAAAGCCTGGAAGATAACATCCTGATGCGGCCAGAAGCAGCCAGGGCTCTTGAAAGAATGTTTGAAGCGGCCTTGCATGAAAAGGGGCACACCCTTTTCGCCACATCGGGCTACCGTGCGTATGGCATCCAGCAAATCCTTTTTAACGCCAAGGTAGAAGAAGTAGGCAGCAAGGAAAAAGCCCAGCGGCGTGTAGCCCCCGCAGGCACCAGTGAGCATCAGTTGGGCCTTGCAATGGATGTACAGGCTCCTTCCTATTTGAATTTGAATCCCAAGTTTGGAGAAACGCCTGAAGGCATTTGGGTGGGGGAAAACGCGCATCGTTTTGGCTTTATCATACGCTATAAAACGGAATGGCGCGACATAACAGGCATATCGGATGAACCCTGGCATATCCGCTATGTGGGCATTGCCCATGCCACAGCGCTTTATAACTTAAATATCCCCCTTGAAACTTATCTTGAACAAGCTAGACTGCTCCCGGAATATGTACTTTTACGGGGGAACAATTATCTTTTGCAAGGCTTGATTGGTCAGATGATTATAGGGCAGATGCCTGAAGCGCTCAGTATACTGCGGCAGGCAGGCAGCCCGGATGAGCAGGACAAGGCTATGCGTGACGCCACAGCCCCTTTTCTTCCTGAGGGCACAAGTTATGATGAAGCGTTGTGGTATGCATATCCAACCCCCAAACCCACCTCAGCGCCCCGGGTGGATGATGATGAAGAAACCAGTCTGTTTGCGGGCGGTGGGGAGGAATAATGGCCTCCATGCTTGACAGGCTGCGAGCGGCGCAACCCATCAGCGAAACAAAGCAATCAATAGCACCTGATAAGCCCATGTTGATCAGGGAAACACATAGTCAGATCAGGGTTAATCGTTCAAGTATCTCTGCCCAAACATTGGCTTACCTTGGGATAGAGGCAACAGAGGAGATTGCCCTTAAAGATTTTCTTTTTATAGACACAGAAACCACAGGGCTTAGAGGCGGGGCTGGTACTGTCGCTTTTCTGATAGGTGCTGGCTTTTTTGCTGATGAACAGTTTATCGTCAAGCAGTTTCTCATCAGGGACTATCACCAGGAGCCTGACATGCTGCATCAGGTTTTGGAGATGTTTCATCAGGCTCGCTGTCTGGTCAGTTACAATGGTGCCAGCTTTGACATGCCTTTACTGCAAAGCCGGGCAACCATTAACCGGATGCAGGCCTTGTATGATGTACCCTTGCATCTTGACTTGATCCATGCAGCCAGAAGGGTTTTCAAGCTGAGAATCCGCCAATGCTCCCTTAGCTCCATTGAAGAGCAGGTGTTTGGTGAAGCCCGCGAGGGTGATTTGCCGGGGGCTGAAATACCGGCCCGTTACTTTGAATTCCTGAAAACCAGGGATGAGGGGCTCATGGATGATGTTCTCACTCATAACCATTTGGACATCCTATCCTTAGCGAAGCTTTTGCTTTATACCACACAGATTCACGAAAACCCACTGGAAACAATTCATCATGAGGATCTGTTCAGCATCGGCAAAGTCTTTGAAAAACATGGCCATGTGGGGAAAGCGGAGGCTTGTTTCAGAGCATGCACCAATAGCGATGTAAAGACACTGGCAGGTGTCAGGCTGGCGGACATGTACAAACAACATCGCAGAAACATGGCTGCTGCTGATGCTTACGAAGCATTGATTAAGAATAAAACTGTCAGCACCCATGTATTTACAGCCCTGGCAAAAATCTATGAGCACCGCCTGAAAGCGCCCGACCGTGCCCTTGCCATTGTCAAGCAGGGCATGCTATATTGTGCTGAACAACGCTTGATTTCCAAGCGGGCAGCAGAAGATTATGCCCAGCTTGAGCATCGGTATCTAAGACTAATGAGAAAGGTTGAGAAACAGAATAATGGGTTTTCTAAGCAAGTTTAAAGCGAGATCAGCATTGCTGAAACATCAGAGAGGCCTGGTTGATGAAGCCAGGGCCATGTATGAAGAATTGTATCAAAGCGGTGAAATCGCCGCTAATTATATGCTGCCTTATTCGGTATTGCTTCTGCGGTCAGGCGAAGAAGGTGCATTTGAAAAGGTGAAGGAGATCATGGTCAAGGCGCAAAAAGCGCCTGACATGAACCCGGAACGCAAGCAGCAGCTGCTGATGAACTACGCAGTCGCGAGTTGGAAAACCGGAGACTTGGAGAAAGGGATACGCTTGCTTGAGGCCTCTCACCGGGAAGCGCCATGTGGGCTGACATACCAATCCCTTGGCTTTTTATATGTGGAATATGGCGATGCAAAAAAGGCGCTAACTTATAATGAGGAAGCGCTGGATTATGATGACGAGGATCCCGTTATACTGGATAATCTGGGGCAGACCTATTACAGGTTATTACATGACACCAAAAAGGCACGCCCTTCTTTTGAAAAAGCACATGCCATAAAGCCAAGCCAGATTGACACCCTGTACTTCCTTTCCCGCTATGATTTAGAGGAAGGCAAGCCTGAAGCCGCCCTTGAAAAGCTGGAAGAGGCCCTTGAAGGCCGTTTTTCACCGCTTAATTATGTCACCCGGCAGATGGCTGAGGAGGAAGCGGCCAGAATCAGGGAAAGCTTGCCAGAGGGAGTAGAATAAATTGCTTGACTGGCTGCAAAATGACCCTTGGGGTTTTATCCAGTTTATGCTGTACCGGGCTCCAGCGGTGTTGCTGGCGCTTACTTTGCATGAGTTGGCGCACGGCTATGCAGCGTTGAAAAGCGGAGACACCACAGCCCGGGATATGGGGCGCTTATCGCTTAATCCATTTCATCATCTTGACCCCATTGGCACCATCAGCATGTTTTTGTTGGGCATTGGTTGGGCAAAACCAGTCCCGGTCAACCCTAATCGCTTTTACAACAGGCGCTGGAACGATTTGATCGTTTCTCTTGCCGGGGTGACGACTAATTTTATTTTATTTCTGCTGGCCACCATACTCAGTGTGATTCTGGGTCGCTTTTTGTATGCGAAAGAAGCGGTTGAACAATTAGGTGCGGGATTTTTTCTTAATTTTCAGGAGAATGGATTTGCGCTTCAACTCTATCCGGAAGCAGCAGAGTTCCTAAGCTCAATTATTGAAGTTCCCTGGCTGCTTCATGTGCAGCGCTTTTTGTTTCAACTGGCTATGGTGAACCTGGGCATGGGGCTGTTTAACCTGCTGCCCATCCCGCCGCTGGACGGATTTC
>CAZSSU010000008.1:0-19477 GCA_964609415.1 uncultured Christensenella sp. | reverse complement strand
AAAGATGTAGATGGATTTCATGTGGTCAATGATCTTTTCATTAAGGGGAATTTAAACCTTAGCGGCAAGGCGTTTCGGATTGCACAAACCGGGCTCATCATCCTCTTGCTTTCCACCAATTTTATAGGCAACTGGATCAGCAAAGCTATTTATGCGGTTCAAGGGGCCATTCTGCCACTGATCCTCATGATATTTCCATTATAGAGGTTGATGATGAGCACTGTTCACATCCACATCTCACAGTTTGAAGGCCCTCTCGACCTGCTACTTCATTTGATTGGCAGGGCGAAAATTGATATCAAAGAGATTTTCGTGTCAGAGGTAACTGATCAGTACATTCGCATCGTCCATGAATCAGATGCGATGAATATGGATGAGGCCAGCAGTTTTTTGACCATGGCTGCCACATTGCTTGAGATTAAAAGCCGCGCCATGCTGCCCGTGCTTCCAGATCTACCCGAGGATGAGGAAACACCTGAAGCCCTCCTCATTCAACAACTGGAGGAATATGCGCAGTTTAAGCAAATTTCCCTTGAGATGCAGGCTTATGAAGAGGATGCAGCTAAATGCTTCAGCAAACTGCCTGATGAGTTTCCTTTGCCGCCACCTGAATTGGAGATAACTGGTCTTACGCTGGAAGGTTTGATTAAAGCCTTTATCAATGTGAGTCAGCGTGCATTTTCACAGCAGGAAGAAGCGGAAGAACCACAGCGGCAGATTGAAGGGGAACGTTTTTCTGTGTCGGCCTGTATGGCAATGATTTTAAAGCAACCAAGAAAAGAACCCTTGAAGTTCTCCCGGCTTATAAGCCGCGGCGCAACGAAGGAAGAGGTGGTGACTGTGTTCCTGGCAATGCTTGAACTAATGAAGCAAGGAAAAGCCTGGGCTCAGCAGGATGCCAATTACCAGGATATCACCCTTTATGTGGGGAGCAGAAAAGGAAATGACGATGCTGAATGAACCCTTGATTGGCATTATTGAAGCTATCTTGTTTGTTGCGGGCGAAGCGGTTAACCCGGATGACATCGCTGGCGCCCTTGATGAACCTGTTGAAGCAATCAATGAAGCCATAGAGCAACTGGAAACCCGCTATGCGAGTGATGATAGAGGGTTAGATCTCAAACGCTTTGGCGGAAAAGTGCAAATCACCACCAAGGGTGATTATGCCCCCTATATTGAGCGGGTGCTGCAACCCATCAGACGGCAGTCTCTTAGCCAGTCTGCTCTGGAAACACTGTCAATTATCGCTTATAAGCAGCCTGTAACCAGAATTGAGATAGAAGCCATCCGGGGCGTAGGCAGTGACTATGCCATTCAGTCCCTTGTTTCCAAGCGCATGGTGCGGGAAGTGGGACGCAAGGATACGCTGGGGAGGCCCATTCTCTATGGCACCACCGATCAATTTCTTTCTCATTTTGGCCTGGAGAGCCTGCAGGAGTTACCAGAGATTCCTCAGGTGGATACCCAGACCACTTTCCTAGATAACGAAGATTTACTTGAGGCATACCGACAGCAGGAATAGGGGACAAGCAAAAAACATGGGCCGTCATGCGACAGCCCATGTTTTTTGCATTCGATGATATTAAATCGCCTTGATGGTATCCCTGATGTGGCTATATACCTTGGTATAATCGGAGTTGAAATTGGCCGGGCAGACAAAGTGCAGCATCAGAAGGCGGTTGTTATCAAGAAGGGCCATATGCACCCGCCCTCTCACCACAGTCCCGTCATGCATCACACCACGGTAGTTTACATAGTAACCGGTTTTACCCATCAGGGTGCGTTCTGCTGTGTCATATAGGCGCCAGTCTTTGTAATTAACCTTGCCCAGGTCAGTCACATAGGTGCGCACATCCTGCTTCACATTGTTGTTGCTGTAATTGCTCACCACATTGGAAACCTGGAGCACAAACTGGGTGGAGAAGTTGTCTTTCTGCTGCTCAGGCGGTTCATTGAGGATATAGGTGTCCGGCTGGCTTTCATCCACCGCATAACCGGCGACGCTTTCAAAGGTGAGGCCAAGTTTGCCGGCTGTATAACTGGCAAAGGTAAAGGTCAGCGCCTGGCGCGGTGTGGGGGTTGGCATATCAATGGGATCGAGGGGAATAGGGGTTGCTCCCGCATATAGCGGAATTCCCTGTTCATTCACCTGGGTATCCGCGGTGATCATGCCAGCGTCTTCTTCTGATGACGGGTCGTAGCCTTCTGGCAATCCCTCAAGGCCCGTGTTCGCGGTTTCTGCGGGGATTTCCATTGGCGGCGCTTGCACGGCCATTGAAGGAGTCGGTGTCATTTCACTCACTTCCGGCGTGTTGTCTTTTGGCTGGCATGCGCTTAAAAGCAGCGCAACCAGGATGATGACGATGATCAACGAGCGTTTATTCATGTGATAGATCCTCCGTCCATTAGGATAAGCACCCAATCGCTTAAAAATATTGTAACAATTTCAGGGGTGTTCGTCAAGCAAGACAAGCATTTTCGTCTAAATTGTTACAACAGGCGCTGGTATGCCTGGTCTGAATCAAAGGACTCACTGCCTTCGTCCCTGAATGCATCAGCAGCTTCATCAGGCACAAAGGCGTCTTCACGGAAATAAACGGGATGATATACCCGCCGGTCAAGGGCAAATACCCGATCGCTGAATTCGCCCTGGCGCGTACGCCTGAGAGCTGTTTGCATTTCGTTTAACTTGGCGTCCAGATCATCCAGCTGGCTTAACACCTCCGCCTCGGGGAACAAGGGCTTTCTGGGACTGCCATATTCAGGGACGCCATGGTGGCTTATAATCATGTGTTCAAGCAGCAAGGCATATTCCTCATCCGGAGGATAGCCCAGGGCCTTGGCGGCGTCCCTGACCTCAGCTACGCCTGTTACCAGATGTCCAAGCAACAGGCCTTCCTTGGAATACTCACTTACATTCCCCAGGGTGTCAGAGATCATTTCTGTCAATTTTCCAAGGTCATGTAAAATGATGCCAGCCAGCAGAAGATCGCTGTCCAGATACGGATAACAGGGGATAATGGCTTGTGCCACCTTAATCATGTCTGTCAGATGATGTAGCAGCCCACTGCGCTCAGCATGGTGCATGCTTTGGGCTGCGGGGTAGTAATGGAGTTTTTCGCCAGCCCGCGTGATCAGCTCATTGGTCAGCGCTTTTAAGACAGGGTTTTCCATGGCATCAATGACAGCCCTGATTTCTCCAAACATCTCATCGGCAGGCCTGGGGGCAGCGGCTACCAGTTCTGACAGATCAATATTATCCTGTTCACCCGAAGCCCTGAAACGATCGATTTTAAACTGCAGACGTTTGTTGTACTCAGTCACGCTGCCGCGCACTTTGAGCACAGAGCCAGCGGCAGGGGGGGTGTCATCGCAGTTCCAAACCTTGGCGTTGATATCCCCAGTGTTATCAGACAGGGTGATATCCAGGTAAGGCTCGTTGTTCTTGTTCAAACGTTTTTCAGAGGATTTGACAAGCAAAAAGCCCTCAAAACGCTCGTCTTTCATCAGTTGGTTTACCTTGGTTTGGTTCATTTTAATCTCCTGACGGCTGGTCATAACGGTTTTCAAAGAGGGTAAAGTCCTCGTTCCAATTGAGAAGAACGGTATCAAGAGGACCGTTTCGCTGTTTGGCCACAATCACCTCAGCCTCGCTGGGGTCAACGCCCTCTTCTTTGTTGTAATAATAAGGCCTGTGAAGGAACATCACCACGTCAGCATCCTGCTCAATGGAGCCAGAATCACGCAGGTCGCTAAGAACAGGGCGCACGCTACCGGTTCTTTTCACATTGGCACGGGAGAGCTGAGCACAGGCAAGCACAGGAATCTTCAGTTCCAGGGCAATTCCTTTCAGCTTACGGGATATTTCACTCACCTCAAGCTGACGGTTTTCCACGCGTCCGTCGGCTGACATAAGCTGCATATAGTCAATCACGATTAAATCAAGCCCCTTCTCCATCATCAGCCGGCGGCAGCGGCTGCGCAGCTGGGCTGGTGTCAAAGAAGCGCTGTCATCCAGGTACATCTGTGTTTCTGAAAGAGGGGATAGGGCGGCTGCCAGCCTTTCCCAGTCTTTATCAGACAGGCTACCAGAACGGATGCGTTGCATATTCACGCGGGCATCCCCGCAAAGCATACGCATGGCGAGCTGTTCATTGGGCATTTCCATGCTGAACACAGCAACAGATTTCCCGTGATGAGCAGCATAGGAAGCAATATTCATGGCAAAGCTGGTTTTGCCCATGCTGGGACGTGCGCCAACCAACACTAGTTCACCAGCGTGGAGGCCGGTTAGGAGCCTGTCAAGCAGCGCAAACCCCGTCGGCACACCGTTTATTTTGCCCTTGTTTTTAACAAGCTCCTCAATTTGTGCCAGCGTGGCCTTGATGACCTCACGGATGGGCGTTAATTGCTGGGCGCCGGTGCGTTTCATGACGATGTCAAATATCGCTTTCTCAGCAAAAAGCAGCGTTTCTTCCAGCGCGAACTTTTCCTCAAAACAAACCTGGGTGATCTCTGAAGAGGCGGTGATCAGTTTTCTCAGCGTAGCTTTTTCCAGCACGATGTCCAGATAGTGTTTCAGGTGGGCGGTGGTAGGCACTGAGCGAATAAGTTCGATCAGGTATTCTGTACCGCCAACGCTTGAAATGGACCCGGTGCGCTTTAGTTCCGCGTCCATGGTCACCAGGTCCACTGCCCGGGAAAGGCTGAAAAGGCTTTGCATGGCGGTAAAAAGCACGGCGTGCTGAGGATAATAAAAATCATCAGCTGACAGCGCTTCCATGACCATGGTTAAAGAAGCCGGTTCCTGAAGGGCGGCGCCTAAAACCGATTGCTCCGCTTCCATGCTTTGCGGTGGGATGCGCAGTTGCTCATCCCCATAGGCAGCGATTGCCCTGGCCTGCTCAGTGCTCATGTTGTTGTATTACTCTACGGGGAGGACACTGACGGTCATCGTGGCTTTCACCCCAGTATACAGCGTGATGGTTGCCTGGGTGTCTCCCAGACTGCGGATGGGCTCTGCCAGCTCAATTTTCCGTTTATCAACCGTCACCTGATGCTGGGCTTGCAGGGCATCAGCCACTTCCTGCCCGGTGACACTGCCATATAAACGGCCCTTATCACCGCTTTTAGCCCGGATTTGCACGGTTTTCCCTTTGATTCTATGAGCAAGATCTTCCGCTTCTTTGACCCGTGCGGCTTCTTCAGCGCGCTCTTTTTCGTTGCGGCGCTCCACTTCCTTCACGGCGTTATCCGTTGCTTCAGCTGCCCACTTTCGAGGGAATAGATAGTTGCGTGCATATCCATCAGACACATTGACGATTTGGTTTTTTTTGCCGGTGCCTGGTACATCATGCAGTAGGATGACTTTCATCTGGTAACCTCCTTGTTATTCCCCGGTTTCCCGGATATCTTGCCGCAGTCCACGGATGTCACGCAACTGGTCCAGAATGCCGATGAACACCAGCGCGGGCTGCAGAATGGTAAACAACAAAAACAGCAATAAATGCCTGAGCCAGGGCCGCATGGTTCCCAGGCGCAGCCTGAAAGAAAAGACGGCAAGGCCCTGCATCACATAGATGGCATAGAACACATTAAACATTAAGGCGCCCATCAACTGAGCCACCTGTGATGTAGCGAACATCATCAGCAAATATCCCGCAGCCAGAATCCATAGCTTCTTGCCCGCTTCCCTTGGAATATGCCAATTTTGAAATGGGGGCATGCCCAAAACAGGGCAGGCATCAGGAGAAGAGGCACTTCCAAGCTTCAGGGCAAGGTATGTTCCAAGGCCGGTCATATAAATAGCAAAGCTGGTAAGGAGGCCTTGGAACACTGATTGAAGCATGGCTGTGAGCCGGAAAGAGATTTGCTTGTAAAACTCCTCCAGCACGCCAGGCACAAAAGTCCATCCGCGGCCGTTTTCTATAAACACCTGGGTGCCTTCCGGCTGACCGTGGGAAAGCAATCCGCCTTTCCACAGGTTGTAAAGAAGCGCGTCGCGCATATCAAACTGATCCAAGCCTGTTATAGCTGCTTGAGCGGTATAACCGAAGAGATCTCCGCTTGTAGCCCCTTGGGCTAAGAGATAAAACCCTAAGACGCCTGTCACATAGGCGACCAGCACCACAGCCAGGGTTTTTGTGATAGGAAGCTTTATCTCAATGGCAAGCATCAGCGCTACCCCTGCTGGCATGGCATACACCAACACCATAAGCCCTGGCAATCCAAAGAGCCTGAATGCGGAAAACGCAATGATGGCACCAGCAGCAGTTAACGGCAGCCATCCTCCCACTGCTCCCAGCATCATACCGGCCAGCGGGAAAAGTATCAGACCAAAGGAGACGAAGTAGAGGGGGGCCATAGGCAATGAAGACAAAGCGAACGAAAGGACTGCCAGGATCACCAGCAGAATGAAGCTGCGTTTTTGATTGGTCAATATCCTGATACCTGTCATTTCATTGCCTTTCTTTTAATGGTTAAATCATTTTACTTGCAGCCCTTAGGGGTGTCAAGGAAGAGGGCTCACAGAATGATATCGCTGACCACATCATCCATCACTGCCATGATATAGGGCTTGCCCCGCTCGGTCAGGGTTTGGCTGACAATCTCCTCGCTGTTCAGGGAAACCATTTGTCCCTGGGTGGTTTCCACAGTAAAGCTGCGGGGCATGCGCAGGCAGACAGAGGCAGCAGCATATGACCCATTGCTAGCGTTCTTATTGAAATAGAAGCTGCGCACGCCTTTTCCAGCGCGCTTTTGGCTATCTATCATGTTGCCAGGCACACGCTTCATAAAGCCGCGCTCACTGGCAATCAACAGGCTGCAATCATCCCCAATGCCGCCAGCCCATTGGAGACGGTCCTGGGGCACCAGCTTCATGGCACGCACCCCGCCTGTTACCCTGCCCATGACAGGCACATCGTCCTGGGAGAATCGGATGATCATGCCCTGATGGGTGAGACAGTACAGATCATCGCTGGGCAGCGGCTGGCAAACGGTCAATAGCTGATCGTTTTTCCCCAGCTTAACAGCAGCGATTTTTCCGCGCCTCACCCGATATTCTTCGATGAATGAGCGCTTCACAAAACCTTGTTTGGTGAAGAAGAAAAGATCAGGCGCATCTTGAACCGCTTCAGGACCCAATATAACCACAGACACACAGGCTTCTCCATCTTCAAGCCCGCTTAGAACACCCGCCAACAAGGTGCCCCGGTCACGGGGGCGGCTTTGCTCTTCCAATTGATGTACGGGCAGCTGGTAGCAGTTGCCATACTGGGTGAAAAATAGAAGGGTGTTATCGCTCATGGTCTGAAAGACATACCGGGGCATATCAGCGCTTGACTCAGGCAGCTCGATTTTTTCATAGGCTTTGGGAGACATGCGGCGCAATTGACCGCCCCGCGTTAAGATAACCACCGTCTCCTCGGGCACAGGTATTTCACCTGGTAGCACGGCTTCTTCCGCTTCTTCGTCCACCGTTAGGATTTCGGTACGTCTGTCGTCACCATGCTTATCTGAAATTTCCTGAAGCTCATCCTTAATGACTGCCATAAGGAGTTTTTCGTTACCCAGGATAGACTTCAGCTTGGCGACCAGCTTCCTGATTGCCTCATGCTCCTTGCGAAGGGTAAGAATTTCAAGCCCTGTCAGGCGCTGAAGCCTCAGGTCAAGAATGGCCTGAGCTTGTATATCGCTCAGTTCAAAGCGCTGCATCAGCCCCTCTTTGGCTTGCTTTACATTTTGGGATTGGCGAATGAGTTTGATTACCTCATCCAGGTTGTCAACAGCAATAATCAAGCCTTCAAGGATATGGGCTTTTTGTTCCGCCTGGTCCAGCTCGTATCGGATGCGGCGGGTGACCACTTCTTTTTGATGGGCAATGTAGTATTGAATTGCCGGAATCAGCCCCATTTGTTCTGGACGGCCCTGCGCGATTGCCACGATGTTAACACCCACAGTGGACTGGAGGTCGCTGTAACGATAAAGATAAGCCAAGACTGCCTCAGGATCAGCATCTTTCTTGATTTCGATGACGGCCCGCATACCGGTTCGATCCGACTCATCCCGAATGTCATAAATGCTGCCCAAAGCAGCTTTTCTTGCTTCAGATAAGGTCAGAATGCGTTCCAGCAGCTGTGCTTTGTTGACCTGGTAAGGCACCTCTGTGATGCATAGCAAATGACGGCCTGCCTTGCCAGGCTCGATATGCACCTTGGCACGCAGCTGAAGTTTCCCACGCCCAGTGTCAAAAGCCTCCCTGATCTCCGGCGTATCAAGCAGAATGCCCCCGGTTGGGAAGTCGGGCGCCGGGATAATCTTCATGAGGCTATCCAGGTCTGTATCGGGTTTATCAATCAGCAGGATGGTGCCTGCGATAACCTCTCTCAGGTTATGGGGCGGGATGTTGGTGGCCAGGCCCACCGCGATACCGGTGGCGCCATTGACAAGCATGTTGGGATACCGGGCGGGGAGCAGATCAGGCTCTTTCATGGTGTCGTCAAAATTCAGATGGAAATTGACAGTGTCTTTCTGGATATCACGCAGCATCTCAGTGGCCAGGGGTGCCATGCGGGCTTCGGTATAGCGCATAGCGGCTGCAGTGTCCCCATCAATGGAGCCGAAGTTGCCATGGCCATCCACCAGCATACCGCGCATGGAAAAGGGCTGTGCCATGCGTACCAGGGCGTCATAAACAGAGCTTTCACCATGGGGATGATACTTACCCAAGCAGTCTCCGACTATACGGGCGCATTTGCGGTGGGGCTTGTCGGAGCTGAGACCTAACTCATGCATGGTGAACATAATGCGCCGCTGAACGGGTTTAAGCCCATCCTCAACCCTGGGGAGAGCACGCTCCAGGATGACGTGTTCGGCATAGGGCATCATGCTCCTAGCCATCACATCTTCCAAAGAGGTTTGTATCACCTCATCCAAACGTTCTTCAAAATTCTTTTTCTTGCTCTTGCTCATTGGTCGTGTCCTTTATGCCTGAATCTCTTCAAAAAGGTCTGTTTTGTTGAAATTCGCGTGGTTAATGATGTATTCCCGCCTGGGATCAATTTTATCCCCCATCAGGATGGTAATAATCCGGTCAGCTTCAGCGCCATCTTCAATGGTCACCTGCATGAGCTTGCGGTTTTCCGGGTCCATGGTGGTTTCCCAAAGCTGTTCGGGGTTCATTTCACCCAGGCCTTTGTAACGCTGCAAGGTGTAGTTTTTGCCTTTCGGCAGAATCTTCTGGAGTTCCCGGTCATTATAAGCGTAAATCTCTTTCCCAGCAGTTTTCAACAGATACAAGGGCGGCATGCCGATGTATACATGTCCGCTGGCAATCAGCTCCCGCATGTAGCGGAAGAAAAATGTGAGCAGGATGGCGCGGATATGGGCACCGTCCTGATCGGCGTCTGAGAGAATGATGACCTTGTCATATTTCAGCAGTGACAGGTCAAAATCCTGATCGATGCCAGTGCCAAGGGCCGTGATGATGGAACGGAATTCCATATTGGCCAGAACCTGATCAATGCGCTTTTTCTCCACATTCAGGGGTTTTCCGCGCAAGGGGAGGATGGCCTGGAACCGCCTGTCACGGCCCTGTTTAGCGCTGCCGCCGGCGCTGTCACCTTCCACGATGAACAGCTCGTTTTCCTTGGCGTTGCGTCCGGTACAGCTGGAGAGCTTACCCACCAGCGGAGCTGCTTCCAGCTCGCTTTTTGCCCGGGCTACATCCCTGGCTTTGCGCGCCGCTTCACGCACCTTTGCTGATTTGATGGATTTTTCAATGATGGTCTGTGCGAGGGCAGCGTTGCGCAAATCTTCAAGATACTCGGATAGCTTTTGCAAAATTATTGCTTCAACAGCGGGACGCGCCTCTGTATTGCCCAAGCGGCCCTTTGTCTGCCCCTCAAACTGGGGATTGGGCAGCTTCACAGACAATACTGCTGTCATGCCTTCCCGGTAATCCTCGCCTGCCAGGTTGTTGTCTTTTTCTTTCAGAGCGCCAATTCGCCTGGCATAGTCGTTAAAGGCTTTGGTAATGGCGGTTCGAAAGCCCACCTCATGGCTTCCACCTTCCCCAGTGGGGATGTTGTTTACATAGGAGAAGAGCGATTCGTTATAGGAATCCGAAAACTGGATGGCACAGCTGACCAGCATCTGGTCGCGGCCACCTTCCAGGTAAATCACATTGTCATGTAGAGGGGTTTTGTCGGTGTTGAGAAACTGAACATAATCCACAATGCCGCCTAAATACTGGAACACACGCGCTTCATTGGCGGCATCTTTCACACGCTCATCCAGGAAGGTGATTTTTAGGCCCTTATTCAAATACGCTAATTCCCGTAGCCGCCTTGATACCAATTCTCCATTAAACTCGGTTTCTTCAAAAATGGCATCATCCGGCAGAAAACGCACCAGCGTGCCCCGCTTGCGGGTATTGCTCACCCGTTCAAGATCTGTAACCGGACGCCCGGGGAGCAC
Organism: uncultured Christensenella sp.; assembly: GCA_964609415.1. Lineage (GTDB taxonomy): Bacteria > Bacillota > Clostridia > Christensenellales > Aristaeellaceae > UBA6115. The sequence goes on along the minus strand of CAZSSU010000008.1, from coordinate 8,998 downwards.
TTTACCAGTTTTCTTATCAATGACGGTTTCAAATCTCATCCTGTAGTGAGTCCAGTCACGGTAGCTGTCAACCACCAGCCATTTGCTCAGCGCATTGACAACGGAGGCGCCAACACCATGCAGACCACCAGAGTAATTGTAGTTCTGATGATCAAATTTACCACCAGCGTGCAGCTTGGTGAAAATGACCTGAAGGCCAGGGATATTTAACTTTGGGTGCATATCCGTGGGCATGCCGCGGCCATTGTCCCATACACTGGCAGAGCCATCCAGATGCAGGGTTACCTGCACCTCATCAGCAAAATCGTTAGCCGCTTCATCAATGGCGTTATCAACGATTTCCCAGAGCAAATGGTGCAGGCCACGAGACCCGGTAGACCCAATGTACATGCCTGGACGCAGCCGGACAGCGTCCAGCTCCTCAAGCACTTGAATATTTTCTGATGTATACTGTTGCGCCATGTTCACTCCTTGCAAGATTGCAGCCGGCGCAAATGGCCGGCCGCGGGAATCTGTCTAAATTATAACATAGCAAGGTGCAAAGGCACAAGAAAACGGTGTAATTATGTTATTTTCCGAGCATATCAAGCCTTTTGATATACTCTTCCATGTCAATTTCTTCCTCTGTGAATGAGCGGCTTAAAAGCATCAGGTTCCTGCCCTCTGAGGAAGACATCACCAAGTGGCCTGAACTGGGGAAGTATAGATGGGGCGCTATGGCTTTGTACTCGCTTAGCCATTGGGGTGAGATCTGATACTTCCACTCCTCAGATTGCATGCTGGTGAGCACTTGGTTTTGCCTTATCAGCTGCTCCTCAAGCTCCTGTCGTGTTTCTGTTGATAAACCTTGATCACTCAACTGTGAAATGGTCTTGTTAATACGCTGATTTTGGTCAGATATATCAATTCCCAGGTTTTTTCGCTCTAAGGGCTGGCTGTCCATATAAGCATATGTCGCAGAATGAGGTTGAAGATGTGAAACAACATGCTCCAAATATGCAATTGCCAGCTGTTTTTGAGGGCTGTTTATGCCCACGCAAAGCACCTGCAAACTCGCTTTGAATATTATTGGCTGATCCGTGCTGATCCTCAGCGGCATGGCATGGGAATAGCCGTCCTTTATGCCGATCATGCCAAAGCCTTGGAGGCCATTGTCGAACAGTTGCAGGTTTCCTTCAGATGGCGGTGGCTCAGCCTCATAGAGCTCGTGTGCTATTCTCACAGTTCGCTCAAGCAAGCCTCGGAATTCTGGGGTATCAAACCGGGGAATACGGTTTTCATATAAATGGGGTAGGACATAGCAATCAAGCAAAACCGGGATGAAGGAAATGAGATAGGATTGCCTGTTATAGAGGCTTGTTTCAAACATGCTGTTAACCCGGATGCCGGGCTCTGGCGTTTTTTTGATGCGCGCAAGCCACATTTCCAGAAAATCAAGCAGTTCCTCATAGGAGGATGGCGGCGTTGTTGATGTTAGCCCTGCGGCTGTCCAGGCATCCTCACAGCAGCCAAAAGCGCTAAGCGAAATCACTTCTGGTACAGCAAGGATTTTTTCGTCATTGATTACCTGTGCTTGTATGGGTAGCCACATGCGAGAAACCGCTTGCCTGATCACGTCACTGCCGGAAAGGTCCACGCATAGCCCGGCATCCATCACCTGCCGGGTGTCAAGATAATCATTGATGCCGAAGAGGTCATACGGAGGCTTAGCACTCACCAGGGTATTGATGAGATCATTCGTGCGCTCGTGCCAGATGCTTTCATCCGTCTGAAAAGTGACCTGTGGAAAGGCTTGGGTGAAAGGCACGTAATGGGCTTTATGCTGGTTGGGAAAGCTAAGCTGATGGGTATGCAGGGTTTCTGCGGCAGCGCAATACAGAAAAATGACACAGGTCAAAATCAGAAGAAATCGCTTCTTCACAGAACAGTCCTCTCTTTTCGTCGTATAAGCGCCGCGCAAGTTATCTCACGCGGCGCTTGTTTAAGTTATTTCAAGGTGATGAGGCTGGTCCCTTCCATGCCGGATAGCTTGAGGATATCTGGCAGATTGCCTACGCCAAGCATCTGATGAAGCGTCACTGTGGGCCAGGCGTCATCCTCCAAAGAACCGGACATGTTGATGCCGCTAGGGAAAGGTTGGCCATCGGCTGATTTATATTCCCAGGTGTACAGGGTTTCGTAAACATCTTCCTGTTTGGTATTCTCCTCAGCTTCCGCCAGGGTTGTCAGGTAAATGCCAGCCACTGTTTGCTCAGCCTTGACTGATTTCACCTGATAGCCATCAAGCACAGCCTCGCCATCTGGTTTGTATGTTTTTTCGGATATGTTAGAACTCACTTGCACGGTGATTTTTTCTTCCACCAGCCACTTTCTATCGTTTTTTGTTTCCCCGCTAGCAGGATCTATTTCCCAAGCATATAATTCCAAGCTGCCTTCAATGGCGTCTGTTATCAGTTCTGGTTTTGTTTGCAGCATGTCCAGCTGCAATAATACACCGTCTTCACCATAGAATTCTGTCAACATCTCTTCGCCCTTATGCAGATCATCATTGATATTAAGGTAAGAAGAGACAAGGTAAAGTGGAAGCTCGGCCTGTCTTGCTGCTTCAAGGAAACTAATATCTTCGGGCAGGACTAGGCGTTTGGCCTCGCTTGCGGGCATTCTGTCTGAGGTGTCGCCAGATCCTGACACAATCACGGCCTTTGAACCATCTATCGTGCTTGTTTGGGCTGTCATCAGCACCACCCTGCCATCCGCCAGCAGTTCTCTGAGTGTAATCTGGAGAGGGCCGACGGAAAAGCTTTTGCTTTCTGTTTGAGCCATGAGCTGGGTGGCGGTTTCCGGCAGTCCGGCGGATAGCTTATCCATAAAGTTGATCAGGCCAAGTTCGTTGGCCGCCAGGGCCACCGCCATGGTGAGGATAATGATGGCAGCTGCAATGAGCACAGCTCTGAATGATGCGCGTTTCATAGGTTCTTCCTCCTTAACGGAACGGGCTGCATTCATCAGCGCCTGATAACAATCATCTGGCATAGGGGAGAAGGCTTGTTTCAGGTCAAGCTCAAATTCATTACGCTTGTTCATGCTTCCAGTTCCTTTCTTAAGTGTTGTTTAGCCCGGTAGATGCGCCCGCGCACTGTGGACAATGGAAGACGCAGGGCTTTGGCAATTTGTTCATAATTCATTCCTTCGGCATATTGAAGAATCAGGGGCAGACGCAATTTCTCGGGCATTGTTTGGATAATGAGGGCAAGTTCGCGGTTGGGTGGATCCACAGCAGGCTCCTGAATGGTTTCAAGAGACACAATTCCTCTTCTTTTTCGCTGAATGTTGCGGCTTTCGTTGATCATAATGCGAGTAATCCAGGTGGAGAAATACTGCGCATCACGCAAGCTGTCGCGTTTTTCCCAGGCTTTGAAGGCCGTCTCCTGCAAAGCATCTTTACAATCCTCGTTGTTTTGCAGGATGGCATATGACACGCGGTAAAGCATGGCACTGGCCTGCTCAACTTCCTGCAAAAAGAATTCTTTGTCCATTCAATCACCTCAAGTAGCGCTACATCCATTAGACGCATCAGCTGTGCAATTCATCACGCCTGGAAAATTGTTTAGTTAGTATGATTGTTTTAGGGTACAATATTGTGAGCGGCTAAGCAAAACAAATTCAGTGAGGATTAATAAGATGAAATGGGAAGGTAGAAGACAAAGCAACAATGTCAATGACGCCAGAGGAAAAAGCTTTACCGGTGGGCGGAAAGTGGCAACCGGCGGCGGGCTGGGCTTAATTATTGCGCTGGTATTGTTTCTGGTAACAGGTAATCCTGGGGTGCTCACTGGTAGCCTTGATAATCAGGGGGTGATTGCACCACCCACCAGCCAACAACAAACAAATTATCAACCTTCTGATCACGAACAGCAGCTGTTTGACTACGCCAGCGTGGTGCTGGCTGATATTGAGGACACCTGGAACACGCTTTTACCCAGAGAAGGGGAAAAGTATATTGAGCCTCAGCTCACCATCTATTCCGGCATGGTACAGTCCGGCTGCGGCACGGCAGATTCCGGTGTAGGGCCCTTCTATTGCCCACGGGATCACTCCATCTACCTGGACTTAAGTTTTTATGACACCTTGGTCAGCAAATTCGGCGCCAAACAAGGCGACTTCAGCATAGCTTATGTCATCGCCCATGAAGCGGGACACCATGTGCAGACCATCCTGGGCGTTACCCAGCAGCTGGATGAATTGCGTCAGCAGGTGGCGACTGGCAGGCTCAGCCAGGAGGAGTTCAATCAATACAGCGTTCGTTTTGAACTTCAGGCTGACTACCTGGCAGGCGTCGTAGCCCGCTATATGGCTGAAAAAGGATATCTGGAAGAGGGGGATCTGGAGGAGGCGATGAGCGCCGCTTCTGCCGTAGGCGATGACCGCATCCAGAAAAAGATGCAGGGCTATGCTGACCCGGATACCTTTAACCATGGCACCAGCCAGCAGCGTCAGCGGTGGTTCATGGAAGGCTACAGAGCGGGCGATCTGTCTAAATGGGACACATTCAACAACCCGATTTAGTTTCCCTTTAGATGTTTACAGAAGCCGCGAGATTGTGGTATGATTCTTAAGTGGTTTATCCGCCCCCTCGGGTCTGCGACACTCCAACGCGATGCTGAGGATGCGGGGATTAAAATGGGGAAGGCCACGCCCCTGAAGGAGAGACACCATGGATAAGGAACTCAAGAACAGCATCATGACCAAGTATGCCCGCCACGAGGGCGACACCGGTAGCCCTGAGGTGCAGGTTGCGCTTCTGACTCACCGCATCAACCACCTCAACGAGCACCTGAAGCTCAACAAGAAAGATCACCACAGCCGCCGTGGACTGCTGCTGATGGTTGGTCAAAGAAGGGGCCTGCTGGATTACCTCAGGAGGACAGACATTGAGCGGTACCGCGAACTGATTGCCGCACTGGAACTGAGGAAGTAAGAGCCTGAATCAGTCGGAACCCAGCCAACGCGGGTTTCGGCTTTTTTATGTAGGGCGTGCAAAAACAAAAGCCGCGCCCGTTGGAAAGAGAAGGAGAGAGAATGAACTACAAAACCTATACAATGGACTTCGGGGGCAGGCCTTTAACGCTGGAATTTGGCAAATATGCCGAACAGGCTTCCGGCTCATCCCTGGTCAGATATGGCGACACCGTGGTCTTGGTGAATGCCACAGTATCTGATAAGGCGCGGGAAGGCGTTGACTTTTTTCCGCTAAGCGTTGACTTTGAAGAGAAACTCTACGCGGTGGGCCGCATTCCTGGTGGCTTTATCCGCCGTGAAGGCCGTCCTACTGAAAAAGCTGTGCTTACCTGCCGGCTGATTGACCGTCCGCTGCGCCCCTTGTTCCCCAAGGGCATGCGCAATGATGTGCAGGTGGTGGCCACCGTGCTATCCGTTGACACCAACAACCCCCCTGAGATTCCGGCCATGATCGGCTCCTCTATTGCCCTGGCAGTGAGTGAGATTCCGTGGGCTGGCCCCACCGGCAGCGTGCTGGTAGGCAGGGTGGACGGACAATTGATCCTGAACCCTGATGAAGCCCAGCGTGCCATCAGCGACTTGCATCTGGTGGTGTCCGGCACCAAGGATGCCATCATGATGGTGGAAGCCGGTGCAAACGAGGTGTCTGAAAGTGTTATGCTTGAAGCCATCATGTTTGCCCATGAAGCCATCAAGGAACTGGTGACCTTTCAGGAAGGCATCATCGCCGAAATTGGCAAAGAAAAGCGTGTGTTCCCTCTGGTGACCACTGGGGACGATGTGACTGAAAAAGTCAATAGTTATGCTTTGGATAAGGTGCGCTGGAGCTTTGACAGCTATGACCGGGCAGAGCGTCATCAGCGCGAGGAAGAGGTCAAGGCAGATGTGCGTGCCCACTTCGCCGAGGAATTTGAAGGCCGTGAGAACGAGGTGGACGAAGCCGTTTACCAGCTGAACAAAAAGGTCATGCGCCGTAAGATTCTGGATCATGGCATCCGCCCCGATGGCCGGGGAGAAACCGAAGTGCGCCCGATTTGGTGTGAAGTGGGCATGCTGCCCCGCACCCATGGCAGCGCTGTGTTTACCCGTGGACAGACACAGGCGCTGACCGTCACCACACTTGGCTCCCTCAGGGACGCGCAGATGCTGGATGGCCTATCCAATGAGGACTCCAAGCGTTACATTCATCATTACAATATGCCGCCTTACGCCACAGGCGAAGCGGGCAGGATGCGCTCTCCTGGCCGGCGTGAAATCGGTCACGGTGCTCTTGCTGAACGCGCTCTTGAGCCGGTGATACCGAATGAGGTTGAATTTCCTTATGCTATCCGCCTGGTGAGTGAAGTGCTTTCCAGCAATGGCTCTTCCTCCATGGCGTCGGTGTGCGGAAGCACCCTGTCACTCATGGATGCCGGCGTCCAGATCAAAGCACCTGTAGCCGGTGTGGCCATGGGCTTGATCAAGGATGATGCGTCTGACAAAGTGGCTGTGCTCACCGATATCCAGGGCCTGGAAGATTTCCTGGGTGACATGGACTTCAAGGTGGCTGGCACCATGAACGGCATCACTGCCATTCAGATGGACATCAAAATCAAGGGCATTGATAAGCCCATTCTTCAGCGCGCGCTGGAGCAGGCTTTGGCAGGCAGGCTGCATATCCTGGGCAAGATGCTTGAAGCAATTGACCGTCCCAGGGATCACCTGAACAAGTACGCGCCCAAAATCATCACCTTTATGATCAATCCCGACAAGATCCGCGAAGTGATTGGGCCAGGTGGCAAGATGATCAATAAAATCATTGCCGACACTGGGGTCAAGATTGATATTGAGGATGATGGCCGTGTTGCCATTGCCACGCCTGATGACGAGGCTGCTGCCAAGGCGCGCCGCATCATCGAAGGCATCGCCAAAGATGTCGAGGTGGGCGAGGTATATGACGGTAAAGTGGTTCGCATCCTGAGCAACATGGGCGCTTTTGTTGAATTGCTACCAGGCAAGGACGGGCTGCTCCACATCTCCAAACTGGCAAACGAGCGGGTGGAGAAGGTGGAAGATGTGCTGAATATCGGCGACGCTGTTGAAGTGAAAGTAGCCGAAATTGATTCTCAGGGCCGCGTTAACCTGATTCGTAACGATATCGAGTACAAGCCCCGCAGCTTTAACCGCCCCGGTTCCACTGATTCCGTGAACCGTCCTCCCCGCAGGGATGGCCGTCCCCGCCGTGGCGAATAAGACTTAAACCATGTCAAGAGGGTGTCTTTGCTAATAAAGACCCCCTCTTAGTATATTGACAATTGGAGAATGACATGCATCAAATCCATACCCTGTCAAATGGCCTGAGAATCGTTTTTGAGCGGCTGCCTTATTTAAGAAGCGCGTCCATTGGTGTTTGGGTGAAGGCAGGATCCATCATGGAACATGAAAATGAAACCGGTCTATCCCACTATCTGGAGCACATGGCATTCAAGGGTACATCTACCCGCTCAGCCAGGGAACTGGCAGATGATATTGACCTTATCGGTGGCAACTTAAATGCAGCGACCGGGAAAACCTATACCTGCTATTACGCAAAAACTGTAGACCGTGATCTGGGCAGGGCTATAGAGCTGCTCTCAGACCTGGTGATTCACCCCCTCATGGATACAAAAGATATAGACAGGGAACGGGGGGTCATCCTTGAAGAAATCGCCATGGAGGAGGATTCACCAGAAGATCTGGTGTTTAACCTCCTGCATCAGGGAATATATCAAGGCCAAACCCTTTCCGGCACCATTCTGGGCACAAAAGAGGCCATCTCAGGATATGGCCAGAAGGATCTGTTGGACTACCGCAGACATTATTACCATCCCAAGAACACGGTGGTGGCTGTAGTAGGACGCTTTGACCCCGAAGAACTCATCAAGCAAATTGAGGCTGCTTTTGGGGAATGGGAAGGGACAGAGGAAGAAGCAGTTTATCCAGAAAACCAACTGGTATGTTGCGCGAGAACATTGAAGCTTGAAAAAGATGTGGAGCAGATGCATCTGTGCCTTGCCTATCCTGGGCTTATGCATATGGATGCGGGGCGCTATATCATGCTGGCTCTAAGCGGCATGTTGGGGGGCGGCGTATCTTCAAGGCTGTTTCAACACCTTCGCGAAGAACAAGGCCTGGTTTACAGCATTTACGCCGGCCCTTCGTCCTATCCACATTGCGGGGATTTCACCGTCTATGCCGCTGCCTCGCCTAAAAGCATCAACAAGGTTATCCAGGGCATCCATTGCGAAGTTGACAAGGTCAAAAAGAAAGGTTTTGCTGAAGACGAGTTCCTGCGCATCATGGCGCAGATCAAAACCAATTTTGCCCTTGCTCAGGAAAGCGCTTATCAGCGTATGGCTCACCTGGGTACTCACCTGCTGACAGCAGGAGACATTATTCCTGCAAGGGACATCCTGAAACAACTGGATAATGTAAGGCTCACGGATGTCAATGATCTGGCGCGAAGCACGCTTGATGCGTCCTGTGCGCTGGCTCTTGTAGGCAGGGACGTTGACAGCATCACATGATTGGAGGCTTTATGGACAGGCTTGAAGAGATGTTTAGGCTTCAAAAGGCGTTTAATGAAAGCATTATCAGTTCCAGGCATCTGGAGCACATCACTCAAAATGAATGGATGCAGAAGCATACCCTGGCACTGATGTGTGAAACAGCGGAGATGCTTGAAGAAACCAACTATAAATGGTGGAAAAATCAAATGCTGGTGGATGAGGCAGCCCTTAAAGAAGAGCTGGTGGACATGTTCCACTTTTTCCTTAGCCTTTGTATTGCCTCAGGGATGGATGCACAGGAGCTTTTTGACATTTACCTGAGGAAAAACCAGGTGAACTTTGACCGGCAGACTGGCGTTGTGTCAAAGCCTGGGTATCAACTCCCTGAATCATAACATTTTAATGAACAAATGTGTCAATCTTGCAACAAGTCCTGCTTTCAGGTAGAATAA
>CAZSSU010000007.1:0-25044 GCA_964609415.1 uncultured Christensenella sp. | reverse complement strand
GCTTTGACGCCGTTTAGGCGGGCGTTTTCCTCTGCCAGCTGACAGGCTCGCGCGTTTACATCCACCAAGGTTACCTGACACGCTGGACAAAGCTTAGCTGCCAGGATGCCTACCGGCCCCCATCCGCAGCCCAGGTCAAGCACATCGCCTTTTAACGCATCAAGCGCAGCACTTAGCATCAATGCGCTTCCTTCATCAAATCCATCCCGTGAGAAAACCCCTGCATCGGTCAGGAATGTTATGTGATTACCTTCAAAGGGGATGGTCACTTCCCGTGGCGCATGCTGTGCCATGGGTTCTGGCGAAAAATAATGGTCAGCCAAGCCCCACTGCCTCCTTTAGTTCTTTGAGTTCGGTTTCGGTCAGTGCGCGCCAGTGACCAGGTAGCAGGCTTTTATCCAGGTGCAAGGGCCCAAAGGCCAGGCGGGACAATTGAACGACCTCGTGACCCAGCGCCTGGAACATACGCCTGACCTGACGGTTCTTGCCTTCATGAAGGTGCACCCGGGCCAAGCTTTGTTCACTATCTGCTTGAAGAATATTCAACGCTGCGGGTTTGGCAGTAAAATCCTTCAGTTGAATTCCTTTATTGAAGGCGATTATGTCAGCATCCGTCAAGCGCCCTGTGACCAACGCTTCATATTCTTTGATGACTTCCCGCTGAGGAGCCAGGAGCCGGTGGGCCAATTCACCATTTGTTGTGAAAAGAAGAAGGCCGGAAGTGTCTTTGTCGAGGCGCCCTACCGGCATACAGCGTAATTTTTGCAGTCTGTCAGGCAGCAGGTCCATCACTGTGGGCTGTCTGCTGTCCCGGGCGGCGGTGAGAACCCCTGTTGGCTTGTGCAGAATCAAATGCATGTCAAGCTGAGTGTCGACAGTTTGTCCATCTAATAACAGAGGGCTGCCTTCAGCGACCGATGTAGCTGGGTCAAACAATCTTTCACCATGAACAGAAACCAGGCCGCTTCTGATCAGCTTCCTGGCTTCGTTTCGGGTAAGGCCTGCGGCCTGGCTTAGTAGCCGGTCAAGCCTCATTGGCGACAGCGCTAAGGGCTAATTTCCTAAGCGGTAAAAGCGGCAAGTAGGCTATGATGAGTGCGATGAGCATTTGGTAGTAGGTGGCCGGGGGGAATTTCGCGTTGAGAAGGGTGGGCATCAGGGACAGAACCTTTTCAAAAATGCCGCCAGACAGGTCGTGGGCGATGTTGATTGTCATCACCGCGCCAACGGCAATCAGCCCCGGCAGTAAAAGAAGAAAGTTAACAAGGCTTACATGATGAATTTGTTTGTGTTTTTCCCGGGCTTTTCGCCAGGAGGCGCTAAGCCCCAGTTCAACAATGGCCTGGCTTTCAAACAGCAGGCTCCGACGCCAGCCAAAGAAGGCCAAGAGGAATGCGATAAGGCCAATGAGAACTAATATGGCTGTTCCCTCAGAAAAACTGCCGCCTATCAGTGCGCCCAGATTCATAATGAGGATGGGTAACTTGGTCAGGTCTGCGATGCGCATGTAGTAATAATAAAGAACCGCATAAGCGATAAACGGCAACAAAAAGGGAAGCGCCCGCAGCAGGCGATAGAGCCCGGCGGCTAACCATTTAGCGTAGTTGGATGCTTTGTCCTGTCGCTGGTAGCCCAGGTATCCGTTTAGTTTCGCAAAGAAATGATAGCGGAATGGCATCACGATAATCAGATATAATGGCAGGCAGACAATGAGCGCTGCTGCCATCACATGATCTGGCTTGACGCCAAAGAACTTTCCGGTCATACCGGCATAAAGTAGCGGGGAGAATGCGGCCACCCGTAGCAGCAACTGAAAAATCAGCTGCAGCACAATGGCTGTCAGGTGTCGGCTATAAGCCTGGCTTGCTTGTTTGTGGGGGGATAATTGGGTGGCTTCCATAGGCCCTCCTTGGGATTGATTCCAGCAATCAGTATAAAGGACACGAGGATGAGTTTCAAGGAAAACACGAATTATTTGATGCCGGCCAGTTTTAAGTATTTCCCAGTGTAACTGGCATCCACCTTGACAATGTCTTCCGGGGTGCCTTTGGCTACCACCGTGCCTCCCTTGTCACCGCCTTCAGGTCCCAGATCGATGATATAGTCCGCTGTTTTGAGCACCTCCAGGTTGTGCTCAATCACCAACACTGAGTTGCCGGCGCTGGTAAGCTGCTGGAGTACCTTAATCAGACGGGATACATCATCAATGTGGAGCCCTGTGGTTGGCTCATCCAGCAGGATAATTGTGCGTCCGGTTGCCCGGCGGCTAAGTTCCGTTGCCAGTTTAACCCGCTGCGCCTCTCCGCCTGAGAGCGTCGTGGAGGGCTGGCCCAGCCTCACATACCCTAAACCCACCTCATGCAAGGTTTTTAGTTTCTGTTTGATTTTGGGGTGGTGTTCAAAGAAAGACAAGGCTTCTTCCACTGTCATGTCTAGGACATCAGCGATGGTCTTGCCACGGTATTTCACCTGCAAGGTTTCGTGATTATAGCGTTTGCCTTTGCACACCTCACAAGGAACAAAAATATCTGCCAGGAAGTGCATCTCAATTTTCAGAAGTCCATCGCCTTTGCATGCTTCACAGCGCCCGCCCTTAACATTGAATGAAAAGCGGCCGCTATCATAACCACGGGCCTTGGCTTCATTTGTTTGGGCGAAGGTGGTCCGGATCAGATCGAAAAGACCAGTGTAAGTCGCTGGGTTGCTTCTGGGTGTGCGGCCAATGGGGGATTGGTCGATGTTGATGATTTTATCCAGCTTATCAACGCCTGCAATGCTGTCATGGGGGCCAGGATAGGTGGAGGCGCGGTTCAAGTCCCGCGCCAGGGCATTGTAGAGAATTTCATTCACAAGGCTGCTTTTCCCAGAGCCCGATACCCCGGATACGCAGCAGAACACCCCCAGGGGAAAGGACACATCAATATTTTTTAAGTTGTGTGCTTTGGCACCTTTCACGGTGAGCCAGCTGCTGGCTTTTCGGCGTTTGTTTGGAATAGGGATATGTTTTCGACCCGCTAGATAGTCTCCAGTAATGGAGTCCGGGGCATCCATTAGATCCTGAACGCTGCCCTGGGCGACCACCTGGCCACCCATTTCACCAGCGCCTGGGCCAATGTCAACCAGATAATCAGCAGCGCGCAGTGTATCCTCATCATGCTCAACCACAATCAGGGTATTGCCAAGATCCCGAAGGCTTTTCAAGGTACCAAGCAGGCGCATGTTGTCCCGCTGATGGAGGCCAATGGAAGGCTCATCCAGAATGTACAGCACCCCCACAAGGCCGGTGCCGATTTGGGTGGCCAGGCGAATGCGCTGTGCTTCACCGCCTGAGAGCGTGGAAGCGCCACGGGAAAGGCTGAGGTAATCAAGCCCTACATTGCAAAGAAAACGCATGCGCACATTGATTTCATTCAGGATTTGCTCAGCAATGCGGGTGTGCGTATCGCCTAGTTGAAGGGCGGATAAAAAGGCTTGCCCATCAGTCAGGGTCATATCACTGAGGCTTGACAAATCAATGCCGCCCACGGTGACCGCCAGGGCTTCTGGCTTCAGCCTTTTCCCATGACAGGCTGCGCAGGGTTCTTCCCGCATGAACTGCTCATACATGCCCTTGGCAGCCTCGCTGGTGGTTTCCTGATACCGACGGAGCAAAGTGGGAATGATGCCTTCATAAACCATTTTGTAGGTTCCCTCACCATTGATGGAGGAGAACCGGATAGGTATCTTCACCCCTTTTGAACCATATAGAATCACATCAAGAATCTTTGCGGGCAGTTCATTGACGGGGGTATCCATGCTGAAGTTGTAGTGTTCGCTCAGCCCAACAAACATCATATGGGATGTGCTGCGCTCATCTCCGCTACTGTTCCAGCCCATAGCGTTAATAGCCCCTTGATTGAGGGATTTGCTCATATCAGGAATGACCATGTCAGGGGTAATGTTGCGCACCATGCCCAGGCCTGAACAAGCTGGACATGCCCCGAAGGGGGAGTTGAAAGAGAACATCCGCGGGGTGAGCTCTTCGATGTTGATGCCGCATTCTGGGCAGGCATAATTTTGGGAAAACAGCGTTCGCTCTCCATCTGGCATGATCTTGACGGCCATTAGCCCACCGGATTCACGAAGCGCTGTCTCTATGGAATCATTGAGCCTTTGTCCCATGCCATCCCGCTTAATGACCCGGTCAATCACCAGGTCAATGTCGTGCTTCTTTTTTTTGTCAAGATCCGGCGTGTCATCAAGGTCATAGACCGTGCCATCTATCATCACCCGCACAAATCCAGCCTTAAGAGCATCCTCCAGCAGTTTCCGGTGCTCGCCCTTGCGCGCGCGCACCACGGGGGAGAGGATCATGAGGCGGGTATCATCCGGCATTGCCATGATGGCGTCCACCATTTCATCAATGGTTTGCTGTCGGATTTCCTTGCCGCATTCAGGGCAATGGGGAATGCCAATGCGGGCATACAAAAGCCGCAGATAGTCGTGGATTTCAGTCACCGTGCCCACGGTTGAACGTGGGTTATGGCCGGTGGATTTCTGGTCGATGGATATGGCGGGGGATAGCCCTTCAATGGCATCCACATCCGGTTTTTCCATCTGGCCAAGAAACTGCCTGGCATAGCTGGAAAGGCTTTCCACATAGCGCCGCTGGCCTTCGGCGAAAATGGTGTCAAAGGCCAGGGAAGACCCGTAAACACAATCAGCTTGCCCCGGGGGAGCGTCAGGCTAACGTTTTTCAGGTTATGTTCTCTGGCACCTTTAATGATTAATGCGTCTTGCATGTTAACTCCTAAGGGGTGGTAACCCGCCGCGAATAGTAGCACATTTGTTCCCGTGTTTCAAGGCGGAATGGCTTCCCATAGCAGATACGAACAATTAATGTCATAATGCAAAAAAAGTTCACAGTCATACTTGACAGGCTTTAGCAGCCTATGCTAATCTTCGCCAAGTGCTCAGAGAAGACTCCCCGAAGGAGGACGCGATGACCGCGAAGACCAGCCAACAGACCGCAGCCAGAGGCAGCCAAGGGGGCTGTTTTTTTTAAGTCTGGGCACAATCAATTCAAAGGAGAGCAGCCATGACCAACTCCAAATTGCTAAACAGCTACCTGCCCGATGAAAGCCCAAGCTATGGAAAACTGCTGTTATACGCCCTGCAGCAGGTGATAGTCATGTTCCCGGCCACGGTGGCTGTGGCGCTGATCACAGGATTCCAGGTATCAACAACCATCTTCGCCTCGGGCTTGGCCACGGTTTGCTTCATTCTGATAACAGGGCGAAAAATCCCCATGTACTATGGTTCTTCGTTTGCGTATTTAACGGCCATTGCCAGCATGATCGCGGCGGAGGGCACAGCAGATCAATTGGCTGCCTTCAATGCCAGCCGCATTCTGCCCCCTGAACTGATTTCCTCCGCCCAGTTTGGCATCATCTTTTCTGGCCTTGTGTCCATCATCGCGGGTTTGTTGGTGCGCTGGGGCGGCAAGGAAAAGGTGGAGAAAATTCTGCCCGCCACAGTGACAGGCCCCGTGGCCATGATCATCGGGCTAACGCTGGCTGCCAATGCCATGAAGGATGCAGCGCCCCAGATGCTGGCGGATGGAAGCACCCAATCCCAGCTGGTGTGGGTGGTATCTCTGGTCACGCTGGTTTCAACAGTGCTCTACTCCCGGAAGCTGAAGGGTTTCCTGGGACAACTGCCCTTGCTGCTGGGGGCTGCTACGGGCTGTCTGGCGGCGGCACTTATCTATCTGTTTGATGGCGGAAACTTTTTCCGGGTCATTCCTCAGGAAGCGCTGGACGCCTCTGCCTGGAAATTGGGAGATGGTGGCATCTTCGCTTTGCCCGCATTTACTTTGCCCCGGGTATCCTGGGCTGCGGTGGCGGCTATCATGCCCATCGCGATTGCTACCATTCCGGAATCAACCGCTCACATCTATCAGCTGGACATTTATGTGAATGATGCTGCCAAGAAAAAGGGCAAGCCCCATTACGACATCGCTTCCATGCTGGACAGAAACCTCATTGGCGATGGCATTTGCGATATGATCTCAGGCGCTGTGGGCGGCCCGGCTGGCACCAATTATGGTGAGAACATTTCTACCATGGCCATCACCCGGGTTTTCTCGGTGCCGGTGATGTTTGCAGCTGGTATCCTAGCCATGATTATCTCTTGCTTTACCCCGCTGATCAAAGGCATCTACGGCATCCCCCTGGCGGTTATCGGCGGGCTTGAAATCTATCTCTTTGGTGCCATCGCTGCCCAGGGTATTGCCATCATGATTGATAAAGGGGTCAGCATGTTTGACTCGAAAAACATCGCGGTGATCGCGGTGATCATGACCTTTGGCCTGGGCGTCAACTATGGCTTTGGCGGAAATGTTGGCTTCTTTGGCATGAATGTGCCCGCTATCGCAGGCGCGGCCATTCTGGGCATTATCCTCAACTTCATCCTGAGCATTGGTGAAAAGAAAGAAACCCTGCCAGAAAAACAGGGCTGATTCTAAAAGTTCCTCTGAAGCGCCAAGCCATGCGGTTTGGCGCTTCATTTTTTTGCAGGTTCCTTCTGCGTTTTCGCATCTTCCGGAAGCATCTCTATAAACTGGCTGAGCAACTTCCGGCTCTCATAAAGGGCGCCAGTTTCGTCCTTCGCTTTGGTTTTGATGAGCAGGGCGGGCCGCTTACCGGAAGCCAAAGAGATGCGTGGGTCATTCATGGCCAGGATCGTCTCATATAGCGCCGTCGGGTCAACCGCGAATTCCTGATGAAAACGTAGGGAAAGGGAGCCTGCGAAGAAACGGACAAAGTCTGCTCCCAGGGTATTCGCCAGGGCGCGCAGCCAGGAAATTTCGATGAGGTTGAGGACTTCTTCGCCAGGCTCTCCGAAGCGGTCAATCAGGTCATCGATTAAGGTTTCCTGATCTGCCTGGCTTGTGACAGCGGCAATGCGCTTATAAATCTCAATGCGCTGGGCTTCGCCGGGGACATAAGATTCCGGGAGGAAAGCATTCACATGAAGGTCCACCCTGGTCTCCAACTGGTTAGCCCGGTAGGAGGAGAAGTCCCCCTGGGCTTCCCGTATCGCTTCCTCAATCATTTTGCAATACATGTCATATCCGACCGCTGCCACCTGGCCTGATTGCTCAGGGCCAAAGATATTGCCAGCACCCCTGATTTCCAGGTCTCTCATGGCGATGCGGAAGCCTGCGCCAAAGGCGGTGAATTCCTTGATGGCACTGAGGCGTTTTTCTGCTGTCTCCGACATCATGCGGTCTGGGCGGATGGTGAAATAGGCATAAGCACTGCGGCTGCTGCGGCCCACCCGTCCCCGCAATTGATAAAGCTGGGAGAGGCCAAAATGATCAGCATCATAAACAATCAAGGTGTTAGCATTTGGGATATCCAGGCCATTTTCAATGATCGTGCTGGATAGCAGCACATCATATTTGCCAGCGTAGAAATCCATCATGACATCTTCAAGCGCCTGCTCCTTCATTTGCCCATGGGCCACGGCTACCTGCGCTTCGGGCACCAGTTGACGTAGCCGGGAAGCCATGCGCTCTATGTCCGATACCCGGTTGTACAGGAAAAACACCTGGCCATTCCGCGATAGCTCCCGCAGAATCGCGTCACGGATGAGGCCGTCCTGATAATCCACCACATAGGTGTTGACAGGCAGGCGTTCCTCAGGTGGGGTTTCCAGCAGGCTCATATCCCTTACGCCCACCATGGACATATGCAGGGTGCGGGGGATGGGCGTCGCGCTTAAAGTGAGTACGTCTACCGTGGACCGGTAGTTTTTGATCATCTCTTTGTGCTTTACGCCAAAGCGTTGCTCCTCATCCACAATCAAAAGGCCCAGGTCTTTGAACTGAACATCCTTGCTAAGCAGCCTGTGGGTGCCAAGGAGAATATCAACCTTACCTTCTTTAGCATCCTGAATGGTACGCTTGATTTCCCGGGGGCTTCTGAAACGGCTGACAAAATCCACCTTGACAGGGAAGCCGGAAAAGCGCTGGGAGAAGGTGCGCATATGCTGCTGGGTTAGTATGGTGGTGGGGGCCAGGAGCGCCACCTGTTTGCCGTTAAGCACAGCACGGAAAGCAGCCCTGAGAGCCACCTCAGTTTTGCCATACCCCACATCGCCACATAGCAAACGGTCCATATTGACCGGTTTTGCCATGTCACTGAGCACCTCACCTACGGCCTGTGCCTGATCGGCGGTTAGCTCATACTCAAACTGGTCAGCGAACTGGTTCTCAAAGGTTTCCAGGGCTTCAAAGGCATGGCCAGGTTCCGCTTGGCGTTTGGCATACAATTGCACCAGATCAAAGGCCAGCTTTTTAACCCCTTCACGGGTTTTCTTTTTCTGTTTCTCCCATTCGCCGCCGCTGAGGCTGTTAAGTGCAGGCGCATCGCCCTGGCTTCCAAGGTATTTCTGTACGCGGTCAAACTGATCAGTGGGCACATACAGTTTATCGCTGCCCTGGTAATGAATAAGCAGGTAATCCCGCCAGACGCCTTCTGACTGAAGCCGTGTGGTGCCATGATAAACGCCAATGCCATGGTGCTCATGGACGACATAGTCACCCACGGAAAGGTCTGTAAAGGCTGCGATTCGCTCACCGGAAGAATGGCGTTTCCTGGCTTTTTGCTGGGCTGCGCCAAACAGTTCGCCAGGGGCAAGGACGGCAAGCTTGGCCTCATCGATGAGGAAGCCAGCGGAAAGAGGTGCTGGGATCAGGTGAATGCCGGAAGGAGATTCATCATCTGCCAGGTGAATGCCGTTTTTCTCCAGCACGTCCTGAAGGCGCTGGGCTCTGGTTTGACCGCCTGAGAACATCTGCACAGTGTAACCAGACGCCAGCCATTTTTTCAGGTCTTCGACCATAACCTGGGGGCGGCTGTGGTAGGGAGCAATGCCCAGCCCTTTTAGCGCGATGCTGTTTTCTGGCTTGAGGCCTCCCATGCCGCGCAGTAACGCCATCATGGTGATAACGCTTCTTTTTCCCAGGGAAGAAATCACCTCGTCCCGTGTGCGAAGCAAACCTGCCTGCCCGGCCCCAGCGTTGCCTTGTGCAAAGGCTGTTTTAAATGCTTCGTAAAAGCCAAGCAAATTGTCGTCCAGGCGCTGCATGGCCCGGTCAGGCGTATCAATGACGATAATGGCCTTAGGCAACCAGTCCAAAATGCTGGCAGGGGGGTAAACGGCATGCGCCCACATGGCCATATTGGGGATAGCGCCCTGTTGCCGGATTTCTTCAGGGTCAGGCTCAAAAAAAGGCTGAACAGGCTGACCCATGGGCAACACTTCACGGGAGGGTGAGGGATCTGTTTCAGAGGTGTCCAGTATTTTCCTGAGGCGGGCTGCTGACGCTTCCCTCTCAGATTCTGGCACCAGATGTTCCGTTGCCTGGATCAGGCGCAATGAGAGCAGGTGATCCTGACTGCGCTGAGTCAGCACATCAAAAGCTCGGATGCTGTCTATCTGAATATCGAAGAACTCTATGCGCGCCGGGCTGTCCTGGCTGGGCGGGAAGCAGTCCAATATATCCCCTCTGAGGGCATACTGGCCGCGTCCTTCAACTAAATCCACCCGTTCATAACCCATGGCGGTAAGCCGGGCTGACAGCGCTTGAGGCTCTATGCTGTCCCCTGGTTTTAAGGTGAACGCAGATGCCATGAACCAATCGGCAGGGGGGAGATGATCCTGCAAGGCTTCAACCGAGGCGATGACCAGCCTGGCTTCCCCGCTTAATGCCTGATCCAGCGCCTTCAGGCGCTGCCAGGCATTGTCCTGGCTGGCGGTGGCGCCACGCAGAAAAAACCGCTCTTCCTCGGGCAGCAGCACGGTATTTCCGCCTGTTAATTGAAGCGCGTCTTCAAAGGCAATGCGGGCCAGCCGTTCATTGGGCAATAGGTAAAGCACCTGACGTCCCGTGTCCTCAGCCAGTGCTGATGAAACAAAGTGTCTCTGGCTGTCCTGCATGTCAAAAATCGCCAGGCTGCCTTGACGCAAGGCGCTTTGGCGAATCATCGGCCAATCAGGATGGGTTAATAGAGGGGTGAATTGTTTATTGGTCATGGTTGATATGATCTGCTTCTTCTTCGCTTTTCTTCTTTGGGCGGCTGGTGAGGTTGAATTGGTTCATCGTGAGGGAAATGCCATCCTTGATAAAGCTGGCAGCGGCCTTGCCGGCCAGCTCAATGGCTTTCTGGATGGCGTCCGCCTGGGGATCCTGATCCCAGCGGGAGAGCACCCAGTCCTTTAAATCCCAGGCAGGCGGCGGGCTGCCAATGCCGATGCGTCCGCGGGGGAAATCAGTTTTTCCAGTTAATTCCAGAATGCTGCGCCAGCCGTTGTGCGTGCCAGCGCCGCCCTTGGTGCGGATGCGTAGGCTGCCCTGGGGCAGGTCGATGTCATCAGAAAGGATGAATACCTCTTCTGGCTCCAGCTTAAACCATTGGATCAAATCCAAAACCGCCTGACCGCTCAGGTTCATGTAAGTTTGCGGCTTTAACAAGACCACCCGCTCACCATGTACACGCGCTTCTGCAAGCAAGCCTTTGCACTGACGCTTGCTGAAGTTGGCACCCAGCAGGTCTGCTGCCACATCTACCGCAAGAAAGCCCACATTGTGGCGGGTTAATTCATATTCCCTTCCTGGATTGCCCAGTCCGACGATTGCCTTCATGCAGGCAACTCCATCACCCAGGGAGCGGGACGCACCACGATGCTGTCCTTTTGTTCGTCCGCTTTAAAAAGCATGAGGGGATGCTCTGGCAAGTCACTCAGCGTAGCATCAGATTCCTGAGCCAGCACAAAGGCCAGGCCGGCGACGCTGATGCCAAATTCTGCCATCATGGTGATCATGCCCCGGGCAGTGCCGCCGCGGCGCATAAAGTCGTCCACAATCAAGGCGCGCTGACCGGATTGTACGGCACGGCGGGCCAGGGACATGGTTTCAATCCCCCCCTTGCCATCCGGGAAATTGATGTTTACAGCGCTGCCTTCATATACTTTGCTGGAGCGTCTTGCGATAATAAGGGGAACGTGGAGTGCTTCCGCCGTCATGGTGGCAACGGGAATGCCTTTGGTTTCCATGGTAAGAACAAAATCGACCCCCTGGTCATAATAGGGGCTGGCGAGGATTTCTCCCATCCTGCGCACCATTTCAGGGTCGGCCAAAAGATCTGACAGGTAGAGATAACCGCCAGGCAGCATCCGGTCAGGAGTGTTCAGCTTTTCGCATACTTTACTGATAAACTCACGGCTGTCACGCCCCTTGACCTTGGGACGGAACCGTACACCCCCGGCGGCCCCAGTAACGGTTTCAACCTCGCCCAGACCCCAGGTTTTAATAGCCCGTTCAATCATGGCCACATCCTCGCTGACAGAGGATTTTGCCAATTGGAACATATCGCAAAACTTGCTGTAAGGGATGATCTGATTGGGCATTCTGCCCAGCATTCGCATCATCACAATCACGCGTTCTGCCCGCTTTATCTTGTCCATGGCCATCCTCACTCTCGTCATCTTGGGATTTCTCTATTTTATCACAACAATCCGTATATTGCCATGCAGCAAGCTGTCATTGTTCGGAATTGGAATGATATTATATCATCTATCCTGGAAGTCTGGTTGAATGCCCTTGTTGTTTATGCTAAAATGACGGCAGAATCAGCGGAGGTGAAATACCATGCGCAAACGCTTTGTGATAATCCTGACGCTCCTGTGTCTGGGGCTGTCTTTCCCTGTTCTGGCTGAACAATATGCCTTTGATGCTTTCCATGCCAGCCTGTCTTTACCCGATGGGGTGTATGAAACAGTACTCACCCCTGACACCCTGGCCAGCCATGAGGCGTTTATCCAGGCCAGGGGCGGTACAGCCGCCGGGTGGGAGGCGGATTTCAAAGCCAGGGGCATCTGGCTTCAGGCATATGATATGGATACAGACCGGGTTTTGGTGGTGTCTGCCCTCAATGATGTGGACGGGCAGCGTTATTTTGACATCAATGAGCATCCATCCTCGGTCAGGGCTGACTATCGTAAGTCTCATGGGAAAGATGGCGCCTGGTCAGTGTTAGGCTATCATTATGAGTCTATTTCCTGGAAGAATTTCAAGTCAGGCCGCTTTCTCCAGCTGCGCTACAGCCACCGGCAGGGAGGCGAGTTGGTGAACAAGGGCTATCAACGACGCACCATCAGAAACGGATACACCATCACGATTGATATGCAGGTCTTTGGCCGGAATGTATCAGGGGCTGACAACACGGCATTAAATAAGGTGTTTGATACCTTTGGTTTTACTCAGGTGCTCACAGTGCCTGAATTACCCATCACCTTATCAGAAACTGCGACGGCGCCTATTGAAACCAATCAGCGTTCCTTTACAATGAAAGGTGAAACCAAGCCCGAAGCGAAGTTGTCAGCCGTGGTAATGTCCTTTACGGACACCCAAGGCCAGGTATTCACCGCTAACGCTGATAAAAAGGGGAAATATTCGCTTCCCATTGAACTCCCCCGGGAAGGGAGCTATCTGATGACACTGACGGTGGAATCCGCCGGGCTTGAATCACTCAGCAAGAGCTATAGCATCACCTATCAGGAAGGGTTGCTCCCGGCTGTTATCACCGTACCGCCACCTGAAATCTTCCCCAATGATAGTTTTACCCTCATGGGAAAGACAGAATCCGGGGTGGACGTGACACTCAGCGTCAATGGCGCTGAGACCAAGAAAAAAACGGGACGCGACGGAGAATTCAGCTTCAAAATCAACGCTGCCGCAGAGGGCGGTTACAGCATCAATCTGACTTTGGCCAAGAAGGGTTTTGCTGATCGGGTGTTTACTTACAACGCCAGCCGTCTGGTTTCTCAGCAGGCCAAGGACGAAGCGCTCAAGCAGAAAGCCATTAGTCCGGCATATGCAGATATCGCCGCCAATCCAGAGCGGTTTGATGGTCAGCTTCTCAGCTTTGCAGGCTATCTTGTCAGCAAAGAGGATGCCGCTGGAGAGTGGATTTTGCGGATTGCTCTGGACAAGAATGATACCGGTTATCAGAATGAAATGATTGTAACGGCAGACAAGGACCCGGGCTTTGCGGTTGACAGCCGGGTGCGGGTTTATGCTTATCCGGTGGGGAAAAACATCGGCCAGAACGCGGCGGGCGAAGAGGAAACCCTGCCAAAATTCCAGCTGGCATTAATCGACGAAGGCATCTGATCACTGGCATGGAAATCGCCCAGGCGATTTATCATAAAGATATGGAGGAAAGCGCGCCATGAACACCTTTCTCACGGAGTGGGGCCAGAACATCGTTAACCTCCCCTACGGACCGCTTGGTATTATTGCCATGTCCGGGGTGGACAAGATGGGAGAAAGCGTCAACGAGTGGTTGCTCAAATGGCACAGCCTGCAGGAAATCCAGGACCAGGAGTACTACACCACCCCTGGCCTTGGGCGGGAAGATTTTCTGATTCAGGCTTCATGCCCCCGTTTTGGCACCGGCGAAGGCAAAGGGGTGCTGCGGGAGAGTGTCAGAGGCTATGATATTTATATCATCGTTGATGTATGTGCCTACAACGTGACCTACCACATGTATGACATGGAAGTGCCCATGAGCCCGGATGACCACTACCAGGATTTAAAGCGCGTCATCGCAGCGATTGCGGGCAAAGCCAAGCGGGTGAATGTGATCATGCCCATGCTGTATGAAAGCCGCCAGCATCGCAGGAATTCCCGGGAAAGCCTGGATTGCGCGCTGGCCTTGCAGGAACTGCAAAGCATGGGTGTTGATAATATTATCACCTTTGATGCCCATGACCCCCGGGTTGTGAATGCTGTGCCCCTGTGCGGGTTCGAGAATGTGCTCCCTACCTATCAGATGCTAAAAGCGCTTCTTGGCTCTGTTAAAGACCTGCATATTAACAAAAACAGCATGATGATCGTGAGCCCCGATGAAGGCGCGGTGCATCGGAACATCTATTACTCTTCTGTGCTGACGCTGGATATGGGTATGTTCTATAAGCGCCGGGATTACACCCAGGTGGTGGCTGGGCGCAACCCCATTGTGGCCCATGAATACCTGGGGGCTTCAGTGGAAGGCAAGGATGTGATCGTGGTGGACGACATTTTGTCATCCGGTGAATCCATCATCGAACTTGCTAAGGAGCTAAAAAAGCGCAAGGCGAAGCGCATTTTTGCCATCGTAACCTTTGCGTTTTTCACCAATGGTGTGCAGATATTTGAGGATGCGTATCAGCAGGGGATCATTGACCGGGTGGTCACCACTAACCTATCCTACACCCGTCCTGAACTAAAAGAGATGAAGTGGTTTGTCCATGCGGATTTAAGCAAATACATCTCCTATATGATTTCTACACTCAACCATGATAAGTCCTTAAGCGCCTTACTGAACCCATACAACCGTATTCAGAAGCTGTTGGCCCGATACAGGGCAGAACAGGCAGCCGATGGCATCAGCCTCGTATAAGAGACACAGCAGAAAGGGAAACCTTGGATCAGGAACAAAACAACAAGGACATGACATCTCAGCCGCAAAATAAAGACACCTTTATCAAGCGCTCAAAGGATTTTATTCAAGGCGCTGTGGACAGCATCACCGGAAAAGACCTGCCCATACTGGTTGAGGATTTTACCCGGGAGATGACCATTGTGGCTGAGGGCTTGGCTGAAGATCAGGCAAGGCTTGGAGAAACACTGCGTCTTCAGGGGGAAGGTTACGACCAGTTAGCTGAAAAAATGCGTCAAACCGAACGGAAAATGGAAGAAATTGAGCGCAAGGTCAATGATATCCAGAAAAAGCTTGATCGCAAAAAGGAAAATCGTCCTGGATTATCTCAGATTTTAAAACAAGCCACTTGGCTTGTGGGCATAGTGGCGGCAGCCTGGGTGATTACCACCCTGGTTAAAACCTTTGGAGGGTGACATGATGAAGCCAAGCTATCAGGATTTAGTGACGCGCTACCAGCAGCGTAACCGTGCAGCGCTGGTGGATGGCATCACCACCGCCCTCAGCCATGCTGATGAAGTGGTGATGGATCTTGGGCTGCTGGAAGAAACCGGCCTCTTGCCGGAAGTGTTGGGAACGGTAAGCTTGGGCCTTCCCTTTGTAATCATTGCGGTGACGGAGCAAACGGCGGTTATCAGAGGACGAAAAACCGGAAAAGCTGCTTTTCAGGACGCCTCGTTCAGAATGCTTAAGACGGGGGCTGGCATCGCCGCTGGAGGCGCTGTCATGGCCACTGGATTGGGCGCGCTCCCCGCTATCCCGGTGGCGGTAGGCGTCAGGGTGATGCTTGAGAAATATAGAAGCAGTCTTCTTACTGCCCAGCGGGTGAAGCGGCGCACCCAAAGATTAAAGGCCCTGGCCGAAACCAGGACCCCATATGCACTGGCTCAGCGTATTGCTGATCCAGTTGTTTCAACAATTATTCCTTAGTTTACTTCAATCCAATCAAACAATTCATCATGCCGCCCCAACATGGCGGCTTTTTGATAGCCAGCTTCTTTTACCATGCGGGCGGCCATCTCATAGCCAAAGGCAATCTGTTCCGCTTGATGGCAGTCAGCCGCTACAATCACCTGGCCGCCAATTTGACGCCAATAGGCAAGCAGGTCGGGGGTGGGGTAAGGAACAGAAGCGCCATGGCGCGCCATGCCGCCGGTGTTAATCTCAAGCAGATTGCAGCCGGTGATGGCCTCATCCATGGCCTCAGTTGCCGCTTTTATGTAGTGAGGGCTTGCTGCATCAAACAGCTGCCCTTGTCGGTTGTTTTTCATGATCAAGTCAAAGTGCCCGATGATATTGGGCTTATAATCCCTGATATACTCGCCCAGCCTGGCATAATAAGCACCTGCTAAAAGCAGAGCATCCCCGCCAAAATGCTGATCAATGGCCCCTTTCACCATGTCAAGCGGGCCATCTACCGGGATTTTGGTCCCATCCGGCATGGGTAAATAATGAACTGAACCCATCACATAGTCAAAGGAGGCACGATCTGCGTAGGAGTACGAGTCCCGCTCCATACCGAGCCAGATTTTGATCTGATCTTTGTATTTTTCCCGCAGTTGCTTAACCTCTTTAATATAAGCGACTTCTCTTTCCTCATCCATGGCATAGAAAACATCAAAATCCTGCTTGGCATGGCTGGAAAATCCCAAGCTCAAGAAACCGTGTTTGATGGCGGACAGCACCATGTCTTCAGCTGATGATTTGCCATCACAATAGGGGGTGTGGTTATGGGGGGAGGACAGGGTAAACATATCCATCAGCCCTCCATTCTTCGATAGGCCGCCATGGCAATGTCACGCGCCTGATCAAAGCAGGAAGCACTGGCGGAAAAAACCGCAGCTGGTTTAGAAAAGTTCAGTTTCTCCCCTGGTAGGTTCAACAGATCCACCTGGCCGCCTGCTTCCCTGACCAACAGCATCCCCGCGGCATAGTCCCAGGGAGAGAGGGAATACTCAAAAAACACATCAAAACGCCCGCAGGCGACATAGGACAAGTCAATCGCAGCAGAACCTGAACGCCGCAGATCAGCACAGGACAGCATATACTGCTCAAGCGCATCCATGGTGGGCCTGACCATGGCGGGATTATAAAGAGAAGAGCCAAAGGCAACGACCGCATGCTCGAAATTTGTGTCCGCGCAATGAATTGGTCTTTTGTTGCATGTAGCGCCTTTGCCTGCTTGGGCAAGAAACATTTCATCGCGGTAGGGGTTGTAGATGCCGGCCAGTTCAAGGCGCTTGTCAACAGACAGCGCAACAGAAATGGCGGAGTGGTGTAGGCCCCTGATAAAGTTATGGGTGCCATCAATGGGGTCCACCACCCAGGTGGGCTTATTTGTGAATGAGTTGTTCTCCTGTTCTTCACCATAGAATTGGCTGCCTGGCAGAAGCGCGGTCAGTTTATTCAATAAAAAGTCCTGGACGTCCTTATCAGTCTGTGTGACAAAATTGGCGTGCCCTTCTTTTTGCGTAACCGATAGGGCTTTATCCCGCATCATAAGAACGGAGGCATCACGGATAATGGCATCAATGGCGTTTAACATGGTCTGTCCTTTCCATCATTAGTCGTATGATTATAGCATGGGGGACAGGCATATGCTATAATCACGCAGAAAACACCAGGAGGGACAGCCTTGCCCGATAAGCAGATCAAGGATCCAATCCAACATGCCATCACCACCCGCTTCAGGAAAACAATCTGGCGGCGGTTTCTGTCCGCCATGCAGCGATACCGCATGACAAGCCCTGGCGACAGAATTGCTGTGTGTTATTCAGGCGGAAAGGATTCTCTGCTGCTGGCAAAATGCATGCAAGCCCTTCAGCAATACAGCACTGTCCCATTTGAAATCGTATATCTGCACATGGATCCAGGTTATTCGCTCGAGAACCGGGAGAAGGTGCTGGATACAGCCCGGTCAATTGGCATTGAGCCTGAGGTATTTATGACAGATATTTATCAGGTGATTGATGGGGTAAAGCAGTCTCCCTGCCATGTGTGTGCGGCCATGCGGCGCGGATACCTATATAAGGAGGCTCAGGCAAGGGGCTGCAACAAAATTGCCCTTGGCCACCACTATGATGACGCCGCAGAAACCTTGCTAATGGGTATGCTATATGGGGGGGAGTTTAAAGCCATGCTTCCCCGGCTTAAAAGCGAGAATTATGAAGGGATGGAACTTATCAGACCTTTGTATCTGGTTCGGGAAAAGGCCGTTACTGCGTGGCGAGACGCGTTTCACCTGGATGCTGTCACCTGCGCCTGCCGGGTCACCCGGAAGGAGGATGGCGGCAAGCGCAAGCGCGTGAAGGATCTGCTGAGAATGTTGGAGCAAGAGCAGCCCAATGTGCTTGACAACATCATGGCTTCAGCCAGCAATGTGAACCTGAGTACCCTGCTGGGTTACAAAACTAACGCTCAAAGCCCGGTTACATCTTTCCTTGAGCATAATGAACTTGATGCAAGCTCGGCACAGGATTATGTTGACAAATTCTTTTAATTTTCATAGGATGATGCAAACTTGAACATGTACACAAAAGGAGACTAGCGCCATGACCAAGGAAAAAATTGCCATTTTGGTGGATTCGGGTACTGATGTGCCCCGGGACTATGTGGAAAAATATCCGATTTATGTGGCGCCGCTTAAAATCATTTATAAAAATGAAGAGTTTAACGACAGGCTTGATATCAGCCCCCAGGATGTTTACGCACGTTTGGAGCAAGAGGTGCCTCGCACCTCGTTGCCAGATAGTGATTTTGTAAAGAGTCTGATGGATCAGATCATCCAGGATGGTTTTGATACAGTGCTGGTGATCACCATTTCCTCTGGCCTTTCAGGAACATTCAACATGTTGCGGCTTATGAGCGAGGATTATCAAGGCTTGACTTTCCATTTTGTTGATACCAGGAATATTGGCATTGGCGCTGGTCTTCAGGCCATGTTGGCAGCCCAGTTGGTTGCCAAGGGCGAGGGTGCGGCCAGCATTGCGGAAAAGCTGGAAGTTAGCATAAAAAACAGCCGCACCTACTTCTGTCTGGATACGCTGGAATATCTCATCAAAGGCGGTCGGATTGGCAAAGTGATGGCAGTGGTGGGAACGCTTCTGCGCATCAGGCCTGTGATCAGCTGCAATGATGAAGGCATTTATGTCACAGTGGCAAAAACCCGGGGGACAGCCCAGGCCATTGAGAAAGCCATTTCACTAGCAGTACAGCAGGCGGCAAGTCAGGTGAAGTTTGCCATTTCCGTGGCTCATGGCAGTGCTGTTGAGCGGGCTGAAAGCGTTATGCGCATCGTTAAAGAGCGTTTGCCCAATGCTGCTGAATACATCATGACTGACATAAGCCCGGCGCTTAGCGTGCATACCGGCCCTGGGCTTATTGGCATCGCTGTTCAGGCGCTGCCCGCATGAGGACGGAAACAACACCATCATTGCAAATCAGGCTTGCCCAAGCGGGCGACGTCGAAGCTTTGCTTTCCATTTTAGCCCCTTATGTGCTATGTGATACAGTAAGCTTTGATCAAACTGTCCCCAGCGTTCAAGACTTCCAGGATAAGGTCAAGCGTACCATTAAGGATTACCCGTTTTATGTTGCGCTCATCCATGATCAACCCGTTGGCTATTGTTATGCCAGCCGATTCAGGGCACAAGCTGCTTACGACTGGGCTGTAGAAACAACCATCTATATCGATCAAGCACATCACGGCAAGGGAATAGGGAGCGCTCTGTATGAGGCCTTGGAAGCATCCCTTATCAGGCAGAAGGTGCGCAAGCTTTATGCCTGCATCAGCGCTTCCCACATCCAGAGCCTGGCTTTTCATCGTCATATGGGATTTAAGGAAATGGCTCGATTTGAGTCGGTAGGATATAAAATGGGGCATTGGCTGGACATTGTCTGGATGGAGAAAGGCATAGGTGAGCGATCAGGATCACCAGAACCATTTATTCCCTTTAGTTTGCTATAAACATATGCTTACGGATTGGATCCAACCTTGCGTTAAGCGCCGGGATATGCTATTCTCTAGTCAATTCTGACGATGAGATGAGGAGTATAACACACCGATACATGCAATGCTTGCCTGTCACAATTGGCAAAACTGAATTGTCTCGAAGCAAAATAACCTTGAAAACTTGCTTTCCACATGCCAACGATGATGTTCTGCGTGTTGTCGCGGAGCCGCCTTTTTGAACATGGCAATTAGTCAGGATTTCATACCTACCGCTTTTCTTGCGCTCACGCGCATCAAGTCACACAATTAAGGAGGATTTCATGCCATCAGCAGAAAGCCTGTTCGCGATGACCATCGCGGAACTGAGAGCCTATGCCAAAGAAGCAGGCATTTCACTCACAGGGGTCACCACCAAAGCCGCTATTATCGAGCGCATTCTGTCGCAAACAGGGGATAAACCCGGTGGCAGGACGCCTATAAAGAATGAAGCCGCTCCTCGCCGTGCCATGATTATTTCTGATGACGGGGAAGACAGCCCCATTCCGCCACGTGCACCCCGGGAAGTGCGGGTTCCAGAGCGGCCCAAAACCACCACCTCCACCGGTAAAAACAAGCCAGTCTTTACTTTGCAGGGGTCCCGGGCTTGGCACAATCCCCAGCCTTTTGCCCAAACACAAGCACCCCAGAGCAAATATGCGCCGCAGATGGATCAACCCATCAGCACATTTTCCCGTAGTCAGGCAAGCCCTCAGGAAACCCGGTTTGCATCCAGTCTACAACCTCGCTTGAGTGTGCCCAGGGCGACGCCGCGTTTTGGGCCGGAAGCCAGAATGGATATTCCTGAGCCGTCACCGATTCCTATGGCATCAGCAAGGGAGTCGCGGGAATACCGTCCTACCCCGCTGACAGATTTCCAGCGCCCCTCCTATGTGGATATGGCAGCCCGCCAGGAGATAGATAACAAGGCTTTCCAAACGGAAATGCCTGTTTCCGCGGCTGAAAACCACTTTAAAGAGCCAGGGCTTAACCCGGCGGTGCCTGATATGCTGGCCACTGGTGACTGTGGCGAGGGGTCTGGAATCCTGGAAATCCAATCTGATGGCTACGGTTTTCTGCGAGCGGGCAATCTGCTTCCCGGGAAGAACGATGTCTATATTTCCGGCACCCAGATTCGCCGCTTTCGTCTGCGCAATGGCGATTATGTCCAGGGCAAGACAAGGCCTCAGCGAGAGAATGACCGCTATGCCGCCATGCTCTATATCACCCACATCAATGGCGAGGAAACTGGCGAAACCATGAAGCTGGATGGCGCTCCCGGTGTCCAGAAGCAGAGGCGTGATTTTGACAGCCTGACCCCCACCTATCCCACGCGGCGCATTCGTTTGTCAAATCGCGAGGATAACGATTTGGTGCTCAGGCTAATTGACCTGTTTGTTCCCATCGGATTTGGCCAGCGCGCCATGATAGTGGCAGCGCCAAAGGCTGGGAAAACCACTATTCTCAAGAAAATCGCCCTATCACTCAAACGCAATCATCCTGATGTGCATTCCATGATGCTGTTGGTGGATGAGCGGCCTGAGGAAGTGACGGATCTCAAGGAAACGGTGGGCGGTGAAATATTTTACTCGACCTTTGATGAGCCTGCTGAGAACCATGCCAAGGTGAGTGAACTCACTTTGGAACGCGCCATGCGCTTTGTTGAGATGGGACGTGATGTGGTGATTCTGCTGGATAGCCTCACCCGTCTGTCACGTGCCCATAATAACCTGGTGCCATCCAGTGCCAGGGTCATGACCGGCGGCCTGGCAGCAGGGGCACTTAACAAGCCCAAACGCTTCTTTGGCGCTGCCCGCAACATGAAAGAAGGCGGCAGCCTCACCGTCATTGCCACCGCACTGGTTGACACGGGCAGCCGCATGGATGGTGTGATTTTTGAAGAGTTCAAAGGCACCGGCAACATGGAGCTCACCCTGGACCGCAGTTTATCAGAGCGCAGGTTGTTCCCCGCAGTCAGCCTGCTTAAGAGCGGCACCCGCCAGGATGCTTTGCTGCTTAGTGAAGCTGAGCAGGATGTGGCGGCCAAGGTTCGGGCGATGCTATCTAACAGCTCTGAACAGGAATCCCTGCCGCTGCTTCTCTCCATGCTGGAAAAATCCCGGGACAATGATGAATTTGTGGCGCGGTTTGATGACTGGATGTCATTGATCCGCAGTAACCACTGAGGTGGAAATGAACATCAAACACATGGCAACTGATGCCAAGGGAGAGCGCTTGGATTTCATCACCATTGACAATAAAAAGACTGGTATGTCAGCTGTGCTGAGCAATTACGGCGCTCATCTGGTGAGCTTGCTGGTGCCTGACAGATCGGGTAAAATTATCGATGTATGCCTGGGCTATGACGATATAGCCAGCTATCAGAAGAACCAGGGGTATTTGGGCGCTGCTGTTGGACGCTATTGCAACCGTATTGGTGGTGCCTCCTTCCCGCTTAACGGCAAAACATATGCGCTGTATGCCAATGACGGGGCTAACACCCTGCATGGGGGAAGAGAAGGCTTTGATAAAAAGACCTGGGCATACGAAGTGGCCCCGGATCATCATTCTGTTTCCTTCAGCTATCTATCCCCGGATGGGGAGGAAGGTTTTCCAGGCAACCTGAATATTGTTGTGACATACACCCTGACCGATGAGTATGGTCTTCAGATTGATTATAAGGCTGATTCCGATCAGGATACGGTGGTAAATTTCACCAATCATGCGTATTTTAACCTGACTGGCAAGGGAGACATCAAAGGGCATAGCTTGCAGGTGGCTGCGTCCAGCATTACGGAAACCACGCCCGATTTGATCCCCACTGGTGAACTGCTGCCTGTTGATGATACGCCTTATGACCTGCGCCAGCCTAAAATCATTGGGGAAGCCTTGGATGAACAAGGCGAAAATGCCATGTTTGACAGGGCGAGGGGCTATGATATCAACTATGTGCTTGATGGTGAGGGGCTAAGGAAGGCGGCGGTGTTGACCAGTCCGGATTCCAGCCTTACGATGCGCGTTTATACTGATCAGCCTGGCATTCAGGTGTATTCCGGGCAAGGATTGCATTATACAGGTAAAGGCGGTGTGGAATATGGGCCTTATGCCGGGATCGCGCTGGAAACCCAGCATTTCCCCAATAGCGTACATCATGAGCATTATCCCACAACGACGCTGAAAGCTGGTGACACATTTTCGAGCACGACCATCTATGCTTTTGACAAAGCCTGAATGGCTTTATCAATAACCTTGCTCTGAGAGCCATTCATCCTTTAGCGCCGCATACTGGGCAATATCTGAAAACCCCTCGCCCTTGTGGCGCATGGCTTGATGCATCAGTCCTTCCTTCCTAAGCCCTGCTTTCTCCATCACCCGGCCGCTGGCCGGGTTTTCTGTGGCGTGAAGCAGGTAGAGGCGGCGGAATCCAACCTCTTGAAACAAATAACGCATCACCCGCATCAGGGCTTCGGTCATGATGCCTTGGTTCCAGGCTTTACGGCTCAAACAATAACCGATTTCTCCGCTCAGATGCGTGGCTGACCACTTTACAAGCGAGATATCGCCGATGATTTCACCGTCTCTCTCAATCCCCCAGTGGTAGTTGCGGCCCGTTTGATAAGCCCTAACCCAAGCGGCCAGCAGATGTCTGGTGTATGACACGTCGGGGTGTGTATCCCATAAAAGGGTTTTTGTTACTTCAGGATCACTTGCCCAGTTGTCAAATATAGCCTGAGCATCGTTGATTGTGTATGGTCTGAGGAGGAGGCGGGGCGTTTTTAGAGGTTTCGTGCCTAAATGATGAAGTGAAGTTGCATCCGGATGTTCTTTATGAATCACATCCGTGCGCACTTTGATCACTGCTTTTCGAATTTTACCCTGGCCGTTGCCTGGTCGATGGGCATCCTCAGGAAAGTATATGCCAAACATTCCGGCCTCAAGGGCGCAGGCTTCACCTGCTTGAGGGTCAAGGGAGGTTTGGATGTCTTTTTCTTCATCATAGGGGGATAGCTTGTCCAAGCGATCAATGGGAAGCCAGGCGATGGTTTCTGTGCCTTCCAGGATGATCTGCAGGTCAATATAGCGCTTGTGAAGTTCCCAACTGGGATTATGGCCTAAATGAGTGTGGAAAATATTCATGTGAAAATGCTTCCCGTCACCGGGATAGTTGCCGTCTGCCAGTTGAGAAAAATCCAAACCGCTCAAGTAATCGATGGCCGCATCCAGATTGGGATGACATCCCAGATACCTTGTCAAATCTTTTATCTGTCCAATAATCATTGCATTACTCCTTCAGATTACCTGGGCAGATTGTAAATCTGCTGTCTGTTGCTGTCAATTCCCGCTTTTAAAAAGAAAAATAAAAAATGCTTTACAATTTTCAATCTTCATGTTATTCTATCACACGCGACGGGGCATTAGCGCAGTTGGTAGCGCACCACAATGGCATTGTGGGGGTCAAGAGTTCGAATCTCTTATGCTCCACCAAAAGAGTCTGAGAAGTTGCTTTTCAGACTCTTTGTTATCATGGGAATATCAAATGACAAGGATAATTTATTTATCAATCACAACACAGGAGGCTTTACATGCATTTTCCCAATATGGAAACGGAGCGGCTCTTTATCCGTTCAACCCGGGAGGCTGATGGTCCTGCCTGCCTTGATATTTGGCTGGATGACGAAATGGGGCGCTTTATGTCTGATCCACCGCGGGATCAGGCGGATGAGGATACGCTGACATTTGCAAAAGGGATTGAGGAGGACGAGGGGTGGTACCCCATGGTGGTTTTTCATAAGGGGTCTGGTGCCTTTATGGGCACCTGTAGCATTGTGCCGGCAGATGATGGAAAACGCTGGGATCTGGGCTATGCGCTTCACAAGAATTATTGGCGGCAAGGTTACGGAACAGAACTCCTATCCTGTTTGATCCGCAAGGGAAAAAAAATGGGTGTTTGTTCTTTCAGCGCTAAAGTCGCTCAGGATAACACAGCATCCAATGCCTTGCTAAGAAAACTGGGCTTCCGTGTGGTGAGTGATCAAGGCAGCTTTCGGAAGCGGGGCACTGACATTGTTTATCCTGAGTATTCATATCTTCTCAACACAGACGTGATGTGAGGAAACTTAAAAAGAACACTTAAATTCCCTGCTTTGTGATATAAGAAAAACCATCTTGAGATGGGAGGGAATTATGTGGCGCAAAGCACTTAAGGCCGCATTTCCTAAAACCCTGCCAGTGATGGCGGGGTATGTGTTTTTAGCGATTGGCTTTGGAATTTTGCTGGGGAAAGCGGGCTTGGGCGCCGGATGGGCGATGCTGATGAGCGGCACAATATATGCTGGTGCCATGCAGTATGTGACCATTGACCTTTTTTTGTCAGCTGCTACCCTTTGGGAAAGTGCCTTGATGACTTTGATGGTGAATTCCCGGCATCTTTTTTATGGGATATCAATGGCGGGAAAGTATCAAAATACTGGCAAGATGAAGCTCTATCTGGCGCTGTCCCTGACTGATGAAACCTATGCGCTGTTA
>CAZSSU010000006.1:18806-25266 GCA_964609415.1 uncultured Christensenella sp. | reverse complement strand
TTCCACCCGCGCCAGATAGCCCTCATCGGTGAAGCTGAAGGGCTTGACGGCGGAGATGGGATCCATCGAAATCAGGGCATAGACATACATCAGCACCTGGGGATCCTCAAAGGCAAGGATTTTTTCCACAGCCAGCGGCTGGTCAAACGCCAGGCGCAGGGTCTGAAGGTCGGTGGGCTTGGCCGATTTGGCCGAGGCGATGTCCGGCAGGAAGAAAAGCTGGGGCAGGGTGGGCTTCACCGCCTGGGTGAGGTGCACGCCCCGGTAGGCCTCCAGGGAGGCCGTGAGGATGCCTTCTTTGATGGTAACGATCACCTGGCCCACCTCCCGAGCCCCGGCGGCGATGAGGGGATAGCTGTATTCGCCGTCTGCCGACAGGTCAATGGGGGTGAACATCAGCTTCAGGCCATCGGTGCCCGGGACATTGTAATCCGCAAACAGCGGGCCTTCGGAGGTGGCATAGGTGTTCCAGGGCTTGGGAGTAGGCGCTGTTGTGGGGGTGGGGGCAGGCGTAGGCACAATGGACGCGGCGGCGGGCAGCACCAGGCCACCCACCATCAGCACAGCGACAAGCAGAAGCGACAAGAGCCTTTTCATGATCTCTCCTCCTTATGGATAAAATTCTTTTGCTTGTCCCAGCATACCAGCACGCGCGGGCTTTGTACAGGCACAGCCGGTGAAAATCCATTATTTCCGCACGAAAAAAGAGCCGCCGGCTGAGAATGTGGTACAATGCGATTGACCCTGATACGCCATGACAAAGCGGCATTCTGCCGCCAGAGGAAGGAAAGCGCCTATGCCAAGTGTCATCAGCACCCTGATGAAGGCCCAGATCAGCCTGCTCAACCCCCTGCTGAACAACATGGAGCTGGACACCATGCGCCGCCTGCAGGACGGGCTGGCCGCCCTGGGCGCCCGGGTGAAGGCCGGCCAGGTGGTGACCTGCCGGGAGGACCTGGGCACATGTGAAGCGGCCTGGGTGGTGCCCCTGAAAGGCAGCGTGCGCAAGGCCACGCTCTACCTGCATGGCGGCTCCTTCACCGCCGGCACCCTGGACTATGCCCAGGGCTTTGGCAGCATGCTGGCGCTGGAAACAAGCCGCGCCTCGCTATGCCTGGCCTACCGGCTGGCGCCTGAAAACCCCTACCCGGCGGCGCTGGATGACGCCATGGCGGCTTACCGGCTGATGCTCAGCCGCTTCAAGCCCGAGGACATCGCCCTGGTGGGGGAATCCGCCGGCGGGGGGCTGTGCTTCAGCCTGGCCATGCGCATCCGGGACGAAGGGCTGCCCCTGCCCGCCCAGATGGCGACCATTTCCCCCTGGGGGGACCTGAGCATACGCCCTGATCCGGACGAGAAGCCGGAGCGGGACCCGGTGATTTCCCGGGCGGGCATCGCCCAGTCAGCTGATATGTACCTGGCCGGGCATCCGGCAAAAGACCCTTATGTGTCCCCGGTGTATGGGGACTTCACAGGCCTGCCAGAAACCCTGATCATCACCGGCGGGGACGAAATCCTGCTGCCTGATTCTGAGCGCCTGGCGGAGGGGATGCGCAAAGCCGGCATCCCCTGCCAGCTGCATGTGGAAGAAGGAATGTGGCATGTGTACCCCCTTTACCCCGTGCCTGAGGCCCGGGACGCCCAGGGCATGCTCAGGGACTTCCTGGACGGAAAGGCCGAAGCCCGGTGAGCATCCGGCGCAAACGGCGCCCCTCACCCGGATGGCTGAGGCTGGACAACGCCGCCAAGATCTACCCCGCCGCCCGGTCCAGAACCTGGATGGCGCTGTTCCGCGTGTCCATCACGCTGACAGAGCCCATTGACGAAGCCCTGCTGCAAAAGGCGCTGCGCCAGTTGGTGAAGCGGGTGCCGCTGCTGTCCTACCGGCTAAAGCGGGGGCTGTTCTGGTATTATTTTGACTGGCATGAAGCCATTCCCACCGTGCAGCCGGACGCCCGCAACCCCATGCTGCCCATTGACCTGAAGGACAACGGCGGCTTTCTGTTCCGGGTGCGCTGCTTTGACAAGCGCATCGCGCTGGAGGTGTTCCACGCCCTCACCGACGGCACCGGGGGGATGACCTTCCTGATGACGCTGACGGCGGAATACCTCCGGCTTAAATATGGCCATCGCCTGCCTGAAGCCCCGCTAATTCTGGACACACGGGAGGAGCCCCACCGGGAAGAATGGGAGGACGCCTTCCTGCGCTATGCCAGACAGGCTGTGCGGCCCCGGCAGGAGGACACCGCCTGGCACCTGAAGGGCGTTAGGGAAAAGCCGGGATACCTGAACATCACCACCGGGCATATCCCCACCCAGGCCTTGTCTGCCCTGGCCAAGGAAAAAAAGTGCTCGGTGAACAGCCTCCTGGCCGCCCTGCTGCTAAACGCGCTGATCCAGGCCCGGAAGCAAAGCCGGAGGCCGGGCAAAAAGCCGGTGAAGCTCTCCCTGCCGGTGAACCTGAGGCGCTATTACCCCACGGCCACGCTGCGCAATTTCTCCTCCTACATCAATGTGCCGGTGTATACGGACTATGGGGAGTACAGCCTGGATGATCTGATTTCCCTTGTGGGGAACACCATGGGGCTTGAAACGCTGGAGCCGCTGGTGAACGCCCGCTTTTCCGCCAATGTGAAGGCGGAGCGCAACTGGCTATTGCGGGTGTTCCCGCTGTTTATTAAAACCGCGGTTCTCAAATTCATGTACCACGCCACCGGGGAAAGCTATATGACCAGCACCCTGTCCAACCTGGGGCTGATCAAAATGCCCCCTGAGATGGCACAATACTGCCAGCGGGTGGAATTGATGCTGGGTGCTGCCAAGCGCACGCCCCTCTCCTGTGCGGTGGTCAGCGCCTGCGGCAACACGGCGGTCAACTTCACAAAAACCATCCGGGACAGCCAGGTGGAACGGGTGTTTTTCACCCAGCTGGTGGATATGGGTGTGCCGGTTCTGATTGAAAGCAATTGGAGGGAATAGATGTCCTACTGCGTAGAATGCGGGGTGAAGCTGGCGGCGGGGGAGCCCAAATGCCCGCTGTGCCATACCCCGGTGAACAACCCCAACCAGCCGGTGTGCGATGCCTCCGCCTCCTCCCACCCCCAGGCCATTGAGGAGGCCATTGGCCGCCTGGACCGGGGCTATGCCCGGCAGCTGTCGCTGATTTTCCTGATGATTCCCATCGCCATTGTGCTCTTAATCGATTGGCTGGACGGCGGGGCCAAGTGGTCGCCCTATGTGGTGGGCTCCCTGGTGATGGCCTACTGCTTTTTCGCGGTGCCGCTGCTCTACGGTTTTCCCCGGCCCTATCCCTACATCGTGATTGACCTGCTGGCGCTGCTTGGCTTTCTGCTCATGATTGCCTGGATGGGGAACGGATTTTCCTGGTATTTAAGGCTGGTGCTGCCGCTGATTACGCTGCTGGGGGTGATGACCCTGCTGGCGCTACTGGTATTAAGGCGCCTGGAGATGAAGCGGCTGTACCGGATAGCGCTGATGGTGGCGCTCATAGCGCTCCTGGCCATTGGCCTTGAAATCATCATCGACCTGTACATCTGGCACCAGGTGAGCCTGGGCTGGTCAATCTACGCGGGAATTCCCCTGGGGGTGATCGCGCTGATGCTGGCGGGGCTGGAGCAGAATAAGCCGCTGAAGGAAGAGGTGCGCAAGCGCCTGTTTATGTAAAATGTGGCGCTTGTTTTAACATTTATCACATGCTATAATACCGTCAAATATTGGAGGATAGCCCATGACAAGGGATGACCGGGCGGCCTGGCAGGCATTATGCCAGGACCGTTTTCAGGCGGGGGTAAGCCTTTCCGCCTATACAACGATAAAAACCGGAGGCCCAGCCCAGTGGCTGCTGGACGCCCGGGATGAGGAAGAAATTGCGCAGGCCCTGGGGCTGGCCCGGCGACTGGGCATCAAAACCCTGCTGATGGGCTGCGGCTCCAACCTCTTGATTTCAGACGCCGGCTTTGACGGGCTGGTGCTGCGCCTGGGGGAGGGATTTTCCCGCATCACGCGCTCAGGCGAGCACCTGCGTGCCCAGGCGGGGGTGAGCCTCAAAACCTTGGCCTACTATGCCGCTGATAACGACCTGGCTGGGCTGACCTTTGCCGCCGGCATCCCGGGCTCCCTTGGCGGCGGCTGCTACATGAACGCCGGCGCCTTTGGCGGGGAGCTGTCCCAGTACATCACCTTCCTGGACTGCCTGGACCAGACGGGCAAGCGCCTGACCATCACGGCGGAGCAGGCGGGCTACGGCTATCGCCACAGCCGCATGATGGAGGAAGGCCTGGTGGTGCTGGGGGCGGAGATGAAACTGCTGCCCGGCCACAAGGAGGACCTGTACCAGCAGATGCGGGACTACCAGGCCGCCAGGCGGGACAAGCAGCCCCTGACCTGGCCCTCAGCTGGCTCCTTCTTCAAGCGCCCAGCCGGGCTCTTCGCGGGGGCGCTGATTGAGCAGGCGGGGCTGAAAGGCTTTAGCATTGGCGGCGCCCAGGTGAGCGAGAAGCACGCGGGCTTCCTCATCAACACCGGGAACGCCACCACGGCTGACTTCCTGGCCCTTAAAAACGAAGTACAGCGCCGGGTGCAGGCACAGTTTGGCGTGATGCTGGAGCCAGAGGTGCGCATCATCGGCGAAACCCAAGCGCCATGAGCTTCACCCGGGAGGTGAAGGCCGAGCTGGTGGGCATCCCCCTGGGGCGGGAATGCTGCGCCCGGGCGGAGCTGGCGGCCCTCACCCGGGGCGCCTCCTTCCTGAGCGTGTCAGGGGGCAGCGGCTTTGTGCTCAACTACCGCACGGAAAACGCCGCGGTGTTAAGGCGCATCCTGCTGCTGCTGCGCCATACAGGCGCCATCAAGGACAAGCCCCAGCTGCTGGTGCGCCGGCGCTTTGGCGTGCGCAGGCTTTACCTCTTGGCCTTAAGCCACCAGGACAGCCGCCGGGTGCTGCTGGAGCAGGGAATGCTGGTGGAAAACGAAGAAGGCGAAGAGGTGTTCCGCACCCCTTCCCGCCAGGTGACCAGGCGCAGCTGCTGCCGCCGGGCCTATGTGCGGGGCGCCTTCCTGGCCTCCGGCTTTATCGCGGACCCAAAACGGCGCTACCACGCCGAGTGGGTGCTGCCTGATGAGGCGGCCGCCCGGCACCTGCAGCGGGTGCTGCGCCACCTGGGCCTGATGGGCCGGGTGAGCGCCCGGCGGGGCCAGGGCATCCTGTACCTGAAGGATGGGGACGAGCTGTCAGCGCTGCTTAAACACATGGAGGCTTCCCGGGCGGTGCTCTCCCTGGAAAACAACCGGGCGGAAAAAAGCCTGAAGGAGGAGGCCAACCGGGCCTTCAACTGCGACCAGGGGAACCTGGGCCGGCAGCTGACAGCCGCGGGGCGGCAGATTGCGGCGATTGAGCACATCTCCCTCACCCGGGGGCTGACCAGCCTCCCTGAGGAACTGGAGGCCCTGGCGCGGCTGCGCCTGGCCAACCCTGAAGCCAGCCTGGAGGAGCTGGGGCAAATGCTGTCCCCTCCCCTTGGCAAATCCGGCGTGCAGCACCGGATGCGGCGATTGCAGCAACAAGCGGATTTAGACGCAAAAGATATCACATAGGGAAAGGCGGTGGCGACCTTGCTGATCCGGCAGATTACCCTGGGAGGGGAACTGCCCTTTTCCACCCAGCACCTGCACCGCCTGGCCAACACGGCCAGCGGATACAAGGTCAAGGTGCTGATCAAACAAGGGAATAACACCTATAACGGCAAGTCCCTGCTGGGGCTATTGGCCATGGCAAGGGCTGGGGAACGGGAGATCACCCTGATGCTGGATGGCGAGGAAGAACAGCAGGCAGCTGAGGCGCTGTGCGCCCTGCTGAGCGGGGAAGGATCCAGCATTCAGAGCTGATGGGCCTGAAAGCCCGTCAAATGTGGCAAATCTGTTGACACATTGTCATATTTCTGTTATAAACAAAGCAGATTCCACGCATCGACATGCGAAAGGATGATCATGATGTCAAACACAAAGAAAGCTGATCCCTACCGCAAGCTGTTAAAATGGACCATCATCCTGCTGGTGCTGCTGGCGCTTCTGGCCACAGCCTATGTGCTGATGGACAAATACCAGCAGGGCGAGCGGGACCGGCAGGCCCAGCGGATTGAGGAAGAAAACAAAGTTCTCATTGAGGACTATAACAAGCGCCTGGCGGAATTCCAGGCCAGCCAGCAGACCACCGGGGAAACCAAGGCCTGGCCCACGCCCAGGGAAACGGGCTGGGATGTGCTGGATGTGAGCGACTTCCCCGTGAAGGCGGAACAGGAAGTGGCGGTGACCCGGGATGAGCTGCTGCTGGGCGGCCTCATGCTGGTGAACCGCTGGCACGCCATGCCGCCTGACTTCACGCTGGTGGAGCCCCTGATCAAATCCATCGGCACCGAGACCAGCTTCCGGGTGGGCGTGACCA
>CAZSSU010000006.1:0-18796 GCA_964609415.1 uncultured Christensenella sp. | reverse complement strand
CGGGAGGAGACACTGCTGGAGCCGGTGATTGTGGCGCTGGATAAGATGGTGGCCGCCGCCAAAGCGGAAGGCCTGGAAAGCTACATCGTGCGCCAGGGCTACCGCACAGCGGCCGAGCAGACCGAGATATGGAACAAGGAACTGGCGCTGTATGCCGACCGCTATTCAGGCGACGCCCTGACAGAGCGGGCCCGGCAGCGGGTGGCCTACCCCGGCACCAGCGACTACCACACCGGGATGTCCGTGTTCATGGATGTGTACAACCGCAACGACAGCGAATTGAACAAGATGGCCTTCCAGGACACCGCCCAGGGCAAGTGGATGAACGAGCATGGGCCGGAATACGGCTTCATCTTCCGCTTCCCCATCCAGGGCTACCCCACGCCTGAGACGGTGGACAAATCCTACAAAACCGGCATTGACCTGAAAGACATGGACGTATACCGCTATGTGAGCGTGCCCCACGCCATGACCATGACGGCCCTTGGCTTCAGCCTGGAGGAATACATCGATTACCTTATCGCCCATCCCCACATCGCGGTGTATCAGGACGGCGTGATGAAGTATGAAATCTACCGGGTGGAAGGCGGCAACACCGATGGCAATGTATCCATGCCCGCTGGGGCCAAGGAATACGTGGTATCCACCGACAACATGAACGGCCTGGTGGTGGCTGTCATCTACTAATATCAACCATCACAAGGGCTGAGGCGTACTGACGGGCGCCTCGGCTCTTTTTTGTTTTTCTGAATATTATGCGAAAATTATGGTATTATATCCGCAATCGTTTTTTGTCTGCCCAATGAACACACAGGAGGCGGGGAGAGACATGAGCAGGGTATACAATTTTTCCGCAGGCCCGGCCTGCATGCCCGAGGCGGTGCTGAGGGAAGCGGCAGCAGAGATGCTGGACTACCAGGGGACCGGCCTGTCCGTAATGGAGATGAGCCACCGCTCGGCGGCCTTTGAGGGCATTTTACAGGACGCGGAGGCCAGGCTGCGCCGGCTGGCCGGCATCCCGGATGACTACGCGGTGCTGTTTTTGCAGGGCGGGGGTCACACACAGTTTGCCATGGCACCCATGAACCTGAGCCAGAGCGGCAAGGCCGACTACCTGCTGACAGGCGTGTGGGCTAAAAAAGCCGCCCAGGAAGCCGCCAAATACAGCGATGTGCGCATCGCCGCCAGCGGCGAAGCGGAGAACTTCACCCGCATCCCGGCGCTTCATGGGCTCAGCTTCCGGGAGGAGGCGGACTATGTCTACCTCTGCGAGAACAACACCATCTACGGCACCCAATACCACGCGCTGCCGGACACCGGGGGCATCCCCCTGGTGGGCGACCTGTCCTCCTGCCTCCTGTCTGGCCCGCTTGATGTGAGGCGCTATGGGCTGATTTTTGCAGGGGCACAGAAAAACCTGGGCCCGGCGGGGCTGACCCTGGTGATCATCAAGCGGGATTTGGGCCGGGAGGATGTGCTGCCCTATACCCCCGCCATGCTGCGCTACAAAACCCACCTGGACGCGGGCAGCCTGTTCAACACGCCCCCCTGCTACGCCATCTATATCTGCGGCAAGGTGTTCAAGTGGCTGGAGGAACAGGGCGGGCTTGAGGAAATGGCCCGCAAAAATGCCCGGAAAGCGGCGCTTGTGTATGACTATCTGGATGGGAGCGCGCTTTTTGAGGGCACGGCGGCCAAGGACAGCCGCTCCCTGATGAACATCACCTTTGTGACCGGGGACAAGGCCCTGGACGCCGCCTTTGCGCGGGAGGCTGAGGCCGCCGGATTGATTGGGCTGAAAGCCCACCGCCTGGTGGGCGGCATGCGGGCCAGCCTTTATAACGCCATGCCTTATGAAGGGGCGGCGGCACTGGTGGGCTTCATGGCGGACTTTGAGAGGGCACACAGATGACGATGAAACAGCGCAACGCAGCGGCACTTAACAACATCTCCCCCAAGGGCCTGGCCGAACTGAGCGACAACTTCAGCCTGATTGACGAGCCCATGGAGTGCGACCTGTGGCTGGTCCGCTCAGCCGAACTGCACGAGATGGCCCTCCCCTCCCGGCTGCGGGCCATTGCCCGGGCGGGGGCCGGGGTGAACAACATCCCCCTGGAGCGCTGCACCAACCAGGGCATCGTGGTGTTCAACACCCCCGGCGCCAACGCCAACGCCGTGGCGGAGCTGGTGATGGCCGGCATGCTGTTGGCCGCCCGGGACCTGATTGGCGGCATCAACTGGCTGCGCACCCAAACAGCGGACAGCCAGCTATCAAAGCGGGTGGAGCAGGGGAAAAAAGCCTTTTCCGGTATCGAAATCAGAGGCCGCCGCCTGGGCGTGATTGGCCTGGGCGCGGTGGGGCATCTGGTGGCTAACGCCGCCATCAGCATGGGCATGGAGGTCTATGGCTTTGACCCCTACATCTCCATTGAATACGCGCTGAAATTATCCCGCGCGGTGCACCATGTGACCCAGCTGACAGAGCTGCTGG
The DNA here is from genome assembly GCA_964609415.1 of uncultured Christensenella sp. Taxonomy (GTDB): domain Bacteria; phylum Bacillota; class Clostridia; order Christensenellales; family Aristaeellaceae; genus UBA6115. The sequence continues at coordinate 16,305 of CAZSSU010000006.1, read as the reverse complement.
AACAGTGCGATTACATCAGCCTGCACATCCCGCTGACAGAGGGCAGCCGGGGCTTCCTGGGGGCGGAGCAGATCAGCCGCCTGCGGGAGGGCGTGGTGCTGCTGAACTTCGCCCGGGATCAGCTGGTGGATGAGGAGGCGGTGGGCAAGGCCCTGGAGAGTGGCAAAATCCACCGCTATGTGACCGACTTTGCCAATGAGCGGGTGCTGTCCTTTTCAAGCACGCTGGTGCTGCCCCACCTGGGCGCCGCCACCGAGGAGGCGGAGGAAAACTGCGCCGTGATGGCGGCGCGCCAGGCGGCGGACTACCTGAACAACGGCAACATCACCAACTCTGTTAATTTCCCCGCCATTTCACTGGGCAAAGCGCGCTTCCCCACCCGGGTGATGGTGCTGCACCGCAATGTGCCGGGCATCTTGAGCAAAATCACCACGCTTTTTGGCGAAGCGCACATCAACATTGAGCAGATGATGTCCGCCAGCCGGGGCAGCGCCGCCTGCGCACTGTTTGACGCGGGGGTGAATGTGCCGCGTGAATTTGCCATGCAATTATCCTCCCAGCCTGATATCCTGAAGGTGCGCGTGATTCATAGCGGCGAATAAAGGAGCAAATGATGGAGAATCCTGGTTTCTGCTTTGGCATGCCCTTCCTCCTGGAAACCCCAGATATCCCCGCAGCAGTGGCCCTGTGCCAAAGGGAAGGGCTCCGGTTTGTGGAACTCAACAGCAATTTCCCCCAGTGTCTGATGGATGTGATGAAGGCAGAATCCCTGAGGGGCCTGGCCCGGGAGGTGGGCATCTTTTTCACCCTGCACCTGGACGACCGCTTTGACCCCTTTGATTTTAACCGCCGGGTGCGGGAGGCCTACCAGCAGACCATGCTGGACGCCATCCGCCTTTGCCTGGAAGCTGAGATTCCTCTGATCAACATGCATTTGCCCAAGGGCAACATCGTCACCCTGCCGGATGGCAGGCACACTATCTACCAGGAATTTTTGGATGAATTCATGGAGGCGGTCTGCCAGTTCCGGGATTTGTGCAGCCAGGAGGTTGGCAGCAGCGGGCTTCACATCGCGGTGGAAAACGCCGATACCTGGGCGCCCTATGAACAAGCCGCCCTCCTGCAACTGCTTGAAAGCCCGGTGTTTGGCCTCTGCCTTGACATTGGCCATGACCACGCCTGCCAAAACCAGGACCTGACCTTTATAACAAAGCACCGGAAGCACCTGCGCCACATGCACGCCCATGACGGCTGGGATACCACCAACCACCAAGCCCTGGGCACAGGGGAAATCCCCCTGAACCTCAGGCTCAGCCTGGCCAAAGAAGAAAACGCCACGGTGGTCATTGAAACCAAAACCGTGGCGTCGCTAAGCCAGTCTGTTAGTTATTTAAGAAGCAGGATGCCGGAGATGCTTTTGTAAACGATATCTTTCAAAAGGATTTCGCCAGCAAGAATAAAGCGGGGGGATGTTGTGATAAACATCCCCCACCCAATTACGCGATATCAGACAACATAGGCGACTGGTTTCCTGGGAACCAGATACTTGGAGTCCGAAATGTTCCAGTCAAGCACATAGGTCCTTGCGCCAGTCGGGCAAACGTGGGAACAGCGCTGGCACTGGATGCACAGGTCTTCATTAATGGCCAGGGTTTGTGCGTCAATGGCGCCTTCCGGGCAATTTTGTGTGCAGGCATCACACTTAATGCAGGTTTGCGCGTCAAATTTCTTTTCGGGTTTGGAGCTCATGTTGGGCTTCTCTGTCGCGGCAGCCGGATCGCCCTCGACGGTGATGGGGCTCAACATGCCACCTTTGACCTTTTCACGGATTTTATCGGCAAATTCGCGGATAACCGGGACATCCTGCACATCGGGGCGGCTGTGGCCAGCGCGGGCACCGAAGATATGCGGGGTCACAATCCCGATGGCACCGATCACCACAAAGCCGCGCTCAGAGGCGATTTTGCTCATTTGCGCATGGTTGTTCTCATAATCGCGATTGCCAAAGGCTGCGACCAGAACGCAGGGGGTGTTGTCACCTTTCAGATTGGTAAACAGGTTGGGCGCGAAGGGAATTTTGCCAACATAACAAGGTGCTGCCAAAATCGCTATTTCATCCTCAGCAAAGGAGATTTCCTCTTCCCGGGATGAGAGCGGCGTCTGGTCGATCATTTCCGGGTTGTTGCTTAGCATGGCGGCCAACAGATAGGTCGCGTTCATGGTGCCGCCAGTGGGTGAAAACACCGCCGCGCGCACTTTGAGTGATTCCTCTTCAGCCAGGGCGGGCAGCCGCACGCCAGAAAGCGCGACGCCTGTGCCCACGCATAATGCAGCAGATGACTTGATGAAACTCCGTCTTGATATTTCCCTCATCAGAAAACCTCCTTGTTATTCATTTGTTACAGACAACTTCATCAGCGCAATCTTAACTATTCGCGTTTTTGATGTCAATCTTTTTTTGAGCAAACCCTGGCCGCCTGGCGTCAGGCTATGAGCCCGCCTTTTCCAGCAATTCCTTTTCTGTTACATAGCTTGTCAGGCAGCCCACCGCCTTGACGCACTCGGCGCCGGTGATGCTGCCATATAAGATGGCCCGGGGCAGATCAGCCCCGTGGAAAAGCCCATAGCAAAAGCCTGCCAGAAAGGCGTCGCCCGCCCCGGTGCTGTCAACCGCCACCACGTCAGGGACAGGGGGGATATGGCTTTCCACGCCGCCTGAATAGAGCAGGCAGCCTTCCTTGCCCAGCTTAATCACCACATGCTTCAGGTAGGCCGACAGGGCCCTGGCCGCGGCGGAGGGGCTGTCTGTTTCAGTCAGACGCATGGCCTCCATGTGGTTGGGGGTGTAAAAATCCACCAGGCGCAGGATGTCCGCCATGTTGGACAGGCGCATATCCTCCCGCCAGCCGGTGTCATACACCAGCAGCGTCCCTTCCTGTTTCAGTGGGGCATAAATATCAAGCAGATCCTCATGCACCAGGGCGATGGCGGCGCCCCGGGCGTTTTCAAACACCTGCTGGCGCTGGGCGGCGGTGATTGTGACCGGATCGGTATAGCTGGTGAAGGCCCGGTCCCTGGGCGTGATGACGGCGCTGGTCACATTGACGGGCATCCTGTCGCCCTGGTACAGGTTCAGGGGGCTTATGCCCGCGGCCTCATACTCGCCCTGGGCAAAGCGGGAAAACAGATCCTTGCCCAGGAAGGTTTGCACATGGCTGGGCACCCCCAGCCTGCCCAGGTTGATGAGAGTGGCCGGGTAGCCACCGCCCAGCTGCATGGAAAAATCAGCCGCGTAGATTTCCTCCCCCTCCTGGGGCACCCGGGGCATGCCGGAATAGAGCAAATCCACATTGGTGGCGCCAAAGCCGGTGACAAAGCGCGCCTTATCCATGCCATGCCCCTGTGAAGCTTTCGTTTTGCGCCAGGTAGCTGGTGACCAATGCCTGGGCCAGAGAGTAGGAATTAACCAGGGGATGGAGCATCAGCGCCTTGATGGCGGCCTTTTTATCCCGGTGGATGATGGCCTGGGCGCCCAGGCGCTCATAATACTTCACCCGGCGGATCAGCTCCTGCTGGTCGTCCGGCACCTGGGGGAACTGTCGGGGCACACAGCCTGTGGCGGTGATATCGCAGGTGACCTCCACCGTGTCGCTGTCTGCCAGGAAATCAACCGCCCCCTGATTAGGCACGGTGAGAATCATGGAATCCGCCCGGCCGGAGCGCTCAATGTCCATGAAGTTGAGGGCCACCCCAGCATAGCCGCCCTCATCGGGTGCAAAGGGGTCAAAGGTCCAGGGCGGGATGCCCCTGGCGACGCCGGTTTCATTGGCCATGTACTGGGCCTCCCGCATGGCGTACCACTTGGTGAAGATGGCAAGGGCACGATCAAAATCCTTGTCCGGGTCAATACCCTGCATCTCCTCCTGCATGTGGCCGTTGATCTCCAGGATGATATCGCCCCGGGTTTTCCCGGTTTTCAGAATGTTGGCCACCGCCCGCTCCCGGTGGTAGAAATAATACAGGTATTCATTGGGGATATAGCCCAGGAAGCGCAGGAGCTCCGGCTCGAAAAAGCGGAGGTCGGTTTTCTCATGGGCCTTGGCGCTCTCCAGCAATTCGGGCATGATTTCCCGGCCCTCCAGCTTCACGCTATGGAACCAGGAGAGGTGGTTGAGCCCGAAGAGATCGCCCCGGATGTCCTTGCCCGTTTTGCCGTAGAGCCCGGCGAACTGGTTCAGCATGCCGCTGGGGGCGTCGCAGATGCCATAGGTGAAGTCATAGCCCATGTCCCTTAAGGCCTGGGACACAATGCCCACGGGGTTGGTGAAGTTGAACACCTTTGCCCCCGGCCTGGCATGGCGCTTCACCAGCTCACAGTATTCCGCCAGCGCGGGCACAGAGCGCATGGCAAAGCTGAAGCCGGCGGCACCGGTGGTTTCCTGCCCCAACACCCCCAGATCCAGCGCGATATGCTCATCCCGGCTGCGCAGGGCATCGCCCCCCACCCGCAGGGTGGTGATCACATAGTCGGCGTCCCGCACCGCCTCCACCGGGTCGGTGGTGAGGGAAAAGGCCATGTCAGGCGCCAGCATCCGGGCCACCTTCCCCGCCATGCCGCCAAACAGCGCCAGCTTTTCAGCATTGATGTCCATAAACACCAACTGCCTGATGTCAAGCGCCTTGGCCCGCTGGGCGATGCTTTTGGCCAGAAACATGGAGCGACCGCCGCCGCCTCCGATGACTGTGAGTTTCATGATGTGCCTCCTTTTGCTTGTGCCGCCTCATTGTAACCCATTGCTGTGATAATTGTTAGTATTCCTGTATGACAGGAACACAGAAGTGCCGCTGACACTTCTGTGTTCAAAAGAGGAGAGGGCATGGAGGTTCTATCCAGCGGCCTGGTTGCCCTCTTCCTCAGCGTCAGTTGCGTTTATTTCGCTTCATAACCCAGGCTGATGAGATTTGCATACAGCAGGTAGGCACCAGGCACCAGGTTTTGCAGCTGCCGTTCCCAAACCACTGCTGAGTAGGTGTATTTTCCGCCGTTGTCCATATCCTTATAAAGGATAGCCGGGCGCATGGTGCCCTCGGGATCCTGGCCTTCAAACAGCACAGTGTAGCCCAATGCTTCCATGGCTTCCACAGCATCCGGCTCTGCCAGACCAGGGGTCCATTCAGCACGCTGCTGAATCCAGCCATCCCAGATGCTGGCGGTTGATTTCTCTCCCTCCAGCATCAGGTCGATGCCGCGGTAGAAGTTGGTCTTTGCGGCCTCAGGGTTTACAAAGACTTCGCTGTCTTCCTTATTGATATTGGCGCTGGCCATGGGGAAGGGGACAGGCGCCCAGCTCATGAGGTTGTCCGGACGGTAGTTCTGATAATGCAGCACCAAATTACCGCCTGCATTGGCAAAATCCAGAAGGTTCGAGAAACTCGCTTTCAATTGACTTGCAATGGGGCTCTGGTCAGGAAGCGCCGTCTTGCCCACAATGATGGTATCAAACTGCTGCGCCAATTGGGCGCCTGAACGCGTAATATCATCCACCGTAATGGCTTTCAGGTTGCTCTCAGCCTTGGCAGGGTCTGCATACATACCCTTGATGTAATCAAAGACATAGTCATCATAGCTGGATTTCAAATAACCAATCTTGATGCTGTCATCTGGCAAGCCATATTTGATAACAGACAGCTTCTGCTGAGCCTTTTCATAATAGTTAACGGTGTTGATGTGGCTGTAGTTAATGACCTCATAGCCTTCAGTGAACACTTCACCGCCTACCCTGGCTTCAACCACCAGGTTCACCGTCTGATCGACATAGCTCGCCGGTACGGTAACATCAAGCTCAGCGGATAACACGCTGCCGGAGGGCACGGTGATGGTTGCGGTGCTCACTTTGATGCCGGAAGCATCGTCCTCAGCTTTTGCGGTGAGGCTGATGTCCTGTGCCGCTTCCAGCATGTTGTTGGAAACCACCACGCTGATGCGGGTCTTGATCTCTTCCCCGGTGTATTTGAGCATGTTGGCTTTGTTGCTCACCTGTACAGAGAGCTTTGGCACCACACGCAGCTCAGGCTCTGTTCTCACTTCATATTCATGGCCATTGACCTGAGCTTTTAAGACACCTGCAATCGGCGCATGGGCGAAGGGGTCATCCAATTTTGTGGTGATGCCAAAGCCCAAATCTGCAAAGGCATTCTGTTCTTTAATCATATCAGCCGTTTGCTTGGCGGGATCCTGGGTGTCGGCTTTGTGCTCCACCCGGGCTTTGCCATTGAGGATAGCGCCATGGGGGTAGTAGGGGTTGGTATAAGCTTCATCATATGGGCTGTTGTAGGGGCCGGTGTACTCGCTGTAATCAGCGGGAATGGTCACCTCATACTGGAAGGTGCGGCCAACCACGGTGCCGGCAGACTGGCGATCCTCTACCTTGACCTCAGACACTGCCCAGCCTTCGGGAACTTCCAGAACGGTGGGTTTCCCTTCTGCCATGGCGGCAGCCGGAATGCCAACGCTGGCGGCATCCGCATTGCGGGCCCACAGGGTCGCGGTGACGTTGAGAGCCTGGCCGGGAACCGCATCTTTATCGTCAACTGCGATGTCAACATCAAGCGCATAGATGGCCTGCACCACTTTGCGGATGTGCTCTTTCACCCGGCCCAGGAAGCTCAGGGCGTCTGCCTTCTTGGTGGCATCCTCCATGGCTTCCGCCAGGACATACAGCTCATCCAGGGCTTTGGAAGCTTCCAAAAGATGGGCGCTGCCCGCCGTCATGTCCTTAACATCAAAACCTTCCTGGAAGGCCTGGATGCTGCTGGACAGCGTGGTAACAGCAGCCTGCTCACCAAACACCTTGGACAGATCGGCCACTTTTACCACCTCAATGCCACCAAATACGGTGCCTGAATAAGCTTCGTCAATGACAGCATTAGGGGCCGCCTTTTTCAAGACCTGATTAGAGAAGGACTCGCCTTTGGCAGGGGCGGAAATCATCTTCTGGCACTTGTGCATGTTACGGCCGATGACACCCCACTCAGCAAAGGACATCCCGAGAGAAGGATCATACTCGCCCAGGTCCAGCGTCATATCGGGCTTGGTCATGTCATTGGCGCTGGTGAGACCTACGGTTGTAATCTGATCCAGCTTTGAATTGCCCAGCTGCCAGCTGCGGGCAGGGAAAGCAAAGAATTTCTTGACTTGGAAAGGCGCCAGCTCCTGGCCATTATCATCATAAATCAGATAAGCAGGATCCGCGGCCAGGTCCATGCCGTACTCATTCAGGAAACCAACGGCCATATGCTGACCATGGTCCCACAAGGGGGCAGAGTGGCTGGAAAACAGCACATCAGGGCGCACGGTGCGAATGAGTTTGGCAAAGTTGTATCCCAGGATGTCCAGCAGGTAGATGCCCTCAGCATTGGTTTCCTTGTCACCCAGCAAGGATTCCTTCATGGACACGGAATACCCAAAGTCATAGCCACCAAGGTACATCTGAGTGGAGCCGTCAAAGGAACGGGAGGAATTCAGCTCTTGGGAACGCAGAGCACCTAAGGCGCCGTAAAGCTCTGGTCCGATGGAATTGTCGCCACCTTCGCCCCAGTTAAGGGTGGCGTAGATGGTGTCAGCCCCCAGCTTTCGGTTCAGGTAGACCAACAGACTGTTGCTTTCATCGTCAGGGTGAGCGCCGTAGTACATGACTGTTTGCAGATCATCCAGCTGGTTCACCAGGTTCAAGGTGTCTGCAACGCCCATTTTGGGGGCAACCTTCAGCTCGTTGAGCTTGTCAGCACCGGCCAGGGAGGCTGGTAGCATCAGGACAATGGCCATCAGAATCACGATAACCTTTTTCATGTTTTCCTCCATTTTTGCGTATTTTTAGGCCAAAAAGGCATCAAGAAACAAAGGGGTAGCTTTTTGCAGCATTTTTTGATGGCAGATGTTGGTAGTTCAGCCCTTGACAGCCCCAACGACCAGGCTTTGGGACACCTGCTCCTGGAAGAGGGCAAACACCAGAATGCTGGGCAGCACAGCCATCGTGATAGCGGCAAAAAGAGCCGTATAGTTAAACGAAAACTGGGAGGTGAAGTAGCTTAAGGACAGGGGCAAGGTTCGCACATTGACAGACTTGGTCAAAACCAGGGCAAAGGTAAACTCGTTCCAGGAGTTGAGGAAGGCCAGCACAGCAGCGGAAGCCATACCACCTTTAGCCACCGGAACCATCACCCTGAGATAGGTGTAAAAGAAGCCGGCGCCGTCAATGTAGGCGGCCTCCTCCAGGCTGGCGGGTACCCCTGCGAAAGTGGCCCGCATGATCAGCAGCGTCAGCGGCATATTCAGCGCCATGTATACCAGAATCAATCCAAGCAGGCTATCCCCCATTTTCAGGCTGTTCACCACCTGATACACTGGCTGTAACAGGGCGCTCATGGGGATAACCATTGACACAGACAGCAAGAGAAACACAGCGTTTTTTAAGCGGAATCTGGTCCGGGCAAACACATAGGATGCCATAGAGACCAAAAACACATTTAAAAAGGTGCTGGTCAGGGTGATGAACACACTGTTGAAGAAATACCGCAGAATAGGTGATACCTGAAGCGCCATGACATAGCCGTCAAACTTGAACTGGGTGGGGAGGCTGATGGCGTTGCTCAGGATTTGCGCATTGGTTTTGAACGATGAAAGAATCACCCAAACCAGGGGGAACAGGGCAACCAGGACACACAGGATCATATAGATTAAGCCCGGCACCCTAAAAAGGTTGAATTTCTTTTTCCCATGCGAAGTTCTGAGGGATGCTGTTTGCTGGCTCACATCACACCTCCTCATGGGTTTTAAGCGCCTTGTTGATGAGGGTCATGCACAGGATGCCCAGGCCAATGATCACAACGCCAATGGTGTTGCCGTATCCATAGTTGTTTTCCGTCATGGTCGTCTTGTACAGCATCAGGGGCAGGTTGGTGGTGGATACCCCCGGCCCGCCTCGGGTGGTCAGGTAGAGCAGGTCAAACATTTGAAGCATGTAGGTAGAGGCCATGATCATGGTGGTGGCAATCATCGGCTTGACCAAGGGAAGCACAATGAGCAGATCCAGTTGCATGGGGCTTGCGCCATCTACCCGCGCTGCTTCCAGCACGCTGTCATCAATAGACAGTGCTTGGGTGAGAATCAGGGTGGTGTTGTAGCCAGAGAACAATGTCCAGATCATGGTGACGCTCATAAAGCTGGTGCGAGGGTCGTACAACCAGTTGCGCTGCAGGCTTTCCAAGCCAACGCCCCTCAGAAAAGAGTTGAGCACACCATAGGCGGGGTTGTATATGTTGACGAAAATCATGGCTACTGCAGCATTTGAGATGATGCTGGGAATCATGTATATCACGCGAACCGCTTTCCATCCCCTGGGTTTTTTGTACAGAATAAGCGCCAGGATGGTGCCGATGGCGATGTGAAGCGTGGCGTGGAGCAATATCCAGATGACATTGTTTTTCAGCGCCGTGTAAAACTGCGGGTCCTTTGTAAATAGATCCACATAGTTTTTCAGCCCCACAAAATCGAAGCGGTTGGATAACAGGCGATAGTCAAACAGCGATGTAAATACCGTCATTCCCAGGGGGATGGCATATATCAACAAAAACAGCGCAACGGTAGGCAACAGGAACAAGGTAATCCACCACTTGTTCTGTTTGTGCATGTCCTCCACCTCCCTATGTGTTAATGTGCGGCGGGCATATCATGTTGCCCGCCGCACAGTCCTTCAGAATTACTTGTTCTTGGCTGCAGCGTCAGTCAAAGCCTGAGCGAATTGTTCGGGCGTCATGGAGCCGTTGGCCAGGTTGGGCAGTTCGGCGCTCATCACGTCCAGGAGGTTGGGATACATGGTAGCCTGGGTGGTGGCAGAGCGCACGTTGGCACCTTCAAGCGCCTCAACAAACTCAGCCAGCAGGGGGAAGTTTTCTTTGGCGGTCTGGCTGATTTCCACCGCGGTGGAAGCGGGCAGCATGCCCTGTTTTTCCAAAGCGACGGTCTGAGCATGGGCGCCGGTGAAGAACTTGACCATTTCCACAGCCGCTTCAACCACAGCCGGATCATCCTGCTTGGTGACCAGGTAGCCCTGGATGGGCTCGTCATAGGCAAAGCCTTCGGGATAGATGGCCACGCCTACCTTGTCGGCAAAGCCTTCAGGGGCTTTGGTGGTGTCGGAGAAGTCACCGATCATCCAGGGGCCGTTGGCAATCATAGCGGTCTGGCCGGACAGGAAAGCGTTGGCAGCATTCTCATACTTGCCACCTACTGCATCCAGCGTCGTGTATTCCATAAACATCTTCTGGATGTTGCTGAGGGCGGCGATGACTTCGGGGGTATTGTAATCGTCCGGCATCATCTGGGCCATGAAGGCCTGCCCGGCCTCGCCATTGGTGGCGATCATGGCGCCCATCCACAGGCTGGTTACCCAGGCGCTATCTGCGGTATCCATAGAAACGGGGATGATGCCGGCGGCCTTGAGGGTATCCAGCTGGGCGAAGAACTCCTCCCAGGTTTTGGCGGGGCCTGCAATGCCGGCTTTTTCAAACAGCTCTTTGTTGTAGAAGTAGCCGATGGTGTTGCCCTCAGAAGAGGAGCCGTAGATTTTGCCATCCCGGCTGTTGACTTCAATGGCCTTGTCATTGTACAGGGCTTTCCACTCGGGATCTGCGTCAATGTAGGGGGTTAGATCAACCAGGGATTCGTTGGCCAGCGCCAAATCCAGCAGGTTATAGCCGGCCCCGTAAATGACGGGGGGGAGGTCCTTAGAGGACAGCAGAATCTTGATTTTTTCGATGTAGTTGCTGTCACCGGGGATTTCTTCCACGACAATTTTGGCCTTACCAGCATTGTTGGTGTTAAATTCCTCCACCAACTGGGCGATGACTGGCGCAGCGGTGTTGACACCTACCTGGAAGGTTGGGTACTCCAGCACTGTCTCTGCCAGCGCAGCAAAAGCGCTTAGCATTAACACAGCGGTCAACAGGATGGCGACGATTTTCTTCATGGTTTTCCTCCTTTAATATGTTTGGTTGTTTAAGTTCACCATTTCATCTGTATCTTACCCGCTTGAATCCTCACGAGGAAGAGACAGGGTGTTTGACCGGTTGTTATATCTTGTCGCTTTTTCCAATTTTTACCTCTCAGGTGGCCACTAAAAGCCAAAAAACATGAAAACGTTGCATAAACACAGGATTTTCTTGCGCTGTCAAGCTGTGAAAAACACAGCTTCAGACATGTATGATATAATGTACACTACTATTTACCAGAAAGCAGGAAAGCACTCCAGTGCGGAACAAACCCTCCATCATCCGCCGGCTTTTGCTCCTATCCGTTGTGGTGGCTATGATACCCGTCATGACCAGCATTTTCTATTTCCATTATGTCATTGGTCAGAGGCTGTCTGAGCAGGCACAAAAAGCGGTGGATGCAGCTGCCGGGCAACTAGCCGAGTCTATTCGGGCCAATATGATGACCCTTAACAATGTGTCCTACTATCTGATGGCCAATGACTTAGCCCAGCAGGTCATGAACGATGGCGATGCACCTGGCGCTGTCATTCCACTTGAAAAACAGATTGACTCCATGATGACATATAACGATGCCTGGAGCAGTCGATTTATTCAATCCCTGTTTTTACTCAGGCAGGATGGCGCCATATTTGCCACCACCAGGGAAGGGGCCTATGCCGGCGTTCGGGAGCGTAACCGGGCTGTGTTTCTGGAGAACCCGGATTTCAGCAGCACCCGCACCCTGCTCCGGCCAGAAGGATCCCCCTATGCCTATTATTTGCAGGACTATTATCAGATTGATATTCAGCGCAAACTGGGCAAACTAATCATTGAGGTGGTTCCTGACAGGCTCATAGACGAAGCGTCCATTCTGGGCTTGCCGGAGGGCAGCCAAGTGTTTTTGCGGGGGGATGACGGCAGCATTCTGCATGCGCTGAACATCCAGGCTGGAACCCTGGAAGAAGCCTGGGAACGGGCCAACAGCCAGCCGGAAGGGCTTAATTACCGGGTGCACCTTCCCTTAGGCCGATACTGGATGTCCCTGGAAATGCTTGTTCCTTATGAAGGCATTCTGCGCCCTGTAACCACCTCACGCACCGCCTATATTCTGGTGCAAATTGCGGTGTTTGGGCTGATGATTGCGCTGATTTTGATTATCGCTGCCCGGATGCGTCCCCATAGCCGGGGGCTGTTAACCCAAATGGAGAACCTTGCCCAGGGGGACTTTTCTGTTACCCTGCCCCCTTCCAGATATAAGGAGTATGATGTAACCGCACGGGCATTCAACCAAACCACAAAACAGCTGGGCGCCCTGTTTGAGCGGGAGCGGGAAACCGGGCAGCTGCTGTCCCAGGCGGAGTACCAGATGCTGGAAAGCCAGATTAACCCGCACTTCATCATGAACGTGCTGGAAACCATTAACATGCATTGCCAGCTGGCCGGGCAAAAGGAAACCGCAGGCCTGGTGGTAAGCTTGGGAAATTTGCTCAGCAGCAATGTGCGCTACAAAAACAGGCAACAGATTACGCTGAGAGAAGAGCTGGAGTATGTACGCTACTACCTCACCCTGCAAAAGGCCCGCTTTGCCCATCTGGATAACAGCGTGGAGATAGAAGATGATGCGTTGCTTGACTGCCTGATGCCCAAGCTGACTTTGCAGCCTCTGGCTGAGAATTGCTTTGTTCACGGGCTGGAAGACAGCGCATTGCAAGGCCGGGTGTCTATCCGCTGCTGGGAAGAAAATAGCTTGCTGCTCCTACAGGTCAGGGACAATGGCAAAGGCTTTGATGCCAGCCGATGGAATCAAGCGCCAGCCCCTGGCATTGGCCGCGGCGGAATCGCCCTTTACAATATCAACCGGCGCATCCAGCTACTATATGGGCCGGAATACGGGCTGAAGGTGGACAGCGAAATTGGCATTGGCACAACCGTTTGGGTCAGCCTCCCCCTGCAAACCGGCCAGAAGAAAGAAGGATAATAGAACATGCATAGCGTGCTGATTGTGGACAATGAGCCCATTATCCGTAAAGGTCTGGTTAGCCTGGTAGATTGGGAAAATCTGGGCTGCCAGGCGGTGGGATCGGCAGCGGATGGCCAGCAGGCCCTGGACATCATGGCAAAGACGCCCGTTGATATCCTGGTGACAGACATCCGCATGCCTGGGATGGATGGCCTGGCCCTGACCCGGGAAGTGCGCAGGCTTTACCCGGACACAAAGATCATTCTGGTTACCGCTTTTTCGGAGTTTGAGTATGCCCAGGAAGCCCTGCGCCAGCAGGTGGTGGATTTTATCATCAAGCCCACCAGCAAGGAAAAAATGAGCGCGGCCATCCAACGCGCCCAGGCCCAGTTGCAAACAGACGATCAGCAGCAAGCCCTCAAACGGGTGCTGCATCAAAAACATCAGGATAACCTGGGCTTGCAGCAGAAGCTATTTATAGAGAGCCTCCTGTCAGGCAGCAGGCTGTCCTTGATATATGTACGTACACAGTCCGCCAGGCTTCAGTTGAAACTGGAAAACGCTTTGCTGGTTTGTGCCAGGGTGCTGCCTCAGGCGGGCACTGACGAAGCGGGCATGGCCCAGGCAATGGAGGAAGCCATGAGCTATCTAAGCACGCTGTGTCAGCCAGACAGCCTGATTTTGCTGCCTACTCAGGTTGATATTTTTCTGGCCGTGTACGTGGGCGAAAACCAGCGTCAGCTGCCATCGGTGCTGAAAGAATATATTGCCCTGGTGGATAACATGGCAGAGTTTAATGTGCAGCTGGGGGTCAGCAGCCCTGTCATAGACGCCATGCAGCTCAATGAAGCAGCCCAGCAGGCACGGGAAGCATTGTTTTATCTTTCCTACGAAAATCATCCGGCCTTTCTGGAATATGAGCAGGTTCCCCGGGTCACTGAAACCACCGCTCAAATCCTGCGGGATATTCTCAGAGAAGTCAGCGAAGCTTTTCGCAGTCAGGATATCCAGGCTGTGGAGAAGGCCATGGCTGCCCTTCAGGTGGCCGTTACAGCCCATCGCATCCCCTTGCCAGAGGTACGCCGGTGTATGCTCCTGCTATATAATATTTGTATTAACACCCTGATGGACTATGACCTGAATGCCGCCTTGGATCAGGGGGTGATGCCAAGGCCGGAGCAGTTTTTGCAGAATACCCAGGCTGAAAACCTTTCGATGCCTTTCCTTGACCTGGCCCGGCAGATTTTTCTCATGATTAAAGGCAACAACTGCGGCCAGGAAGGCCCCGTTCGCTATATTGAGCAGTATATCCGCAACAATCTGGACAAAGACCTTTCCTTGAAACACCTGGCCAGCCTCGTGCATTTAAGCCCAAGCTATTTAAGCCGTGAGTTTAAGCGCCTTGCAGGACGCAACCTCAGCGTTTTTATCGCTGAGGAGCGTATCCTGAAGGCCCAAAAGCTACTGGAAGAGGGGGCTTTAAAAAATTATGAGATTGCTAAACAGGTGGGCTATGAGGACCCTGTGTATTTTTCCCGGGCTTTTAAGAAAGCGACCGGTTTAAAACCCAGCGAGTATCGGCAGCAGACATAAAGATTTTTACCAACTACGACCTTTATACCTGCAAGCCATTGTCAAAGTTGACATAATTCACAATCAATACCCCAGCTCCTCCCCAATGAGGATCACTTTGATGCGCCCGGGGATGGCGGAGCGGCGGGTGATGACGGTTTGCCCGCAGATGGATTCGGACGTGTGGCAGTCCCCGCAGCGGCCGGTTGTGGCACAGGGGGTTTTCCTGTTGAGGCGCACGGTGTTGGGCGGGGCAGCCATGTTGCGCGCCCGGTCATAGCCCGCAGCCACATCGGTGACCAGCTTGTTCATCCCCGCCAGGATGATTACCTCCTGAGGGCCAAAGCACAGGAAGGCCACGCGGTTGGCTATGTTATCCACATTCACCAGCTCCCCTTCCAGGGTGATGGCGTTGGTGGACATCAGGAAAAAGTCGGCGCAGCATACCTGGCCATACAGCGCCCGGCGCTCCTGGGGCGTCGTGGCGCTGTCCCGGTCGATGACCTGGTAGGGCCCGGCCTTGACAGCGTCAAGCATGCCGGTTTCCGCCAGCGTCATGGAGCCGCCCCAGGCCACGCTGGCGCCTTCCGGCATCAGGGACAGGGCTTTTTGCACCGCGGTTTTGCTATCCGGGCAGTAGAAGCCCTCCATCTGCCGCCTGGCCAGGTTTTTGATGAGGGTGGCGGCGACGTTCTCATAGTATTGTTGCTTGGGCGTCATGGGGGCCTCCTGTTCATCCATCAATAGCTTTTGTTGCTGATCTCCACCTTCACATCATCACAGCACATCATCCGGGGCACCACCAGTGCCTCCGGGTTGCGGGCGTCATAGGTGCTGGACACGTTGTAGGCGGTGGTTTCGGTGGAGAGCCATTGCAGCTTTTCACCAAAGAGATCGCCCAGCTTCTCCGTGAAGCGCACATTGTAGGGCACCGCCACCGAGCCATCCTTCTTAAACAGCAGGGCACCAAAGCGGGAGGTGCCGGTGATGAGGCCCTGGGCGGCGTTTACCAGCCCCGTATAGTGCAGGTAGGGCACATAGAGCACATCCACATCCCGGGGCATCAGGCTGAGTTCCTCCAGGCTGTTCACAGGCATCTGCCCCGGCTCCAGGCGGAGGCTGTGATGCATCACATCGTGTCCGGTGGCCTGCTCGCCATATTCATCCGCCGATGATTGCGACCAGATGAAGCCGGTGAACACGCCCTTGTCGTAATAGGCCTTGGGCTGGCGCTGCCTGCCATAGCCATCCACCGGCATAGCGAAGGTGTCAAGGCTGGCCGGGTCCTCCCACAGGGTGACCAGGGGGGACAAGCGCTGTTTGCCGATGTCCTCCGGGCTGTTGATGCTGCTGTCCCGCTTCATCATGCCGCCGTTTAGGCCCAGGTAGTCCAGGAAACCCAGATACTCCGCCGTGGCCGCCGCGCCAAACACCACCCGGCAGGGGCCCAGGGGCAGCTGCAGCGCCTGGCAGTTTTGGTATTTATCTTTCAGGAAGGCCAGGCGCTGGCGCATGGCCATGGGGTCCAGGTCAGCCAGGCTGGTGGCGCTCTGCTCGGCGTTGATCTCCCACTTGTCCTTGAGAGACGCCAGCACCAGGGTGATCTGGGCGTCCGTGGCCTGCCAAACCACGTGATGGGGGGTGGCGGTTGACATATCGACGGTGAGGGTGGCGCCCACGGAGAAATTGCCCGACAGCTGCACGTCCTCGCTCTCCAGGCCCTCGGTGGCGCTGTTGATGTA
>CAZSSU010000005.1:0-25428 GCA_964609415.1 uncultured Christensenella sp. | reverse complement strand
TATCATCAGGGAGAGAGCGAAGTGGTGACGGGCCTGGCGCTTAAGGGAGGCTACCGTGAAAAAGTGATGCTTACCACCAAATTGCCCCAATGGCTGCTCAAGGAAGCGGCTGATATGGACAAGTATTTGGATGAGCAGTTAAAAAAGCTAGATGTCGCTTATCTTGATTTTTATCTCTTGCATTCCTTGGACTTAAATGCGTTCAGGCGGCTTCAAAGCTTCAATTATAAAGACTTTTTAAAACGCGCTCAGGCGGATGGCCGCATCCGGCATGTTGGCTTTTCCTTCCATGATGACAAGGATGCCTTCAGGGAAATGGTGGCCGATTATGACTGGGACATGGCGCAAATCCAGTTCAATTACCTGGATGACGAAAACCAGGCGACCTTGGACGGCCTGCTATATGCAGGACGGCTGGGTGTTCCTGTGGTGGTGATGGAGCCGCTTCGAGGGGGGGCTTTGTCCAATCCGCCCCCTGAGGTGGAACAGTTAGTGAGGGAGAATAAGAGAGGATATTCTTCTGTTGAATGGGCATTCCGCTACTGCGGACAATACCCTGAGGTTGCAACCATCCTAAGCGGGATGTCCACCATGGAGCAGGTGGAGGATAACCTGCGCATATTCAATAGCATAACGCCTGGCAATCTGGACAGCACTGACCAGGCCTTTGTGAAAAAGTTAAAAGAGGCATATCTCAGCCGTATAAAGGTTGGATGCACATCCTGCGGCTATTGCCAGCCCTGCCCGGAAGGCGTACTGATTCCAACGATTTTTGAACGCTACAACGAAGCGCATATGTTAAATCGACATGAAGCCCTGGCGAGGCAATACCGTCAGATTATCAAGGCGGAGGGTGACGCTTCACGCTGTGTGGCCTGCGGCCAGTGCGAAGCCATCTGCCCCCAGCACCTGCCCATCATTGATTGGCTCAAGACCATCGACCAGGAAGTGCGTTCCGATGCAGTTTAACCTGTATGGTCTGGCAATCGCCCTGGGGGTAGCGGCGGCGATTTTCTATATGACCCGGCAGGAAACAGCCCAGGGCTTGCCGAAGGATACGGGTATTGACCTGGCGCTTTACGCTGTGCCGCTGGCGGTGGTGGTATCCAGGCTTTATTATGTTGCCTTTACCTGGGATAGTTACAAAGATGACCTGATGCGCATCCTTCGGGTTTGGGAGGGCGGTGTCGCCATTTACGGCGGCATTATTGGCGGTGCGCTGGGAGTGTGGCTTCTGTCTCGTCGCAAAAAGCTGCCCTTTCTGGCGTTGGCCGATCTGGTGGCTCCCGGCTTGATTCTGGGGCAGGCCATTGGTCGCTGGGGAAACTTTTTCAATGGGGAGGCCTATGGGTACTTGGTGACGAATCCTTCCCTGCAGTTTTTCCCTATTGCGGTGTTTACTGATGGCGCTTGGCACATGGCGACCTTTTTCTATGAGTCTGTATGGAACCTGGCGGGTTTTCTTTTTCTGCACCTGAAGCGAAAACGCTTTTTGGGGGAAGGGCGGGGCGTGCTATTCGCCTGGTATTTGATTTGGTATGGTCTGGGCCGCATGGTGATTGAAGGATGGCGCACCGACAGCCTGATGCTGGGGTCTCTCAGGGTATCCCAGGTGTTAAGCGTGGTGCTGGTATTGGCAGCAGGGCTATGGCTTATCTGGAAACATAAAAAGGAGAAGGCCTTTTTGTTAATCCCGTTTGCGGCAATAATACTAGCTGCACTTGCCCTCATGGGGGCGTTTGCCTGGTCAACTGTCGCCCTGTTTGTTGTCTTGTTTGTTTTCGCTGCCTCACTTTACTGGGGCAAGACATGAGATATCTTCATCTATACCGGTTATTAAGCGGCCTTTTGCCAGCACCGCGCTGGGCATTGGATAAAAAAGACGATGCAGCCCAGCGTTTTGCCAGGATATATCGCAAGTACCGCGCACGCGGCGCTTCCCTTGGAATATTTGATAGCCAAGGCCTTAAAACACACTTGTGCTTTGGAGAGGCCAGGCTGGGCGTACCTGTGACACAGGATACCGTCTTCCGCATCGCCTCAGTATCTAAAATGGTGACCGGAACCCTGGTCATGAAATTGGCTGAATCAGGCATGATCGACCTGGATGCTGATGTGGATCAGGTGCTGCCATATTCCCTCAGGCACCCAGGCGCGCCTGATATGCCCATCACCATCAGGATGCTGATGACCCACACCGCGGGGATCAATGACGGCAAGGCTTACATCAGCGCCCTGGGTCAGGATGTCTCGGCGGAAAGTCTGTTGACACAGGACAGCCATACGGCGCATTTGCCAGGGGCGGGGTGTGCGTATTCCAACTTTGGGGTGGGCTTGGTAGCCTGTGTGCTGGAAGGGAAGCTGGGACAGTCTTTTGAGGAACTGGCCCAGGAGTGGCTGTTTCGTCCCCTTGGTATGAATGCAAGCTTTTACCCTCACCGGATGAATGCACTGCTGGCAGACGCCTGGCGGATTATGCCCCCTAAAAAAGCCCCTGATTTCAGTGGAGAATTGCGTCAAAGGTCAATCAAAGCGGGGTGGGATCAACCAGATCCTTACACCCATTATAGCCTGGCCCAGGGCAATTGCTGCATGGACATCAAAAGCGCTGCCAGGCTTGGCAGGGCTTTAACACAACCGGGCTTTTTGACCCGGGAAACCTTGGATATGATGCGTACGCCTGCCGCCAGCCTGGCTGACCGGGATCCGGCGCTGACCCAGGGAATAGGCACCTTTTTGCTGTCCGATTCTGACATCAGCCCCAGGCCATTGTTTGGACACCAGGGCATGGCTTATGGAGCAGTTCATATGATGTTTATGGACGCGGAAACGGGGGAGGGGCTGATTAGCTTCACCTCAGGTGTATCTGAGGCCAGGCAATTCATTCTGGCTGATGTGAACAAAGCGCTGATAACAGCCTGGCAGAGGGGAAAATGACGGATTCAGTTCAGGATATTATCAAAAGACCGGGGTGCAGGCTGATCCGGCTCATTAGCGGGGATAGCATGACTATTCCTTTCATGGTGTTTAAAAAGGCGCCGCTGGTTGAAGGACAGGAAGTGATCCCGGAAGCATATCGACAACGGGTTTTACCCATGGAGCCTGCCATGGCGCTGGAACAAGCCAGCCGGATGCTCATGACAAAAGACAGGACAGAGGCAGAAGTTCGCAAGAAATTGACCGATGTGGGGTATGCTGACGAAACCGTGGAAAAAACCCTGACAAAACTGCTGGATGCCAGGGTGTTGGATGATAATCGCTATATTGAAAACTATCTGAACACAAAGACTAAACGGGTTGGCACAGGGCGTATCAAACGGGACTTGATGCTTAAGGGGATAGCGCTTGAAACAATCGAAGCCGCCCTCGCGGGTATTGATGAAGATGTGCAGCTGGATGCCGCTGTGAAGCATGCCAGAAAAGCATTGGCCAGGAAGACTGACGATAAGCGGCATCAGGCGCATCTGGCTTTCGCGGCCCTTGCCAGACGTGGGTTTAGACCTGAGGTGGCGAAGAAGGCGATCGAGATCGCCAAATCAGGTCTTCCTGATCAGGAGGCGGACAGCTTCAGCGGCTAATGCTAAGCCAGCAGCCGGGGGGACAAAAGGCAGTGAACCAGGGGAGGGACGAACCGTACCCTGGTTTGTTTTTATTGGCATGGGTTCTTCGGCGGAATAAAGGACCCGAAGGCTGGGGATGCCGCGTTCCCGGCAGGCTTTTCGCATGCGCCTGGCCAGGGGACAAACGCTGGTCTCATAGATATCGGCGAACTTAAAGCCCATGGGGTTTTGCCGGTTGCCGGCACCCATGGCACTGAGAAGAATAAAACCCATGTCCTGTGCTTTTTGAGCCAGAAGCAATTTCGCCTCCAAGGTATCAACGCAGTCGATGACAGCGTCACAGCTGTCCAAGGGGATGGATTCAGCAGTATCCTGGCTATAAAAAACCGGATATGGCTCTGCTATGATAGCGGGATTAATATCCCTTGCGCGGGATGCCATCACCTGGGCTTTAGATTGACCCAAGGTGGAATGGAGCGCGATAAGCTGACGGTTAAGGTTGGAGGGTTGAATGATGTCATGATCCACAAGAATCAGCCTGCCCACGCCGCTGCGTGCCAGCGCTTCAGCACAGCTGCCGCCCACCCCTCCCAGGCCAAAGACAGCCACCGTGCTTCGATGAAGCGCTTCAATAGCCTCCTCACCCAGCAGGGAAGCAGATCTGTTAAATGGACTTTCCTGATTGATGTTCATCATCTCCTCAATCCGCAACGGTAGCGCTCAGCAAACTGACACCAGCGGCGCCTGCCTCAAGCAGTGCCCGGGCACAGTCCTGGGCAGTGGCGCCAGTGGTGCGCACATCATCCACCAAGAGGATGTTTTTGCCGCTGACATCAGCCACTGCGCGAAATTTGTTCTGAGCGTTTTTAACGCGGTCTTCTTTGTTAAGGGTGGATTGCCTCCTGGTTTGTTGGGGCTTATCGAGGGCGTTCAGAAGAGGCAGGTCAGGTCTTATGCGTTGAATCATCTGGCACAAGATCTCTGCCTGATTATATCCGCGCTCTCTTTGATTTAGGTGATACAAAGGCACAGGCACCAGATAGTGAAAGCTGAGTCCGGAAATGGTGGCAGCCATGGCGCTGGCCAGCGGCCGTCCCGCATCTTCAAAGGGGCCAAACTTTAGCCGCAGCACCAATTGCCGCGCTTCGTCCCGGTAGATGAAAGGCGCGTATGCTTTATCAATCCCCTGTAAACCACCCTGGGCACAAAAGGAGCATTGTTTGCCCGCGCTTTGGAAAGAAAGGCACCGGGGACAGTGTTGATGGGTGATGCGAAGTTCCTCCAGCGCTGCCTGGCATGCTTCACAGAGCACCTCTCCGGTGGCTACCCGCCTGGGTTCATCACAGCACATACAGCGGGCATTTGGATAAAGTAGGCGGGATAAAAAGCCACTGATGTTCATGCGCTTTCCTTGCTTTCAGCATTTAACCAGTGCCAGAGCAGGGAATACCGCCGCTGTTCCAGGTTGTTATTCACCATCATCTCCACCACATGCTGACGCCCCACCAGTACCACCAGGCGCCTAGCGCGGGTAACCGCTGTGTAGAGCAGGTTGCGGGTGAGAAGCATCCGTGGTCCGCCAATCACTGGGATGATTACCGCGGGAAACTCGCTCCCCTGGCTCTTGTGCACAGAGAGGCAATATGCCAGTTCGATTTCTTCCAGCTGGGTGTATTCATAGTCCACTGTGCGCAAGTCATCAAACTGCACGGTGAGGGACTTTTCCTCCTCATCAATATGGGTGACAAAGCCAATGTCACCGTTAAAAACACCCATGCCTTCCTCACGATCAGGTGTGGACCAGGTGATCTGATAGTTGTTTTTGATCTGGATGATCTTGTCACCTTCCCGTAAGGTGAGTTCACGATATTGCAGCTCCCGCTTCATGGGGCTGCCAGGGTTTATCGCTTCCTGAAGCAACTGGTTAAGCGCATTAACCCCACATACGCCCTTTTTGGTGGGGGAGAGCACCTGGAGGGTGCGGGCGCTGTCATCCTCATTGAGGTATTTTGGCAGGCGTGTGGTGCAAAGCGCCACAATGCTTCTGGCTACGGCGTCCGCATCGTGCTTGCTTTCAAAGAAAAAGTCACTTTCTGCGGTATTGGCGATCGGGTTTTCGCCCCGGTTGATGCGGTGAGCGTTTACTACGATCATGGACTGCTCCGCCTGGCGGAAAATTTCCTTCAGACGCACCTGGGGAATAGCCGGGCAGGAGAGAATATCGGCCAGTACATTCCCAGGCCCCACGCTTGGCAATTGATCAGCATCGCCCACCAGCACCAGGCGGGTGCCCGGGGCAATCGCTTGCAGGAGGCTGCGCATCAGGAACACATCCACCATCGACACCTCGTCAACAATGACATTGTCGCAGTGCAGGGGATTATCATCATCCATCAGAAAGATGCCTTCTTCTCCACCAAATTGCAGCATCCGGTGGATGGTGCTGGCTTCCCGGCCGGTTGCTTCACTCATGCGTTTGGCGGCACGGCCAGTGGGGGCGGCCAAAAGTGTTTTTGTTTCACTGCCAAGCACATAGAGGAGGCAGTTGATCAAGGTGGTTTTGCCGGTTCCAGGGCCACCGGTGATGACCGATAAACCGGAATTGACCGCTAAGCCAATCGCATCGCGCTGTGCTGGGCTGAAACGGATGTTCTCTCGCTTTTCAAAATCATCAATCCGGTCGTCTATCTGGGCCTGGAACATCTGCTGATAGCTTTGGCTGAGGAGCATCAGACGCAGGGCGATCTCCTGTTCAGCCTGGATGTAGGGGGTGAGGCTGATGAGGGAAACCTCATCAAGCTCTGTTTTGCGTAAGGCTCGGTTCAAACAAAGAAAATCCAGCTGGGAGATAATCAGATCCTCACCAGCATTCAGGATGGCAGAGGATTTGGCCACCAGTTCATTTTCTGGCAGATAAGTGTGCCCTCCGGCGCTGGCGGCCTCCCTGAGCACATGCTTGATACCTGCTTGCAACCTGAACGGGCTGTCATCAGTGACGCCCAGGGAATGGGCAATGCGGTCAGCAGTCAGGAAACCCACGCCGTCAATATCATCAATCAAACGGTAGGGGTTTTCCCGGATAATCCGTTCAGCATGCTCCCGGTAGAGTTTATTGATTTTGCTGGACAGGGATGGTGTGATGCCATAGCGCTGCAAAAAAAGAAAGGTGCTCCGGCTTTGTCGCTGGGCTTCAAAGCTCTCAGCAATTTGCTGCATGCGTTTCTTGCCGATTTTCGGCACTTCAGTTAAGCGTTCTGGCTGGCTTGATAAAACCTCCAGAGTATCCTGCCCAAAGGCTTCCACAATTAAGCGGGCAGTGCTTGGCCCCACGCCGCGGATAAGACCGCTGCCCAGGTAATGCTCTATGGCGTCAAGGGTGGTGGGGCTTTCCACATGGAAACCGCTTGCTTTAAACTGAAGCCCATACTGGGCATGATGGGTCCATTCGCCTTCAAGCGTTATCTGTTCACCGTCTGTTAACTCTGGAAGAATCCCCACTGCAGTTTGAATGCTGCCATTCACCCGCAGGGAAATCACACTATAGCCGTTCTCATCATTGCGAAATAAGGTGCCGTTTACGGTGCCGAGCAGCGTTTCCATCCATTCCTCCTCATCACTTATTGTGATTATACCAGCAATGGCTCTCCAGTGTAAACGAAAGGAACCCCGACTGCTGGGATTGATGAATTTTTGCATCAGACCCCTTGACAATCCACCTGTCCTATGTTAACTTATCCCTTGCGGTTACGCGGTCATGGCGGAATTGGCAGACGCGCTAGATTCAGGTTCTAGTGAGCAATACGCTCATGGAGGTTCAAGTCCTCTTGACCGCACCAGGAAAGCCTTTGAGAGAATCAAGGGCTTTTTCCTTTATGTAATTAAAAAATGCCTCCTGACTGAGCAGGAGGCAAAAATGATAGATGGAGTGATTACTTCTTTGTGAGGTATTTCCGCATATCAATGGCACAGGCAATCAAGATGACGGCGCCTTTGATGATATAGGTGGTGTTTCCTGAAATCCCCAGGAAGGTCATGCCGTTAATGATCAGCTGCATCAGGAACACACCCATGATCACACCGCTGATTTTACCAATGCCGCCGACGAACGAAACACCGCCGATGACACAGGCAGCGATGGCATCCAGCTCATAGTTGAAGCCCAGGGTGCCGGTGGAAGCGCCAATGCGCGCGGCTTCAATAAAGCCGGTATAGCCGTAGGCCGCGCCAGCCAACATGAAAACGCCAATAATCACGAGGGTTACGTTGACGCCTGAAACCTTGGCAGCTTCTTCATTGGAACCAACAGCAAACATGTTTTTCCCGAAAGTCGTTTTATTCCAGATCACCCACATAATGCAAGTGAATATGACCGCTAAGAGCACATACATCATAATGTTTGTGTTATCAATCTTGAAAATTGTGGAAGTCACAAAGCCCGTGGTATAGCTGCTGTCAAGGCTGGAAATCTGCTTGGCATTGCTGAGTGTCAGATAGAGGCCATAGGTCATCAGCTGGGTGGATAAGGTGACAATAAACGGATGAAGCTTAAACCGCGCCACACAAAAACCATTCACCAACCCAATGAGGGCCCCAATAGCGATGGCAATCAGAATGACCGCAGGAACCGGCCAGGGATTAATGTCTAAAAACTTGTTGATAACGCCGCTGCGCTCAAGGAAAATGGCGGATACAAAGCCTGACAGACCCACAATGCGGCCGGCAGACAGGTCAGTACCTGTCAGGATAATAGCGCCGCCAATACCAAGTGCCATGGGCAAACGGGTCGCGGTGAGGGTGAGGATATTGATGATAGAGGCTGACTGAAGAAAGGCTGGTTTTTGGACTTGGATGTAGACCACCATCAGCGCAATGATGATAATCATGGCATGGTCCAATAACCAGTTGCCAGTCACAGACCATTTGCTCCGGCTATCCAGGGACCGGAAGGCCGCTATTCCGTTTTGCAGGCGTTTAATTGGGTTCCAATTGAATTGTTCAGACATCGTTCGCGCTCTCCTTAAACATACTTGGCGGCCAGGGTCATGATTTCTTCTTGGCTCGTATTATCAGCATCGACTTCGCCCGCTAACTGGCCACCGGACATCACCAGAATCCGGTGACAGACACCCAAAAGCTCAGGCATCTCGCTGGAAACCATAATGATGGATTTCCCTTCCTGGGCCATGCGCTGAATGAGCTGATAAATCTCATATTTTGCGCCTACATCAATACCGCGGGTCGGCTCATCCAGCAGAAAGATATCCGGATTCGTCAGCATCCAGCGCCCGAAAATAACCTTTTGCTGGTTGCCGCCGGATAAAGCCCTGATTTTGGTGTTTTGGGAAGGCGTTTTTATCCGCAAAGCATCGATGGATTGTTGCGTTTTTTCGGCCATTTTGCGACGACTCAAAAAAATGCCGCCTACCAGATCGTCCTTCAGGCTTGAGATAACCGTGTTCTCTCTGATATTTAAGATATTAAAGATGCCAGTAGCACGCCGTTCTTCTGTTACCATGGCAAAGCCTTTGGCAATCGAGGTTTTAGGATGGTGGGCAGGCACCAAGGCGCCATCTTTGTAGATTTTACCTTCCTTGCGTGTGGCTGATGCGAAAATGTTTTCCAACAGCTCGGTGCGGCCAGAGCCATCCAAGCCTGCAACGCCAAGAATCTCGCCGCGCTTTAACTCAAAGGACACGTTTTTCAAGTTAGAATAGTGTGCCGTCAGGTTTTCCACCTTTAACACCACATCATCCTGAACGCTGTTGAACTTTGCAGGGTAGCGATTGGTTAACTCACGGCCAACCATCAGACGGATAATCTCACCCATGCTCATTTCTGCAGCAGGCCGGGTCGCAACCCACTGGCCATCCCTCAGCACGGTGATGTCGTCAGAAATCCGGAGTATTTCTTCCATTTTGTGGGATATATAGATGATGGCAGTGCCCTGCTCTCTTAGCATATTGATGATGCGGAACAGGTGCTCTACCTCAGTTTCTGTCAATGATGAAGTGGGCTCGTCAAATACCAGCACCTTGGCGTTGAATGAGACAGCTTTGGCTATCTCCACCATTTGACGCTGGGAAACGGGCATGGTTTCCATGATGGTTCTCGGATTCACCTTGATGCCGAGATAGTCGAATATTTTGTTGGTTTCAACCACCATTTGATGGTCGCTTACCAGAGGCAGTCCTTTTATTTTTGGATAACGCCCCAGCCAGATATTGTCCATGACGCTGCGCTTGAGCGCCTGATTGAGCTCCTGGTGTACCATGGCAACGCCATTATCAAGGGCTTCACGGGAAGACTTGAAATTGACTTCCTTGCCGTCCAGAAAGATGCTGCCCTCATCCTTGTTATAGATGCCAAAAAGACATTTCATCAAGGTGGATTTGCCAGCCCCGTTTTCGCCCATTAAGGCATGGACGGTGCCGGGCCGCACCTTAAGGGATACTTTGTTCAGGGCCTTGACCCCGGGAAATGCTTTGCTGATATTCTCCATTTGAAGCATAACCGGTGGTTGCTTTTCCATGCTTGCGGCTCCTTCCAGTCAGATAGTGCAGATGTTGATAAAAAAGAGGACATGATGAAGGCACGGAGGGCATATGCCCTCCGTGCCTGAAGATTAATTATTCGCCCGTGTAATAGGCATAGGGGATAGCGATTTTCCAGCCATCAACCTGCACATAGGCTTCGTTGAGGCCTTCGAAGGTGGGTTTGCCTTCGGCGAGGTTAGCAACAACGCTGGCAACAGCATCGGCCATGCCCAACGCGTCCTGCTTAATGGTACCAGTCATCTGGCCCTTGTTAATCAGTTCAACAGCAGTGGCGGTAGCGTCCACACCAAACACAGGCAGCACTTTCGCGCCTTCTTCGCCGGTGTTCCAGCCGATGTTGATCAGGGAGTTGATGGCGCCCAGGGCCATATCATCGTTGTTGGCGATGACCAGCTCAACCATATTGTTGTTGGCTTCGTTGTACTGGGAGAGGATGGTGGTCATGTATTCGAAGGAAGCGGTATTGCTCCAGCTGCCATTCTGGTCCACCAGGTATTTGGAAGCGTTGGCATCATCATAGAATTTGAGTTCGGGTTTGCCAGCGGCAGCCAGCACTTTGTTGGCATCTTCCACGCCATACTTGGTGCGGGCGATGGCTTCCAGGTTGGCTTCGTCGCCTTTGAACATGACATAGCTGATAACGCCGTCTTTGTTCAGGTCAACAGCGTCATAATTGGCAACCAGGTAGTCACCAATCATTTTGCCTTGCATGATGCCGGCTTCTTCATAGTTGGTGCCGATAAAAGCGGCCATGCCGTTGTCTTTGATGATTTCAGCGGCTACGGCATCATCCTGCGCGATGGCGCGGTTGAAGAACACCAGGGGGATTTTGGCATTTTTGGCAACATCAGAGATGTTCTTGGCAATGCCATCAGCACCGGACTGGGCCAGGTTAACAACCAGCACTTTGGTGCCGCTGGTGGCAGCGGTGTCGATTTGGCCGGACTGAACAGTCTGGTCGCTGTTGCCGTCGTTGTTGTTGAAGGCCAGGCCTTTGGCAGTCAGCGCGGCGTCAAGCGCTTCACGGACGCTGGTGAGATATGGATCACCAAAGGTGTACCAGAAAACCTGGACTTCGCCTTCGGCAGACGCGATAGCGACCAGTCCCAGTGCCATGACCATGGCGAGAAGCAGGGCAAGCAGTTTTTTCATGGGGTTCCTCCTAATAAAATTATTGGGTTTCCTAAATTGTACCACAAACAAAGGCGGTAGAAAAGATATTTTTCTAAATAATCAGAAAATATCATTCAATTTCCCGGCCGGTTCTTGTGACATATACCGTGATGCCATGTTGCCTCTGACAAATAATAAACTTTGATGGACTCGTGCGTTTATTGATAGTAGAATCCCGCAAAAGGGTGATGATGTTGCCTATTTTATCAAGCATTTTCACAAAATCTGTCTAATCTAAGCGCCGTTCTTTATTCTGATGATGCCAGTTAGGATGGCCTTTATGATGGGCACTCGTCTGATGTGAGTGCCACCATAGAACTGCAAGGGCATGCCAAGCGCATCATCAGGGGATTGAATATGATCCATGTCAAATATCATGCCAAGTTTTCTTTTGTCCAACAAATATCTGATAATGGCATAAAGAACATGAATCAAGACGTTTATGGATCAAGGATCATTTGCACATAAGGCAATGCTTCAAAGCCAAGCCTTCTGTAAAGAGAGAGGGCTTTGAGATTATCTCCTTCAACTTCCAGCCGGATTCGTTTGACAGCGCTTGACATGTTATCCTGAACAAAATCAAAGAACTCCCGTCCAAGGCCAAGTGAGCGGTATTCGGGCAGCAGAAAGAGTTCGTCCACCCAAAGCACCATGCCGCCAGCTTCCTGGGAGAATGATTTTGCAATGAGCGCATAGCCCGCTATGCTGCCAGTATCCGCCAGCAGGAAAAATCCTTCCAGATATTGGGTTGAACGAAGCATCTCTTCAAAGGTGGCGATGATATGCTCATCCGGAATATCCTCCAAGACGGCGTCTGAGCGGTAAAAAGCCTGAGCCATTGCGATATATTGCTCTTTATCCGCTTGTTCGATGCGTCTGATCAACGAAATACCTCCACTAATACTTGATATGAAACGCCGGTCTGTTGCTAGCTGTCATGTAAAAAACAGGCTCACAACAGACCGGATCTAAACAGGGGAGTAGTGCTTATTTGATATAAGCCGCGCCAACTTCCAGCGCCTTGATGTTAAGCGCTACCAGGTGCGCTTTTGGCCCGGTGAAGATGTGGGAGAGCATATCAACGATAGTGTCCATTTTCAGGGCACCTGTGGCTTTGATGTAAGCGCCCAGCATAATCATGTTGGCCACCTTGAAATTGCCCAGTTTGCCAGCCTCCTCCATGCAGGGGATATAGTATGCTTTCACATCCTGACGTTCCACCTTCTGTTCAGACTGAGAGGCGTTGACCAGGATCAAGCCGCCTGGCATGACCAAAGGCTCAAATTTCTTGAGAGAAGGGCCGTTCATGGCGATCAGCTCTGTAGGGCGGTTGACCAAAGGCGAACCAATGGGCTCATCAGAAAGCACCACAGCACAGTTCGCGGTGCCACCGCGCATTTCAGGGCCATAGGAGGGAACCCAGGACACCTCATAGCCATCTTTCAGTCCTGCTTCGGTGAGGGTTTTTCCGATGGACATAACACCCTGACCGCCAAAGCCTGCGATGATAATCTCTCTGGTCATGACTGCACCTCCACATCCTTGATGACACCAAGGGGATAGTACTGGGCCATATTGGATTTCACCCACTTGCCGGCATCCACCGGGCTCATGCCCCAGTTGGTGGGGCAGGTGGAAAGCACTTCCACAAAGGTGAAGCCGATGCCTTGCATCTGCAGGGTGAATGCTTTTTTGATGGCGCGCTTTGCCTTGTTCAGGCTGGGGATATCGGCTACGCATACCCGCTCGGCATATGCCATGCCATCAAGCGTGGAGAGCATCTCCGCCATGCGCATCGGCATGCCATGGAGCGTGCGGCTACGCCCACTTTGTGAGGTGGTGGTCTTCTGCCCTTCCAGGGTGGTGGGGGCCATTTGTCCGCCAGTCATGCCGTAAATGGCATTGTTGATGAAGATGGTGGTGAACTTCTCGCCCCGCATGGCGGAGTGAACGATTTCAGCAGCGCCAATAGAGGCCAGGTCGCCGTCTCCCTGGTAGGTGAAGACGGGCAAATGGGGATGTGTGCGCTTGACACCTGTGGCAACCGCTGGCGCACGGCCGTGGGCGGCTTCGATGAAGTCACAGTTGATGTAGTTGCCAGCGAGTACGGAACAGCCCACCGGGCACACGCCCACGGCGGTGTCAAGCAGGTTCAGTTCTGTAAGCACCTCTGCAATCAGTTTGTGGATGATGCCGTGGTGGCAGCCAGGACAATAGTGGGTTTCAACATCCTGCAAACCGGGGCTACGCTGATAAACAATCTGGCTCATGCTTTTACCTCCTGGAGGATCTGACGAAGCTTGTCCGCCACCTGATCAGTTTCTGGGATCATGCCGCCGGTACGGCCATAAAAGGGCGTGGGCTTGATGCCGCAAAGGGCCAAGCGCACATCTTCCACCATCTGCCCGCTTGACATTTCAACGGTCAGCACAGCTTTAACGCTTTGCTGCTCCGCTACCTTCCTAAGGGCATCATACGGGTAAGGCCACAGGGTGATGGGGCGGAAAATGCCCACTTTGATGCCTTCTTGTTTCAGTTTGCGGGCAGCAGACTGACAGATACGGGAAGTGGTGCCATAGGCCACAATGATGGCGTCAGCGTTTTCACAGTCGATTTCTTCCCAGCGGGTTTCTTCCTGAGCGATGCGGTGGTATTTGCCCACCAACTCCTGGTTGAACAGCTCATTCTCCGTGGACTGGAGGCGTAAAGAGGTGACGAAATGGGTTTTACCCGGGGCTTCACGTCCAGTGGCTGCCCAGTCTTTGGGCGGCAACTCAACAGGCTTACGCTCTTTCCATACAATGGGTTCCATCATTTGACCGATCATACCATCTGCCAGAATCATAACCGGGGTTAGGTATTTGTCAGCCAGGTCAAACGCATCGCCCACAAGGTCAACTGCTTCCTGGATGCCGGAGGGGGCCAGCACGATCATATGGCCATCCCCATGGCCAGGGGAGCGGGTCGCCTGGAAGTAATCCGCTTGACCAGATTGAATGGTGCCCAGGCCAGGGCCGCCGCGCATCATGTTGACAATAACAGCTGGCAGTTCAGCGCCGATAAGATAGCTGATTCCCTCCTGTTTGAGGCTGATACCGGGGGAAGAAGAGGAGGTCATCGCTCTGACGCCTGCTGCAGAAGCGCCAAAGACCATGTTAATAGCCGCTACTTCGCTTTCCGCTTGGACAAACACGCCACCTGACTCGGGCATCCGGCGGCTCATGTACTCTGGGATCTCGTTCTGGGGGGTGATTGGATAGCCGAAATAAGCTTTACATCCAGCGCGGATAGCCGCTTCAGCAATGGCTTCGTTGCCTTTCCATAGTTCTTTTTGCATCTTACTTCTCCTCGTCCAGTTTTTCCACCGTGATCACCGAATCAGGGCAAATCTTTGCGCAGTTGCCACAGGCAATGCACTTGGATTGATCGCTGATGCCAGAGGGATGATAGCCTTTGACGTTGGTCACCGTCTCATCCAGCCACAGGATGTTCTTTGGGCACACGCTTACGCAAAGCCCGCAGCCCTTGCACCGGTCCAGGTTGAATGTCACCTTTGCCTTCATGAAAACCTCCTATAATGATGCTTACTCCCAGGGCCGCTTCATGACAAGCGTCAGCGGGAGAATAGGTTCTGGGAAAGAGAGTTGAGGGGCCAAGGAATTCTGTACCCCATGGAATACGAGGGGGAGATGGGTAAGGGCTGATACCTGGCGGGCATATAGAGCGCTTTGCTCCACTTGTAACCTTGTGGTTTCCCCGAGAAGGTGGGTATTGTTGATCAGCCCCGTGATGGGCAGTTGAGCCTGTGCCTCAATCATGTCCAATTGCCTGGCTGCCTCCTCTGGTGTTTGGGAGGTAAGCCTGGCCTGGTTGAGCACATACCAGACAGCCGGACTTGCTTTGTTCAGTGCCTTTGAAAAAGCAGCCAGCACCACAGCGCCCTTATCGCCGCCCACATCCAAAACACCGGTCAAGGTATTGTCCTGAATAACAGTCCATAGCGCTGGCGGAACGGCAGGAAGGTCAGCAGCCCAGGTGTTTTGGGATGGGGCAATGAGCTGAATGCCTGATGATTCCAGCAGATGCACCTTTTCGCGGGAGCGGAAATAGGGGTTCACAATGTCAAGGTCTGCCAGTGCCGTGCGACGCCCCATGGCTGACAAACGCTGGGCCAAGTTAACAGCTACCTCAGTTTTTCCGCTGCCGTATGGCCCCAGGATCACAAATAGACGGTGATCATTCAGCAGGTCAGCCAGCAGGTTTAAATCATTCAACGCGAATCGCTTCCTCCTGCCCAGTGGCGAATCGGTAAGCCCCTTCAGCCAGGGCGGCTAATTCATCCTCGCCCGGGTAGACGGTGCAGCCGGCAATCCAGCTAACCTTTTCTTTGATTTGGTCGGTGATGGCCGCGTTATAGGCTATGCCGCCGGTGATAAGGATTTGATTAACCTGGCCTTTGAGCACTGTGGCCAAGGCGCCGATTTGCTTTGCCACATTATAAGAAAGCGCATCCAGCACCAGTGCAACCTCAGGCTCTGTGGCTGCTCGTTTAATCAAATCACCTACATGATTGACGCCAAAATAGGACATCAAGCCACCGCGATAATAGAGCGCCTTTCGCAAAGCTTCAGTGTCGCCCTGATATTGGTTCACCAGCTTCAGCAGGTTTTTATGGCTGAGGCTGCCCACCCGTTCGGGGGAGAAGGGCCCCTCGCCATCAACGCCGTTTGATACATCAATGGCGCGCAGGTTTTGATAAGCGCTGACAGAAATGCCGCCGCCCATATGCGCTACAATATAGTGGCCCTTGTAAGGGTCAAGCCCTTTTTCCTGGCAATACATGTGGATGACGCGCTTGGCGTTAAGGGCGTGGAAGATGCTGCTGCGCTCCACCCCTTTAAAACCAGAAACACGGGCAACATCAGTCAGCTCATCAGTGCACGGTGCGTCGATGAACACGGCTGGAATCCCTGTTTCACGGGCCCACTCATAGCCAATCAACAGCCCGATGTTTGAAGCATGCTCGCCATAGCGGCATGTTTCAGCATCATCGCGGATTGTGTCGGTGATGTGATAGACACCGCCTGCCAGGGGGCGTATGATGCCACCCCGCATAGCAAAGACAGAAAAGTCCTTCAATGCATATCCCTGATCCTGAAGCCATTTTTCAATTATGGCCTTTCGGAAATCCCGTTGTTGGTGAACGGTTGATAGCTTAGCGATATCTTCTTTGTCGTGGCGAAATGTCTCCGCTATTAGCTGCGTTTTATCTTCGAAAATGCCGGCCTTTGTAGAGGTAGAGCCCAGATTAACCACTAAAATCTTCATTAATTCTACTCCGCTGCGCGTGCTGTATTGAAGTCTGTGTTCTTAGCATAACGCCATGAGCGGCAGAAAGCAAGAGCATTCATCGATGCATAAAATTTTTAAAAGGCCTTGCGCTTGATGTGTCATCGGGATATAATCAAAACAAATAACACAAACGGAGGAAAAACATGTCTGATTTTCAGGTCTTTGATTACATGCAGAAGCACCAGTACGAGCAGGTGATCCATTTTTATGACCGGTCAACGGGGTTGAAGGGCATCACAGTCATCCATAACACCACACTGGGCCCTGCTCTGGGCGGAACCCGCATCTGGAATTACGCCACTGAAGACGAAGCTCTGATGGATTGCCTGCGCCTGGCAAGGGGCATGACCTATAAATCAGCGGCAGCAGGCCTTAATCTGGGCGGTGGTAAAACGGTTCTGATTGGTGAGGCGTCCAAAGTCAAATCAGAAGCGTATTTTCGCGCCCTGGGCCGCTATGTGCAAAGCCTCAACGGCCGCTATATTACTGCTGAGGATGTGAACACTTCCACCAAAGACATGGGCTATGTGGCGATGGAAACTGACCATGTAGTGGGCCTTGAAGGCAAGAGCGGCAACCCATCACCCGTGACTGCGAAAGGCGTTTTCTACGGCGTCAAAGCGGGTTTGTTTAAGAAATTTGGTAACGCAGATGTGGCAGGCCGTAGTTTTGCTGTGCAAGGTGCCGGGCAGACTGGCTACTTCCTGATCAACTATCTGGTTGAAGAAGGGGCAAAGGAAATATTCTTCACTGAGCTCAACCCCAAGCACATCGAGCGCATGCAGCGGGAGCATCCCCAGGTAAAATTTGTTCAGCCGGATGATATTTACAGCCAGGACGTGGATGTGTTCTCTCCCTGCGCTCTGGGTGGATCCCTTAATGACAAGACCATTCCGCAGCTAAAAGCGCCTATCATCGCAGGCTCCACCAACAATGTTTTGCTGGATGAAGAGGTTCATGGGAAAATGATCATGGATCGCGGCATTATCTATTGCCCTGACTTTGTGATTAACGCCGGTGGCATCATTAATGTTTATCACGAGTTGAAGGGATACAACAAAGACCGCGCCATGTCAGATGCGGCGAAGATTTATGACAGGCTGCTGGAAATTTTTGATATTGCTGAAAAGGAAGGCATTCCCACCCAGCAGGCAGCGCAGGTGTTTGCCAGGCAGCGGATTGAGAACATCAAGAATCTGCATGACAACTACATCCCGCGCTGAGGGGGAGATAATTCAGCATTGTTTTGAAGCCAGGCACATAATAGCATCAGCATCATCGCCACCACATGCAGAATGGTACAGATGAGGTTGAGGGTAGCTACACCAAACTGATCCACCACGAACCCTGCTGCCGGGTTTGCAAAAATGGCAGCCAGTGCGCCGCTCATGGACACAAGCACCTGAGCGCGCACTTTTTCATGTGGTTTAACAATGTCATTGACAAAAAAGACGGAGCTTATGCCATACAGGCCAAAGCAAAACAGGCTGAATGCCATGGCTGTCATGATGCCTACAAGGCTTTGGGCAAAGAGGATGATGAGGGCTTTTATCAAATAGCTTACGAATGATATCGATAGAATGGCTCTGGCCCTGAAGCGGCGTAGCAGCCAGGGGGAGAGTAACATACCGGGCATTTCCATGCCCACCTGAAGAAAGAGCGCTAAGCCCAAAGAGGAGCGGCTGCCACCGGCTGATGTGATGATTCGCGGCAGAAAAAGCAGGCTGTTGCTTTGCCCGGCATTCATAAAAACGCTGGCAAGTATGAAAACCAGCAGTACGGGGTTAGATGTCAGCAGACGGCGGAAGCCTGTTTGGTCAGGGTGAGCGCTTAAACGAAGCGCAGGAGAGGAATGGACCGGGCTTTCTGGATTTGGCATCTTCCAGGCGAAGATCAGAGCGATGATGACAGCGCCAAAGCAAAGGGGCATCAGAATGCTGGCAGCAAAGCGCTCCAGCATCAGTCCAATGATGAAAGCAGCGCTTGCATACACCATGGCACTCACCCCACGCGGCCAGCCCATGCTGACCGGGATGCCCAGGTTTACAAACTGCATCAACAAGGCATTGTATAGCCCTGGGCCTGCATTGATCAGGCCGCCTGCCAGGCTGTAGGTGAGCATCATCATGATGATAGGCATCGGAACAAGTGAGAGAATCGCTAAGAACCCCAGCAATCCCAAGTAAATAATTGATGCTGTTCGCTTGATAGGAACATGGGGATGCTTGTCGCAGTATGAGGAGATATAGAGCTGGAAAACCACCGTAATGATGGAAATGAGTGATGAAGTAATCCCAATCAGCGTATCGCTGAAACCATAAAAGCCCAGGTAAACCGCCATGAACCCCGTGAAGATGCAGACAGAAAGCCAATGAGATGATTGAAGGCCGGCATACATGGCTTCAATTCTGAAGGTTTCCTTTTTTGATGGATGCACCATTTAGTCCTCCTGATCCTGCATCTGACGAGACAGCCATATCTTACGGATAAAGCGCTGATTGTCAAGCGTGACCAAGAAAACTGCTATTAGAAAGATGTTTATATTCAGTCTTGTATATTTTGAAATCCAGGAGTATACTAAAAGAGACAAAAAGCATAACAGGAGGTAGCTATGATTATCGGCATCCCTAAGGAAATTATGCACGACGAAGACCGGGTTGCGGCCACTCCAGCCACATGTGAGAAGTATGTGAAGGATGGACACAAGGTGCTGGTGGAAGCAGGCGCGGGAGAAGGCGCGTATTTCCATGACGAACAGTATGAGGCCGCTGGTGCCACGGTGGTGCCTGATGCCTTGACCGTGTACGAAAACGCCGAGCTTATTCTGAAAGTGAAGGAACCGCTGTTTAACAAAGCCCTCAACCGCCATGAGGTGGATATGATGCGCGCTGGTCAGTATCTGATCACCTTTATTCACCCTGCGGCGCCAGCCAATCATGAAATGGTGGGCAACATGGCCAAGCGCGGCGTGATTTCCATGACCCTAGATGGCGTTCCCCGCATCAGCCGGGCCCAGAGCATGGACGCGCTCACCAGCATGTCCACCTGCGCGGGCTATAAAGGCACGATTATGGGATGCAATTTGCTGCCTCGTTTCGCACCACAGATTTTTTCCGCTGTGGGTATGATTAAGCCCATCAACATGCTGGTGGTTGGCACCGGCGTGGGCGGGCTTCAGGCGCTGGCCACCGGCAAACGCCTGGGTGCTAAGACATTTGCAGCTGACATTCGCCCGGCAGCCCGGGAGCAAGCCCAAAGCCTGGGCGCTCAGGTGATTGAGCTTGGAATCCCTGAAGACGCGGGTGTGGGACAGGGCGGTTATGCCAAAGCCCTGAGCGCTGAACACCTGGAGCAGGAGAGAAAAGCTTTGGCAGAAAAGCTGCCGGAAATGGATCTGGTGTTCCTTTCAGCGTTGATTCCTGGCAAGCTGGCTCCTGTGTTGGTGACAGAAGAGATGGTGAAAGCCATGAAGCCCGGCGCTGTTATCATTGATATTTCTATTGATCAGGGCGGCAACTGCGCGCTTACCCCTCCAGGCGAAATTGAAACCAAGCATCATGTGCACTTGGTGGGCATCAAGAATATCCCGGGACTGCTGCCTGAAAGCGCTACCACGATGTTTGCCATGAATGTGTACAACCTCGTGCACTATCTCCTGAAGGATGGTACATTCCATCTTGACCGGGATGACGAAATTATTGCTGGCATCCTTACCACCATGAATGGGGAAATCGTCCATCAGGGCGCACGGGAGGCAATGAAGCTGTGACGGGACTAGAAATTATTCTGGTTGTTGTGTTTGTGGTGGCGGCCCTGCTGGGCTATAAGCTTATAGGCGCTGTGCCCAGCCTCCTGCATACCCCGCTGATGAGTGGCATGAATGCGCTATCGGGCATCACCATCCTGGGAATGATTGCTGTGACCGCATTTTCCCAGAGCGTCCTGGCAAGGCTTGTGGGCTTGGTTGGAATCATCGCAGCTACCGTCAATGTGGTGGCAGGCTTCGGGGTTACGGACAGAATGCTCCACATGTTCAAAGGCGGCAAAGAAGTGGAGGGCAAAGGACAATGAATACGCCATCCCCCTTCATGACGGTGTTGACTTATGTCATCCCACTGCTTTTAAGCCTGGGCGTACTTTATGGCATCCGGCTGATGAGCCATGTGGAAACCGCTGCCAAGGGCAATCGCATCAGTGCTTTGTGCATGCTTCTGGCGATTATCTATGTGTTTGTCAGAACCGATCTGGCAGGCTCAATAGTGTACATAATCCTGGGCCTTCTGATAGGCACTGTTGTCAGCATTGTGATGACCATCAAGGTCAAGATGATTCAAATGCCCCAAATGGTAGGGATGCTAAATGGCTTAGGCGGTTTGGCATCAGCGCTGGCGGCGATTTTAACGCTGTTCTCCGGGCAGATGCAATCAGGCTTCAGCCTATTTACCTCAGCCCTGGCGCTGGCTGTTGGCGCTGTCACCTTCTCCGGTTCCATGGTGGCAGCCGGCAAGCTCCATGGTAAGCTGCCCCAGAAGCCCAAAGTATACCCTGGTCATAAAGCCATGACCTTGCTCATTCTAATCGCCATGCTTGTCTGCATCATCGCATTGCCTTCTGCCCATGGAAGCAGAGCCTGGCTGACAGTTCTGATTTCAATTCTGGGACTACTGTTTGGCTATTTCTTTGCCATTCGTGTGGGCGGAGCGGATATGCCCATCACCATCAGCCTGCTTAATTCCACCTCAGGTGTGGCAGCGGGCATCGCGGGCATGGCACTGGGTGATATTCTGCTGGTGTCCGTAGGCGGCATTGTGGGCGCTTCTGGCTTGCTGCTCACCCAGATCATGTGCCGGTCCATGAACCGCAGCCTCAGCGCAGTGCTGTTTGGCAAAGCTGCAGCGCCTGTTGCGCCTAAGGCTGAAGTAGAAAAGAAACCAGAACCTCTGGTTGAATCCCCGCTTGAAGTGGTGGAAGTACAGGAAGAAGTGACTCCTGCTGACCCAGGTGCCTGGCTGAGAGAGGCAGAAAGCCTCATCATCATCCCCGGCTACGGCATGGCCTTGTCCCAGGCGCAGGAGCAGGTGAAAACCCTGATGGACCGCATGGAAGGACTGGGCAAAAAGGTGCGATTCGCCATCCACCCGGTGGCTGGACGCATGCCTGGGCACATGAATGTGCTTCTGGCTGAGGTGGATGTACCCTATGACAAGCTCTTTGAGATGGATGACATCAACCCGGATTTCCCCAACACGGATGTAGCCATTGTCATTGGAGCCAACGACGTGGTGAACCCGGCCGCGAACACCGCAGAAGGCACGCCCATTTATGGCATGCCTGTGCTTGACGCTGGCAGCGCAAGGAAACTGATTATCTGCAACTTCGATACCAAGCCTGGCTACGCCGGTGTACCAAATCCCCTTTATGAAGGCGCACCCAACATTCACATGATGCTGGGCGACGCAAAGGCTAGTTTGGAGCAGCTTATCTCCTTAATCTAATAGAACGGTTAATTAAAGCGGGAGGGACAAGATGCCCCTCCCGCTTTGTTTTACACCAGTGACCGAGTGGCCACCAAACGGACGCCAGTGCCAGCGACATCCTCTTTCAATACATCCCCTGACATAATAGGTAATTTCAGCTGGAGGCTGTTTATTTCATCCATACAGGCGGGGATTTTCTGCTTAGGAATGGGTTTCTCAGTCTTCATGCTCACCGGAACCCTGCTGCCTTTAACCAACGCCACAGCGGTTACCATGCGCTGGGGGCTTAAACATTCCTGCCTGGCATAAAGCTCTCCCCGCTTGCAGGCGTTGCCGGTGATGCTCTCAACCAGGTCGTCAGCAAGCTTCACCTGTATCCGGCATCCTACGGGACAAGAGATACAGGTGATTTCCTGTTCGGATATCATTTGCCAGCGAGCCTCACAATGGCATTGGCGAAAATCTTCATGCTTTGCATCAGGCTGTCCAGGTTCACATGCTCATCCGCCTGATGGGCAACATCAGGGTCTTCCGGGAAAGTGGCGCCAAAAGCAACGCCTTCTTTCAGGCTGCGCGCATAGGTGCCGCCGCCGATGGCAATGGCCTTCTTTTCGCGGCCAGTCACCTCATGGTAGGCAGACAGCAAGCCCTGCACCAGCTCGCTTGACAGAGGCACATAGTGGGGCACCTTGCAGGAGAGCTCCTCCACCTTAACACCATCCAGATGGTTCTGAATCACCTGAGCCAGGCGTTTTCCGTCAACCAACAGCGGGGTGCGGATATCAAGGGTGGCTGACAGCTGGCCGTTTTCTGTGCGGATAATGCCCATGTTGCAGGTGAGATCCCCGCTGATGCCGTCTTTTACCTGGATGCCCAGGCCTTCACCCAGATACTGGGTGCCGATTTTATCTGCCAGTTCCTGGATGGGCCCCTTAGCTCCCAGATCACGTAGGGTGATGAGCAGCTGCCCAATGGCATTGCGGGCAATGTAAGGATAAGCGGCGTGGCCGTTGATGCCCGTTGCGGTGATGCGCAGGTCATTCCCATCCATCACAGCAGTGACAGGCCAGCCATATTTCTCGCTGATGGCCTTGACCTGAGGAATCAGGCTCGCATCCCCTGCGACCAAAGCAGTAGCAGAGCCCGGGATTACGTTAAAGCGTTCGCCCACATTAAACGAGATGATTTGCAGCCCTTCTTTGCTAAGAGGGGCCGTTAATTCATAATGACAGCCGCCTTTTTCGATGTTGATCACCGGGTAAGTGGCATCAGGGCTAAAGCCGCTGCGGGGCAAGGTGGCGACTTTCTTATAGTAATCAATGTCCTCCCAGCCGCTTTCCTCATCACAGCCGATGATGAGCTTTACCTTGCGCTTGAGGGGGATCCCTGCTTCCTTAACTGCCAGCATGGCATATAGCGCTGCCGCCAGAGGGCCTTTGTCGTCGCTTGTGCCACGGCCATACATAATGTTGCCTTCGACTTCCCCGCCAAAAGGATCCCGGGTCCAGCCGTCGCCCACCGGAACAACATCCACATGCGCGAGGATACCCAGGGCGTCCTCATCATTGCCTTCGCCCATCCAGGCTTCACCAACATAGCCATCTATATTGCGGGTTTCAAAGCCCAGATCAGCGCATGTTTGAAGTGCTGCATCCAGCATCCGGGCCAGTTCTGCTCCAAAGGGGGCTTTAGGAGCCGGGTCGGCTTTCAAGCTGGGAATAGCAATCCATTCCTGGAGGGTTTTCACCATCTGATCACGGTATTTGTCTAGGTTCATATCAGCGTAACTCATCATCATTTCCTTTCTTAACCTTCGTTGATTGCACTAGCCAGGCGGCGGATGCCTTCTTCCAGTTGTGAGCGGGGACAGCCATAATTCAAACGCATAAAGCCGCTGCCTGCATCGTGGCCGAAGAAGCGGCCGTTAGTCAGCGCAATCTTATGCTTTTTCAACCGGGCTTCAATGTCCTCGTGGCTAAGCCCATAGGCACGCAAATCCACCCAGGCCAGGTAAGTTGCTTCCAAGGGAGAAATCACGGCCCGGGGGAGAAGCTCGCCCATCATGCTAAGCAGCACTTGCTGGTTGTATTTCAGGTAGGTTTTGAGGCCGTCCAGCCAGTCATCACAATCATTGTAGGCTGCCCGGGTGGCGACCAGAGCAAAGATGTTGCCCGATTCTGCCCCGCCCCGGTGGAGAAAGCGGGCCAGTGAACGCAGCGTATCTTCATCCCGGCAAATAGCGGCTGATTGCTTCAGCCCGGCGATATTAAAGGTTTTGCTGGCAGCAGCAAGAAATACTGTATCGGCATTCGTTTCTGGCAGAGAAAGAATGGGGATAAAACGTTTAGGCTCAAAAACAAAGTCAGCATGGATTTCATCTGAGACCAGGCGGGCACGGTAGCGCTTAAGCAGAAGCACCAGCGCCCGCAGTTCTTCCTGGGACCAGGCACGGCTTACCGGGTTATGGGGATTGCAGAGAATCATCAGCCGGGCGCCATTTTTGAGGTGATTCTCAATGGCTTCGTAGTTCATGCTATAATGTCCGTTCTCATCCCGCAGGAGAGGAGCGTCCATCACAAGACGCCCTGAATCAATCACAGAACTATAGAAAGGGCCATAAACTGGCGACTGAATGATGACGCCATCGCCTGGCTGTGTCATGGTGCCCACACAAGCCCGCAGGCCAGCCACCACGGTGGGCAGCATCAGGGCATTTTCGGGCTTAAAATGCAGGTGGTGACGCCTGGCCCAAAAGCCTGTGAGCGCCTGGGCGTCCTCGTCCCCTGCAAACGTATAGCCATAGCTGGCGTGTTGTGCCCGGTCAATCAGCGCTTGCTTGATAGGTTCGGCGCTGGGGAAGTCCATGTCTGCCACCCAAAGGGGAAGCATG
The DNA here is from genome assembly GCA_964609415.1 of uncultured Christensenella sp. GTDB lineage: Bacteria > Bacillota > Clostridia > Christensenellales > Aristaeellaceae > UBA6115. The sequence goes on along the minus strand of CAZSSU010000005.1, from coordinate 422 downwards.
CCCTCAGACATTTCCGTGGGAGAATCCCACTTGACGGCATTGGTTCCTTGCCTGTCAATGCCTTGATCAAAGTATGCCGCATCATATATCATTGCTGTTTCCTCCTGCACAAAAGTATACATGATAGCCTTTCTTTCTGCAACGAAGGGATACCTGGGAAAACAAGGTTTCCAGGTATCGTTGGGCTGAGGGAGCGCCTTGTTGTTTGCGGATGACAACCACCAGGGTGCCGCCAGGCTTGAGATGGGCAGCACTTTCCCGGAACAGACGGTAGACTGTTTCCTTGCCTGCCCGGATGGGGGGATTGAGCAGGATCCAATCAAAGTGCTGAGCAATGTTATTGAGGCCATCCTGGCAAAAAACCTGCGCTTTGACGCCGTTTAGGCGGGCGTTTTCCTCTGCCAGCTGACAGGCTCGCGCGT
>CAZSSU010000004.1:0-28316 GCA_964609415.1 uncultured Christensenella sp. | reverse complement strand
TGAGACTACCTCATAAACAGAAAGGATGTCAAGGGGATACGGTCGATAGAAATTCGCTCGGATTGCAATGTTGATGGATATTTATGATTGATTTACGGACGGATTGTGTTATAATCCCATTAAGAGTGGAAAGGGCATTAAAAGGAAGTTAAGTTTGCCATTGCGCTTTATTAATACCATAAGCGTAGATTATTCGGTGTTATATGTGCCCTTTTGCGCCAATTGAAAATAGAGGTTGTTATGAGCGTTAGTATCCATATTCGCAACGCAGTGAAAAAATATGGAGAGCATACAGTCATCCCGGATCTTTCTCTTGATATTAATAAGGGAGAGTTGTTTACGCTATTGGGTCCTTCAGGATGCGGAAAAACAACCCTCTTGCGCATGATAGCGGGCTTTAACAGCATAGAAGGCGGTGACTTCTATTTTGGTGATAAACGCATCAATGATATTGATCCTGGCAAGCGAAATATCGGCATGGTTTTTCAAAATTATGCCATTTTCCCGCACCTAACTGTTAGGAAAAACGTGGCTTTCGGTTTAAAAAATCGAAAGATTCCTTCTGATAAGATTCGTCAGGAAACAGACGTTTTCTTAAAGCTGGTAAAAATTGATGATTATGCTGAGCGCATGCCTGATAAGCTATCAGGTGGTCAGCAGCAGCGCGTTGCATTAGCGCGTGCTTTGGTGGTGCGTCCTGATGTACTTTTGATGGATGAACCCTTATCAAACCTGGATGCGAAGCTTCGTGTTGAAATGCGTGCTGTTATTAAAGAGATTCAAAAGAGCGTTGGGATAACCACAGTCTATGTTACCCACGATCAGGAAGAAGCCATGGCGATATCAGATAATATCGCGGTGATGAATGAAGGCCATATACAGCATATCGGCGCGCCTAAAGACATCTACCAGCGCCCTAGTAACCTATTTGTCGCAACCTTTATTGGGAAGTCAAACCTTCTGAAAGGGCATGTGAGAAAGGAAAAATCAAGCCATATCGTCCAATTGGAAAACGGGTATGAAATGGCCCTTGACACCCTAATGCCTGATGCGCCGGAAGGTGAGGTGGTTGTTTCTGTGCGGCCTGAGGAGTTTCTTCTGAGTTCTTCAGCCTCAACACAACAAGAAGGCATCCCCGCCCGGATTGATGACAGTGTTTTCCTGGGGCTTAATACCCATTATTTTGTTACCCTTCAGACGAATGAAAAAATTGAAATCATCCAGGAATCCCAGATTGATTCAATCATACCTAATGGTGCGGAGATCAGGCTGAATTTAAACCGGGAGAAAATAAATATTTTCTCTGCGCAAAGCGGTCAAAGCCTGATGACTGGCATCATTAATCAGATGGAGGCGATGGGATGAATCCAACAAAGAAAAAGTGGGATATGTGGACATGGGTATCCATCCTGCTCATGTTATTATTCTTGTTATTCTTTATTTATCCCTGTGTCCGGTTGATGTGGGAGGCCTTTTATACTGAAAAAAGTGGCTTTACCTTTGATTCATTCGCCAAATTTTTTAGCAAGAGCTATTATTACAATACGATTTTAAACAGCTTTAAAGTGTCCGGCGCAGTGATGCTATTGTCTCTTTTGCTTGGCATACCGTTTTCGTATATATTTAGCTTTTATCAGCTCAAGGGTAGGAAACTGCTATTTGTTTTAGCGTTGCTATGCACGATGTCCGCGCCGTTTATTGGCGCTTATTCCTGGGTGATGCTGTTAGGACGGTCAGGCCTAATCACCAAGTTTCTAGCTGGATTTGGGGTTAAATTAGGTTCGATTTATGGTTTTGATGGCATTTTGCTGGTATTGTCATTGAAATTGTTTCCTCTGGTTGTTATCTATATGAATGGAGCTTTCCAGGATATCGATAACAGCCTATTAGAAGCAAGTGCCAACATGGGCTGTACAGGGGTCAAGCGGTTTTTCAAAGTCATTATGAGCCTGACCATGCCAACAATCCTGGCAGCTGCGTTGATTGTGTTTATGCGTGCTTTTGCTGATTTTGGAACACCCGCTATCATTGGCGAAGGATATAAGACATTTCCTGTGCTCATATATGATTCGTTTTTAAGTGAAGTAGGGGCTGACTACAGTTTCGCATCTGCGGTCAGCGTGCTTGCTATCATTCTAACGGGGGTTGTTTTCCTCTTTCAGAAGTTTGCGACCAGCAGGTTTAAATTCAACATCAATTCTTTGCACCCTGTGCAGCGGAAGAAACCGAAAGGTGTCGCCAGCTTCTTGATGCATGCCTACTGCTACATTTTAATCATTATTGCCATGCTCCCCCAGGTGTTTATCATATTTGATTCCTTCAGGGACTACAAAGGCCAGGTGGTGCAGGGCACCTTTTCGTTATCAAATTATCAAAACGCCATACGCCGTTTGTTGGGACGTTCTATTGGCAATACTTTTGCTATCTCTTTTAGTTCCCTTGCCATCATCATCATTATCGCGGTACTAATTTCTTACCTCGTTGTAAGAAGAAGCAATCCATTTAACCATGCCATCGATACCATTTCCATGCTGCCCTATATTATGCCTGGTGCTGTTATTGGAATTTCACTCATCATTGCGTTTGGTGGAAAACATTTTTCACTGGTTGGCACCATGACCATCATGGTGATTGCTCTTACAATCAGACGCATGCCCTATACCAGCCGATCAGCAACGGCAACGATGATGCAAATACCAATCAGTACTGAAGAAGCTGCTATCAGCCTGGGAGCATCTAAACTAAAAACTTTTGTGCAGATTACCATTCCTCAGATATCAAGCGGGATAATTTCTGGTGCCATACTAAGCTTTGTCTCCATTATAACTGAGGTTTCCAGCGGAATTTTCTTGTATAACAACCGCACCATTACCCTCACCTTGAGCACATATTCAGCCATTACACTTGGGTCCTATGGCACTGCAAGTGCCTTTGCCACCATAACCACCCTGGTGACTGTGCTATGTATGGTTGTATACCTTTATGCGACCCGCGGCTCAGAGCGAATGAGTGTTTGATTGAATATAGAGCAATATTGCTTTATATAGATTTTTGATGGGAGGAAGACCATGAAAAGAACTTTAAGCCTACTAATGCTCCTTGTTTTACTTCTAGGTATGGGCACCAGCGCCTTTGCTGAGGAGGAGAAACCCTCCTGGGTAAGGGATGACCCTGCCAGCATCGGCGACACCATCGTTGTCTATGCGACACTTGACGATGCCCAGCAAGCCACTGTTGAGGGGATTTGGTACAAATACTATCCGAATTGCCGCATTGAATGGATATCTGACTCTGTGGGAAAGCTTATCGCGCGTGCCCGGGGTGAGATAAATAATCCCCAGGCTGATGTGATTATGGGCGGATTGTTTGAATCAGACGGTACTACTTACCATGATGTGCTCCAGCCTTATACTCCCAGCATCAAAGATGAACTTAGCCAGTTGGATCCGTATGGCTACTACAGCTTTTTTGATATCCAGTATATGGCCCTGGTGGTGAATGACGAACTGGCAAAAGAGTTGGGCGTTGAAATTAAGGGCTACAATGACCTTCTTCAGCCAGAACTCAAGGGGAAAATTATTCAAGCTGAGCCGAGTGCATCTTCCTCTGCTTACCGTCAATTTCACACCATGCTCGCTTTGATGGGTGATAGCTTTGGCGATGATAAGGCATGGGACTATTTAGACAAGCTGATTGCCAATTGCAATGGCGTTATCACCACCTCTTCATCTACGGTGTTTAAGAGTGTAATCAATGGTGAATATGTGGTTGGTCTGACTTATGAAAACATTGTCCAGATGCAGATTGAGAAGAATGGTGCAGATAACATCAGCCTGGTGTATCCGGTGGAAGGAAACACCGCTTGTGCTTCTGGTGCTGGCATGATTAAAGACACCAAGCGTCCCGAAGCAGCATCAGCTTTCCTTGATTTCTGTTCATCTGCTGAATACCAACAGGCGCGTTCTGAGGAAAACTGCGCGCGTGGCGTTAATAAAAGCATCACCTATGGCAACTATCCACCTGATAGCAGCCTGGGCTTGGTGGCCATTGACTGGGAATGGCTGGGAACACAGAAGGAAGCGCTGCTTGAGAAGTGGGCTGACCATTGGGCAGAGTTTTCAGGAACCTGATGATAGTTTAACTTATCTGAATACTGTTTTGGCGGGCTATCTTTGCTGGATAGCCCGCTATTCAGACATTGAGGGCTAGTTAGTACCATGATGAAAACATATAAAGGTATGACGCTTAGCATGGGGGAGAAACAGCATCTTGACAAGCTCATTATGCGTTATCCTATGCTAAAGAGAATTGAAGAACAGCTGTCTGATGCGTTTTGGATGCTAACGGATAGCTTTCAATCAGGAGGGAAGCTGCTCATCGCTGGCAACGGAGGCAGCAGTGCGGACAGCGATCACATTGTTGGTGAATTAATGAAAAGCTTTAATTTAAAACGACCGCTTGATAAAGAACGATACATGAAAGCTGAAGCATCGCTTGCCCAATTCGCAGAGGGAGCGGTGGATATGCTTCAGGGAGCACTGCCGGCTATATCACTCACACAAAACACCGCTTTTATGACCGCTTATGCAAACGATGTGAACGCTGATCTTGGCTTTGCGCAGCAGTTAGTCGGATATGGAAAGCCAGGCGATGTTTTTTGGGGGATCTCTACCAGTGGGAACGCAAAAAACGTTAATATCGCCATGCGCGTGGCAAGGTCTTGGGGCATGCATACATTGGGCATGACAGGAGAAGCGGGCGGGCAATTGAAAGAAGCCTGTGATATTTGCCTCTGTGTGCCTGGGAAATATCCGGCGGAGGTACAAGAACTGCATGTGCCTGTGTATCATACATTATGCGCGATGTTGGAAAGCCATTTTTTCTCGCATGAAAGTATATTTTAAAGTTTTCGCATATAACCCTTGACGCAACTGTGCTTGCGCGATATAGTAAATACAAGTAAATATCCTTATCAAGAGCGGTGGAGGGACTGGCCCTGTGAAGCCCGGCAGCCTGCGACAGCAAGGTGCTAAATCCAGCGGTGAGAAGTCACCGGCAGATAAGGCGGAATGAAAGCGCTTGTCTGGGAAGACAAGCGCTTATTTTAGGAGGAAGAATGAGCAGATACTTAATGACTTCAGAATCAGTCACCGAGGGACATCCGGATAAAATGTGTGACCAGATTTCAGACGCGGTGCTGGATGCCATTATCCGGGAGGATAAAACAGCCCGGGTGGCCTGTGAAACCTGTGTGACGACAGGCCTTATCCTGATCATGGGGGAGATTACCACCCAGACATATGTGCCTTTGGCCGATGTGGCCAGAGAGGTTGCCCTCGATATTGGCTATAACAGCTCCAAGGTAGGTTTTGACGGCAATTCCTGCGCGGTGCTGACCGCTGTACACGAACAGTCTGGCGATATCAGCCAGGGGGTTTCACGGGCTTTCGAAGCCAGAGAAAGTGATAACAGCCGTCTGACCGGTGCAGGGGATCAGGGGATGATGTTCGGTTTTGCCAGCAATGAAACACCGGAGTTAATGCCCATGGCGCTGGCATTATCCCATCGCTTGACCCGTCGAATGAGTGAAGTGAGGAAAAGCGGTCTGCTGCCATTTATGCGTCCGGACGGAAAAGCCCAGGTTACCATTGCTTATGAGAATGGGAAGCCCCAACGTGTTGAAACGGTGGTGATCTCCACCCAGCATGATGAAAAGGTGAGCCAGGAGGAAATTCGCGAGGCGATGTTGAGACAGGTGATTCCTCACTGCATCCCAGAGCATCTTTTGCACAAAGACACCCGATATTTTATCAACCCCACCGGAAGATTCGTGATTGGTGGGCCAGCAGGAGATTCGGGACTGACTGGCAGGAAAATCATCGTTGATACTTATGGTGGCTATGCGCCTCATGGCGGGGGCTGCTTTTCTGGCAAGGATCCCACCAAAGTAGACCGCTCCGCTGCCTACATGGCCCGCTATGCGGCAAAGAATGTGGTTGCCGCTGGCATCGCGGAAAAATGCCAGATCGCGCTTGCATATGCCATTGGGGTGGCTGAGCCGGTCAGCTACAGTGTGGACACCTTTGGCACTGGTCAGGCTGATGACGCGGCTATTGCCAGGGCTGTGAGAGAATCGTTTGATTTCAGGCCTGATGGCATTATCCAGGACCTGGATTTGTTAAGGCCTATCTACCGCCAGACAGCTAGTTATGGACACTTTGGTCGGGATGACCTAAATCTGCCTTGGGAGCGTACAGACAAGGCAAAGGCAATCCTCGCTAAGCTATAAGTTGAGTTTAAAAAGGGCTACCGCGTTCCAGACGCGACAGCCCTTTTTCTATGGAGATTTTTTACACCAGGCCGATGCTGGACAGGATGATGGCCACTATGGTTGCTACAATTGGCATGATAAGTGAAACAACCATGATATCAAAATATGAGTCCTTATGGGTCATGCCTGTGTTGTTAAGCAGCGTCAGCACGGCGCCGTTGTGGGGCAAGGTATCAAGTCCGCCTGAGGATAGAGAGGCAATGCGATGGAAAGCAGCCGGGGCAATGCCAGTCTGCGCGGACAGTTCCATGTATTTGGCGCCCAAAGCTTCAAGGGCGATGCCCATGCCGCCTGAGGCAGAGCCTGTAGCGCCTGCCAGCACGTTAACGGCAATGGAGATGGAGATTAAGGGACTGCCGGGAACACTCATAATCAGCTCAGTGAGCTTGGCAAAGCCGGGAACCGCACGCACCACAGTTCCAAAGCCAACCGCAGCAGAGGTATTAAGAATTGCACCGATGGAGCCTTGCACGCCCTTGCCAATGGCAGACAGGAACTTGGAGCGCTTGTTCAGGTTGAGAAGCATGGTCAGCGCGATACCAGTCAGCAGCGCATAAATGATGATATTGGCAGAAGGAACAACGGTTTCAGCAGAGATTGCTGTTACCAGGGGCTGCAGGAAGTTAAGGACCAGAACCACCATGACCAGAGGGATAATTGAGATAAGCACGTTGGGCAGATGCGCGGATTCGGTATTGGTGGCAGCATGCTCAGCACTTGGCTCAGTAAATACTTCGCCCGCAGCTGTGTGCTTACGTTTTTTCCATTCCAGATAAACAAGGCCGCCTACAAACAGAACCACAGCAGCAGCAATGCCCATAAAGGGAGCTGCAGAGGGAGTGGTGCCGAAATACTTCATGGGAATCAAGTTCTGAATCTGCGGAGTGCCAGGCAGAGCCGTCATAGTAAAGGTGAAGGCGCCCAAAGCGATACAGCCCGGGATCAGCTTGCGGCTGATATTGGCTTCACGGAAGATGGCCAGAGCCAGAGGATAGATAGCGAACACAACCACAAACAGGCTGACACCGCCGTAGGTGAGCACTGCACAACCAATGACGATAGAGGCAATGGCGCTCTTTGAACCCATGGTTTTGACCAACCAAATCGCAATGGCTTCTGCGCTGCCGGTCTGATCCATCAGATTTCCAAAAACTGCGCTAAGCATGAAGGCTGGGAACCAGGATTTCATAAAGCCTACAAGACCGTCCATATAGGGACCCATGTAGGTGGAAATGATATCCAGTCCGCCAGTTAGGGCAACCAGGGCAGCGCATACAGGGGCGATCCAAACGATAGAATAACCTTTGAATGCCAGGTACATTAAAAGGCCGAGGCCAAGAAAAATACCAATTAAACTGATCGATTCCATAAAATTGATTCCTTCCTTTATGCAGCGGTCCAGCCGCCGTCAATGGTTAATGTGGTGCCAGTCATCATTGCAGCGGTATCGGAGCAAAGGAACTCGACCAGCTCTGCAACGTTTTCGGGTGTCAGCAGCTTTTTGATAGCGGCTTTTTGCAGCATAATCTTTGTGACCACTTCATCCTCAGGAATTCCGTGGTGAATGGCTTGGTCATGGATCTGCTTGTCCACCAGGGGTGTTCTGACATAAGCGGGACAGATGGAATTGACCGTGATGCCATCAGGAGCGCCTTCCAGGGCAGCCACGCGGGTAAGTCCGGTTAAGCCATGCTTGGCAGAGATATAGGCTGACTTAAATTCAGAAGCCACCAGGCCATGGATGGAGTTCAGGTTGATGATGCGGCCCCATTGGTTCTTTTTCATGCTGGGCCAAACGTATTTCATCAGCAGGAAAGGCGATGTCAGCATCAGCCTGATCATGAAATCCCAACGGTCTTCCGGAAAGTCAGCAATGGGGGAGACGGTTTGGATGCCAGCCACATTGACCAGTACATCCACGTCACCCATCTTATCCATGGCATAGTCCACCAGCGCTTTGTTGGTTTCACGTACGCTTAAGTCTCCAGCAAAATAGAAGTTTCCCAGTTCTCCGGCTTTTTCTTTTAGCGCAGTTTCATTGACGTCTGCCATGACAACTTTTGCTTCTTTATTGGCCAAAAGTGTTGCTATGGCTAGACCGATCCCACTTGCGGCTCCTGTTACAATGGCTCTTTTTCCCTTTAGCATTGTTAACCTCCTATTTCATTTCTACCAGCGAATCTGAAATGATCAGGTTCGCCTGTGTTGCTTCTTTCACCTGGTCTACGGTGAACTCAGGATTAATCTCCTTAAGCACAAAGCCCTTATCTGTCACTTCAATAACGCCCATCTCGGTGATGATGAGGTCAACAGCGTTAACAGCGGTTAGGGGCAGCGTGCACTGGGAGAGGAGTTTAGGATTTCCTTTTGCGGTGTGTTCCATGGCTACGATGACCTTTTTTGCGCCAGAGAGAAGGTCCATGGCACCGCCCATTCCGGGGACCATTTTGCCGGGAATCATATAATTGGCGATATTGCCTTTGTCATCAACCTGAAGCGCACCCAGGACTGTCAGGTTCACATGACCTCCACGGATGATGCCAAAGGATGTGGCGCTGTCAAAAAACACACCGCCATCCTGGATGGTCACGGGGCTTCCGCCGGCATTAGTGATATCCGGATCCACTTTGCCTTCTTCGGGGACAGGACCCAGGCCGATAAAGCCATTCTCAGACTGGAAAAAGACTTGTTTTCCTTCAGGAACAAAATTGGCCACCATGGTTGGAAGACCAATGCCCAGGTTGACCACGTCACCGTCAACCAATTCTTTTGCAACGCGTTTGGCGATAAAGGTTTTAATATCTTCCACGTCAGTTACCTCCTGTTGTCACGATGTAGTTGACAAAAATGCCGGGCGTATGGATGAAATCAGGGTTCAGTTCTCCCACTTCCACCAGTTCCTGCACTTCAGCAATGGTCACCTTGGCAGCACTTGCCATGATGTTGTTAAAGTTTTGAGTTGAACCGTGGTAAACCAGATTGCCGCGCTTATCAGCTTTTTTTGCGGCAATAATCGCCACATCGGCAACCAGAGGTTTTTCCAGCAAGTAGGTCACGCCATCCACCTCAATTGTTTGTTTGCCTTTTTCAACTTCGGTGCCGACACCTGTTTTTGTTAAAATTCCGCCCAGACCAAAGCCAGCGGCACGAATTTGTTCTGCCAGGGTGCCTTGGGGAACCAACACGACTTCGGTTTCGCCTTCCATCATCTGACGGCCCGTTTCTTTGTTGGTGCCAATGTGGGAAGCAATAACCTTTTTGAACTGTTTGTTGCAGACCATCCGGCCGGCGCCAATCTCAGGAAAACCGGTGTCGTTACATATAAGGGTCAGGTTTTTGGTGCCCTTTTTAACCAGAGCATCAATCAATTTGTGGGGACTGCCTACGCCCAGAAAACCGCCAATCATGATGGTATCACCGTCTTTAATGAGTTCGACAGCCTTTTCAATTGTGGTTAGTTTATTCATTGTCAATTACCTTTCTATCAGCATCGAAATGCCCTGACCACCGCCGATGCAGAGGGTAGCAAGGCCTTTCTTGGCGTCTTGTTTGATCATTTCATGAACCAGGGTCACCAGAATCCTGGCACCGCTGGCGCCGATGGGATGCCCCAGAGCGATGGCACCGCCATTGACATTTACCTTGTCCCCATCAAGACCCAGCGTTTTGAGCACAGAAAGTGCCTGGGCTGCAAATGCTTCATTGGCTTCAACCACATCCAGATCCTTGACATCCCATCCAGCTTTTTTAAGGGCTATCTGTGTGGCAGGGATTGGGCCTGTGCCCATGATGGAAGGATCAACGCCGGCACTTGCATATGCTTTGATGGTAGCAAGAGCCTTAAGTCCCAGGGCATTAGCCTTTTCTTTGCTCATTAAAACAACAAGCGCGGCCCCGTCGTTAATACCAGAGGAGTTGGCAGCGGTAACCCGGCCATCCTTTTTGAAGGCGGGGCGCAGTTTTGCCATGCCATCAATTGTTGCGCCGAAGCGGGGATATTCATCCTGGCTGACCACGACTGGATCCCCTTTGCGTTGGGGAATAGAAACAGGTACAATTTCATCATTAAAGCGTCCGGCTTTGATAGCGTTCTCAGCACGGTTTTGGCTGGTTACAGACAGAGCATCCATTTCTTCACGGGTCAGATTGAACTGATCTGCAATGTTTTCGGCGGTAATGCCCATATGAACGTTGCTAAAGATATCCGTCAGTCCGTCAGCCACCATGCTGTCTATTACAGTAGCGTCGCCCATACGCTTTCCCCAACGCAGATCCTTGTTCAGATAGGGAGCTTGGCTCATGTTCTCTGTGCCGCCAGCAACCACCACGTCAGCATCGCCTAGCATGATGGCCTGAGCGCCAAGTTGGACGGCCTTAAGGCCAGAGCCACAGACTTTGTTGACAACGAATGATGGCTTTTCAATCGGGATCCCAGCACCTACAGAAATTTGCCTGGCGACATTCTGGCCAAGACCTGCTTGTAGGACGTTTCCAAAGATAACCTCGTCTATCTCCCTAGGATCCAGATTGATGTTACGAAGGGTTTGGGTTAACAATTGTTTTCCCAGCTCCACAGCCCCAACAGAAGCGAATGCACCACCAAAAGAACCAATAGGGGTGCGCCCAGCAGCGACAATGACGACTTCCTGCATAATTCCTCCTTGACAAATTTATTTGGGTACTTTATATTGCCTATAATTTATATGTATTATTCATTATTCGTCCAATATTCATTAATTATCAAGGCATAAACGAAACTGATACAGGTCGACCACAATGAAAAAAACCAGGAGAAGAGGCGATAAACTTTGGATATTAGGCAACTAAAATATCTCATTGAAATTGTGAACAGCAATTTCAATCTTTCTGCCGCAAGTGAAAAACTATGTATTTCTCAACCAGCATTATCCATGGGGATCATCAAATTTGAAAAAGAAGAGCGAATAGAAATAATGCAGCGACGGAAAGGTTTGCTTGTTGGACTTACTTCCGTAGGAGAAACATTCTATAATAATGCATTGAAAGTTGTAGAAGCTCACGATAGGATGATGGAAGAATTGAGAAAACAATCCAGCGTTCTAAATGGGAAAATGCGGATAGGCATTCCCCAGTTAATTGTGACGGTGCTTTGTACGGAGTTTCTTCGCGAACTTATTAGCAGCAACGAATCGGCTAACTATCAAATTGACGAGTCCGGTGCGTTTGACCTTGAAAGAAAACTGGTGCTTGAAGAAATAGACAGCGCCATTCTGTTGAAGCCGACTGACCTTAATCCGGATCTATTCAACGAAGTCCTGATCAATACTGATGAACTCACAGCCTTTATGTCAAAAAATCATCGTCTGGCAGCCAAAGATCGTTTAACCTGGGAGGACTTGACCGGTGAGTCCATGGTAATTTTTGACGAGACTTATATGATTCATCATAAACTTGTCAATAAATTCAAATCCCTGGGCATTGATGTTCATTATGCCATGATGAGCAAATCATGGGATTTTCTTTTGGAGTCGGTGCGAAATACACGTTATATCACCATTCTTCCTTCTCCTATCTCCAGGTATTACAACCTGAATGATGTGGTTGAGGTTAGATTTGAAGAACCTATTTCCTGGGAAGCGATTTATGTTTATCCTAAAAAGAACAATTACAGTAGGATTGAAGAACACACCCATCAGGAAGTGATGGATTTTTATATCAATAAAAAGGAGAGGAAAGAATGAAGGTAAGTGACATCAAAACGGTTCTAATTGCAGGCGGTGGCATCATGGGGTCTAGCATGGCAGAGAGCTTTGCGGCAAAGGGATTCCAGGTTTATATCTATGACATTGCTCAACAGTTTTTGGACAAGGCTAAAGATCTGATTGCCATCCATCAACAAACCCAGGTGAAAACCAAGGAGTTAAGCGAGCAGGAATCTAGCGCCTTGCAGGACAGGATCGCATACACCCTTGACATGAAGGACTTTGCCAAAGCGGATTTGATTGTTGAAGCCATTATCGAAAAGATCGAGATCAAGGCGGAATTCTATCAGAAAATATCTGAATTTGTGAAGGATGAAGCGGTCGTTGCCAGCAATACCTCCGCCCTGCCAATTACTGAACTGGCCAAATCCTACAAACACTCAGAGAAATTCTGTGGCATGCACTGGTTTAACCCGCCTCACATCATCCCTTTGGTTGAAGTTACATATGGGGAGAAAACCAGCGATGAAACAGCACAGTTGGTTTATGATGTGGCAGATTTTCTGGGCAAAAAGCCGGTGTTTGTGCGTAAAGACACAAAAGGCTTTATTGCAAACCGGCTGCAATTTGCCGTGATGCGTGAAGCACTTCACATCGTGGATGACGGTGTGGCTAGTTTTGAGGATGTGGACAGGGTCATGAAGTATGCCCTGGGCTTCCGATATGCACTGTTCGGCCCCTTCGCCATTGCAGATTTTGGCGGTCTTGACACTTTCTATCATATTTCCAAGTTCTTAAACCCTGACTTGTGTGACCGCAAAGATGTCTCCCCCCAACTGGAAGAGCGCTTCAACGCGCAAAAACTGGGCGTCAAAAGCAAGGAAGGCTTTTTTGACTACGGCGATGGCCGAGATGTGGAGCAAATTAAGCTACGGGATACACTGTATACCATGCTTTTTAATGCCCTGTACAAAAAGAATTAAGTATGAAGTGCTTAAGAAATCACCCCGTCCATTAAAGGACGGGGTGATTTTTACTGCTGCGATAAACTAGGTGCCCAGGTAGGCTTTCTGCACATCGGCATCTACCAGCAGATTTTGACTCGGACCAGACTTAACCACATCTCCTGTTTCAAGAACATAAGCCCGGTCTGATATGGTAAGTGCCATGTGGGCGTTTTGCTCTACCAAAAGAATGGTCATGCCGCCTTCATTGATTTGTTTGATGATGGCAAATATTTCTTGGACCAGAATGGGGGAGAGCCCCATGGAGGGTTCATCCATCATGAGCAGTTTGGGTCTGCCCATCATGGCACGGCCCATGGCCAGCATCTGCTGCTCACCGCCTGATAGTGTGCCCGCTACCTGTTTTCGGCGTTCCTTAAGCCTCGGGAAATGCCCGAAGACTAATTCCAGATCATGGTTGATTTGCCCAGCGTCCTTGCGGGTGAAAGCGCCCATTTCCAGGTTCTCCAGCACAGTCATGCGGGAGAACACCCGGCGCCCCTCCGGCACCTGTGCCAGGCCCATGCCGACAAGTTGATACGCGGGTGTTTTCCGGATGGACTGGTTCAAGAATAATATCTCACCAGATGCGATGGGCAATAGGTTTGAGATGGCGTTGAGAGTGGTTGATTTTCCGGCGCCATTGGCTCCTATCAGGGAGACGATTTCGCCCTGTTTTACCTCAAAAGAAATGCCGTGCAAAGCGTGGATGGCACCATAGTAAACATTGATATCATTAACTTTAAGCATGGGCTAAGCCCCCTTCCTTGCCGGGCTGGGTATCAGCGCTGCCCAGGTAGGCGGCAATCACCTCAGGATTCTTGCGAATTTGCTCGGGCGTTCCCTCAGCAATGATTTTTCCATAGTTGAGCACATAAATCCGCTCACAGATGCCCATCACCAGTTTCATGTCATGCTCAATCAGCAATATTGCCACTGAGAAGCGATTTCGTATGGTTTTGATGGTTTGCATGAGCTCCGTGGTTTCCATGGGGTTCATCCCAGCGGCTGGCTCATCCAGCAGCAGCACCTTGGGGTTTGATGCCAAGGCGCGGCATATCTCCAGCTTGCGCTGTTGACCATAAGGCAGCGCGCTGGACTGGACATCTGCGACATCTTCCATCTGGAACACACGAAGAAGCTCCCGGGCTCTGATGTCAATGCCCCGCTCTTCACTGGTGCACTCGCTGTCTCGAAGGATACCGCTTAAGGTGGAATAGTGCATGCGGGAATGGAAGGCGACCTTGATGTTGTCAAGTACGGACATGGACTTGAACAAGCGGATGTTTTGGAAGGTGCGCGCGATGCCGTCCTTGGTGATGTCATGGGGCTGTTGTCCGTTCATGCGCTTGCCAAGGAGGTTGATGTCACCATCCGTTGGTATATAAACCCCTGTCAGCATATTAAAAATGGTGGTTTTTCCTGCTCCGTTGGGGCCAATAAGGCCCACAATTTCATTGTTCATGAGGCAGAGGTTGACATTGTCCGCAGCGCGGAGTCCGCCAAAGGAGATGCCCAATTGATTGGTTTCAAGCACTGGTTTGTCTTCCCACACATCATAGCGGGGCTGGAAGGGCATGCGTGTCTGCTCCGCTTTTCGTTTGAAAAGTTTCTTCCACACCCTTTCCAGGCCCTCCCAGGCTTTTAACATGGAGAATTCCTGTGTGCCTAAAAGCCCCGAAGGACGGAAGAGCATCATGATAATGAGAAGCAGTGAATAGATCACCAAGCGGTATTCTGCCAGACCTCGCAGCATTTCTGGAAGCGCTACCAAAACGATGGAAGCAATAATGGACCCGGTGATCGATCCCATGCCGCCTAGAACGACCATGACCAGGTACTCAATGGATTTGTTGAAGCCAAAGTTTTTAGCGTTCAGAATGCTCGTTTGATGGGCGAATAAACCGCCCGCGATACCCGCAAAAAACGCTGCGATGGTAAAGGCAAGCAGTTTGTAACGGGTAGTGGGAATGCCTGTGGCTTCAGCAGCAATCACATTTTCACGAATAGAGATGATGGCGCGCCCATGCCTTGATCGGCCCAAGGTAAAGATGCTGGCGATGATAATTACGGTTATCCAGAACACCAGGGAAAATTGAATAGCGCTGGATAAAGCGCGATCCTCTGAGAAGGCGCGGGACATGCGGGTGATGCGTGTGAGGCCAGCGGCGCCACCGGTGATCTCCAGATTTTCGATAACAACCCTGATGATTTCGCCAAACCCAAGGGTGATGATAGCCAGATAGTCTCCTTGTAGCCGTAAGGCAGGGATGCCAATCAACATGCCAAAAAGTGCCGCAACCAAACCGCCCAGCAAAAGGGAAATGGGCAGGCTCAAACTGAAATGGAGCGCAACAGACTTGGTGAAAATTGCCGAGGTATATGCCCCAATGGCCATAAACCCGGCATGCCCCAACGCCAGCTGCCCAAGAAGCCCCGTGGTGACATTGAGGCTGGCTGTCATGATAATGGTGATCAGAACGGTAACCAGGATGTTAGAGATATAGTTGTTAAGTGTCCCAGTGCCAATCATGATGGTGATCAGCAGATAAAGCGCCATAAGAGATAAGGTGTTGAGGATGATGGATTTTGTCTTTTTATTCATCTCTTGTCACCTCACACCTTTTCCCTGGTGATTTTACCAAGGAGTCCCGTGGGTTTCACTAATAGCACAATAATCAAAATGCCATAAACCACCGCATCACTCATCTGGGTGGAGATATAGGCTTTGGTAAGGCTTTCAGCAATGCCCATGACCACGCCGCCCAGCATAGCACCCGGGATGATGCCAATGCCTCCCAGCACTGCCGCGATAAAGGCTTTTAAGCCAGGGAGTGAGCCCATGGTGGGGGACACCGCAGGGTATGCCATGCAGTAGAGGAAAGAGCCAATACCAGCCAGGGCACAGCCAATGGCAAAGGTCAGGGTGATGGTGTTGTTGACATTGATGCCCATGAGCTGAGCTGTGCTGTAATCCTCACTGGCGGCACGCATGGCTTTGCCAGCTTTACTGGTTTTGACAAACCATTGTAGTAGCGCCATCAACATAAGGGAGATGACGATGGTTAAGACGGTTACAAAGCTGATTTGAATGCCCCAGAAGCGAATCGGATCTACATCAATAACCGTGGGGAAGGGTTTGGATGCCGCGCCAAAAATGAGTAAGGCTGAGTTTTGTAGCAGCATGCTGACACCAATGGCGGTGATTAACGATGAGATGCGCGGGGAGGAGCGCAGCGGTTTATATGCCACCCGCTCGATGGTTATGCCAAATAGCACACAAATCGCAATGGCGGCCAGCAGCGCTACAGGCGCTGACCAGCCTAAAGTGCTTAGCGTGATAACGGCGGTATACGCACCAATCATGATGATATCCCCATGGGCAAAGTTGATGAGCTTAACGATCCCGTAAACCATCGTATACCCTAGGGCAATGAGGGCATAAATAATGCCCACATGTAAACCATTGATCAGCTGGCTTAAAAACAATGTCATGGTGTACCTCAATCTTCAGGAGAATTGTCCGGCATACATTCAGAAAAGGGGAGGAATGTTTCCTCCCCAATTATATCAAAGAACAAGCGTTACGGGTCAACCTGGGTGAGGAACAGCTTATTCCCCTGTGCATCAAAGGTCTGGAAGAAGGTGCTCTTGATGGGATCGTTATGCTCATCAAAAGTGATGCTACCGCTGACTGCTGTCAGGTTGGTTTCCTTAATCGCATCCACAACCGCTTCCTTGTCAGTGCCGACCTTACCCATGGCGGAAAGCAGGACCACGGCCGCATCATAACCAGTTGCAGAGAAGGAGATGGTGGGCATCTTGCCATACTCAGCCTGGAAGGCCTCGACAAACTGCTTCGCTGTTTCGCTCTGGGCGCCTGTTGAGAAGTGATCTGTGTAAACCAAGTGGGTTAGCAGGCTTTTGTCAGCCACATAGTCCACGATGTCAGCAATGCCATCTGCACCGTAAAATTTAACATCAAGGCCAAGCTCTTTCGCCTGGGCTAGAATCATTGCGGCATCAGCGCCGTAGTAGGGCAGGAACACAGCTTCCGGGGCAGCGTTTTGGATGGTGGTCAACTGGGTTTTGTAGTCTTTATCGCCATAGGCGGCGGACTCTGCTGCCACAATATCAACGCCCAGTTCTGCGCATTTTTCTTTAAAAGAGTTATAAAGACCCGCAGAATACTCTGTGGCGTTGTCATAAAGCACAGCAACCTTCTTGACCCCTTCATTTGCCATGTACTGGGCAACCGCTTTTGCCTGGAAAGGATCCAGGAAGCAAGTGCGGAACACATTGGGGCGGCCGGTAGTGACATCGTAAGCAGTAGCGGAAGGGGTAATCTGCGGTACGCCGTCTTCAGCGGAGACTTCTGCCAACGCTTTCGACTCACCGGACAGAACGCCGCCGATCACAGCAACAACACCATCTTGCTCAGTTACTTTATAGTAAGCGCTGATAGCATTGGCGGCTTCACCCTGGGTGTCTTCCCAGATGATTTCAACTTTTTTGCCATTCAGGCCGCCAGCTTCATTCACCTGCTTGATGCAAAGATCCACACCTTCTTTGACAGCCATGCCATAAAGAGCATAATCGCCGGACAGGACGCCAATGCCTCCAATCTTAATGACCTCTTCCGCCATCGCTGGGGCAAAAGCGGAAAGAACGAGTACGACCATGACCAATAGGGACAAAATAGACCGTTTCTTCATGACATCCTGACCTCCTTTTGAGTATCGCTTGCGAGCGATTGAAAAAGAGAATACAAAAAAGTGAATCTATATACAAGTTATGAAGTGTTTTTCCCTTGTATTTACGAAATTTGATGATGTAATATGAAATTAATAAACCACATCATACATCTCATCTCGTGGTACACTATGAAAAGCTTCAAGCAATGAAAGGTGTCGCGCATGAACAGGTACACGACTCGGGTTCCAGATGAAGTTGGCAGCATCAGCCTGATGCGAGCCATGCGGCAGGCATGGCCTCTGCTCCCTGAGCGTGCACTGCGCGATGCGCTAAAGAAGCGTGACGTGCTGGTCAATGGGCAGCGCTTGTCAAGCAACCAAAACATTAAGCCAGGAGACGAAATTGTCCTTTACACCAGCTGCGCTCAGCGTGATATTCCGATTGTTTTTGAAGATGAGCACTTTCTATTGGTTAATAAACCTGCTGGCGTAAATTCTGACAGGAATGTTTCCAGCCCTTTCTCTTTGATCAGCTGGGCGGAAGAGCGGGCAGCGGGTGTTTATCAACCCTTTTTATGCCATCGCTTAGACAACCAGACAAGCGGCCTATGTCTGATGGCAAAAGATGAGGCATCCGCTGATGCGGCTAAAGCTGCGTTTAAGGCGCGGGATATTGTGAAAATATATCAATGTATCGTCCTGGGAACGCCACAGCCTTCCGAAGCAACATTAATCGCTTATCTGACCAAGGATGCGGCAAAAGCTAAGGTAAAGATAAGAGCTAAGCAAGTGGCTGGCGCACGTGAGATTGTAACTGCTTACCGGGTGCTGGCGCCTGGAGAAATGGCAAGACTAGAAGTCCGGCTTTTGACAGGGCGTACTCACCAGATTCGCGCTCATCTGGCGTACATTGGGCATCCGATTTTGGGGGATGATGTGTATGGCAGCCGAAGCCTAAACAGGGATAAAGGGCAGCCTGGCGTAAAACTATGCGCAGTCTCCCTTGCTTTTCCGCCAGATAGCGTATTAGAATCTCTGCGAGGCAGGACTTTTTCCGTGCCAGCGCCATTTTGAGATAATAGACAAGAGGAGTACCTGCTGACATGAAGCCTGATGTGCGCCTGATTGCTGTTGATATGGATGGAACCTTATTGAATGAGCATTCCAAGGTGTCTGATGTGACGCTCAGAGCAATTAGGGAAGCTGAAAAACGCAGCATTCTCTTTACAGCCTGTACAGGCCGCTTCCCTGATGATGCTTCCCTTGTGATGAAGGAATCAGGCCTTGAAGGCCCTGTCATCAGCCTGAATGGCTGTGTTATCTATGACAAACCTTTTGGTAACATCCTGACTGAGCATGTGATGAGCCCGGAGACAGCCCAGTGCGCGATTGATGTGCTTGAGGAACTGGGAGAAGGATACTTTATCTTTGGCAAAAACGCTGTTTATTCCAGAAGAAAGGCCACAAAGCATCATTCTGAAACTGACTTTATTGATGACAGCATGATC
The DNA here is from genome assembly GCA_964609415.1 of uncultured Christensenella sp. Classification (GTDB taxonomy): domain Bacteria; phylum Bacillota; class Clostridia; order Christensenellales; family Aristaeellaceae; genus UBA6115. The sequence continues at coordinate 9,098 of CAZSSU010000004.1, read as the reverse complement.
AAAAACCGGGTGAAATACCGGTATGGCAGGGAAGCCTGTTTGGATGCCGTCAACCATCCGCTCTACAAATTCTACATCTATCAAACCGATGGTGGGCTTAGCCTGGATGAAATCAGAGAGGCTTTGAGCTGTGTGCCGGGGCAGTCTTTGACCCAATCAAGCGCTAAAAACATTGAGATTATGCCTGCTCATATCAATAAAGGCACAGGGCTTCATGACCTGGCTGCTCGTCTGAATATTCCCCGGGAGAATATCCTTGCTATAGGGGATCAGCTCAATGACTTGCCCATGCTGTCTTATGCTGGCATCAGCGTCGCCATGGGCAATGCTGCTCAGGCAGTAAAAGAGGCGGCCCTCCATGTGACCGCCACCAACATTAACCATGGTGTAGCCGAGGCTATCCAAAGGTTTTGTTTGTCATCATGATGTTTTATCCACCGGCCATTGCCATGGAAAAGGGTCGCTCATTGTTATTTCTGCCTGGCCTAGGGTGCTGTCTAACACTTCCTGAGCAAGCTCTTCAGCGACTTTTGTGCGCACCACCATGTCAATCGTCACCTGGGCAGCAAAGGTCTTATTCATATCTGTAACCGCGCGCTGGTTTAGGAGATACTCCAGCTTGTCCCAATAGGGATAAGCGATTTGAATTGAAAGACGCAGGCTTTGCTCTACCAGGGCCAGCCCTGCTGATTTGATGGCTTGAGAAGCAGTGGTGCTATAAGCCCGGACTAAGCCGCCTGCTCCCAGCAGAATGCCGCCAAAATAGCGGGTGACCACAACGCAGGCATTGACCACTTGAAGATGTCTTAACGCGTCAAGAATCGGGACGCCTGCTGTGCCGGATGGCTCACCGTCATCCTGATAGCGCATGATGCCAGCATTTTCCCCGATGATATAGGCATAACAATAATGCGTAGCAGCTTTATATTCGACACGCGCTTGTTTGACGTATTCCAAAGCTTCTTCTTCGGTCAGCACCGGGGAGGCGTTTCCGATGAATCGGCTTTTTTGAACCACATGCTCAATGCTTGCGGCTTTTTGCAGGGTTAAGAAGTCTTTTTGAATACTCAATGCTGAATCATTAGCCGGCAGTACTGTTTTTTGCCGCGGCGCAGCAGCAGGCCTTCAGCTGGGATATCTCCAGTGTTCAGAGTATAATCTGTATCACTTATCTTCACATCATCCACCAAGACAGCGCCTTGCTGCACCATTTTACGTGCGTCAGAGCGGCTGGAGCACAGCCCGCACAGGAACAAAATGGTGGTGAGCCTGCTATCTTCGTCAAGTTGTTGCTGAGTAATCAGGAAGGTGGGGACATCTGCCATGTTGCTGCCACCAGCAAACAAGGCACTGGAGGCTTCCCGGGCCTTTTCGGCCTCGTTCTGACCATGGACCAACTTGGTGGCTTCAAAGGCAAGCACGGTTTTCGCCTCATTGATGGCGGATCCTTCAAGGCGGCTTAAGCGCTTGACTTCATCCATCGGAAGGAAAGTGAGCATGGACAGACTTTTTTCAACATCTGCATCAGCGATGTTGCGCCAATACTGGAAGAAATCGTAAGGGCTGCAAAGGTCGGCGTCCAGCCACAAGGCGCCCTTTTCTGTTTTGCCCATTTTCTGGCCTTCAGCATTCATTAACAGATTAAAGGTGCAGGCATAGGCTGAGGCTTGATCCACACGGCGGATGAGATCAGCACCTGCCAGCATATTGCTCCACTGGTCATCGCCGCCCATTTGCAGGACACAGTTGTGCCTGCGATAGAGTTCGAGAAAATCATAGCCCTGCATGATCATATAGTTGAATTCAAGGAAAGTGAGCCCACGCTCCATGCGCTGTTTATAGCATTCAGCAGCTATCATCCGGTTTACTGAAAAGTGAACGCCGATTTCTCTGATAAAGTCCACATAATTGAGGTTCATCAGCCAGTCTGCATTGTTGGCTGCGATGGCTCTGTTATCGCTAAAATCAATAAAGCGGCCAATTTGCTTTTTGATCCCTTCGATATGGTAGTTAATGGTGGCATCATCCATCATTTTCCGCATATCAGTTTTGCCGCTGGGGTCACCGATGCGGGCGGTGCCGCCGCCAATTAATGCCACGGGGATATGGCCGGCCTGCTGCATATGGGCCATGGCCAGGATAGGAATAAAATGCCCGAAGTGCAGGCTGGGTGCGGTGGGGTCAAAGCCGATATAAAAGACGGTGGGCTCTTTGGCTAGCTGTTCATACAGCTTCTCCTCGAAGGTAATTTGTGCCAGAAACCCGCGTTCTTTCAAGGTGTCAAGGACATGCATGGGTGTCTTCCTCCGTCCTGTGTGATAAAAATACTATACCAAACCATGTTAAATTGGGCAATGATGATTCTTAACTGTTACAAAATCGATGAAAAGGCTTGGGTACGCTTGCGGCTGTGGACATATCATGATATAATTGCTACGCACCGGGAAACCGGAGTTTACCAGAGAAAGAAGGGCTTAACGAAGAGTGGGAGCTGCAAGGGGCGCGCGTTGCAAGGCAACTGCCTTTGCAATGAATGCCAAAATGCAGCAGATACCCGCTTTTTCTATGTAAAGGGAACGATGGCAAAGAAACACACGGATGGGCTTGAAACTTCACAGGTGACCGGCGAAAAGACCGCCAGCCAGTTTGGGTATGAACTGGTCGGCGCTTCTATGGATAAAGAACCCGCTGGTCTCTATCTGCGGTTTTTCCTGGATAAGCCCGGCGGCATCACGCTGGATGATTGCGAGCGTTTTCACCGGGAAATACAACCGCAGCTGGAAAATGTAGAGTACGATTTCCTTGAGGTTTGTTCACCTGGGCTGGACCGTCCGATCAAAACGGATTGGGACGCCAGGAAGGCCATGGGGGAGATGGTGGAAGTTCGCCTGTATAAACCCGTGGACGGCCGGAAAACCTTTACCGGCACCTTTAAAGGCCTGACGGAAGAGGGCTACACCATTGAAACGGAGCAAGGCGAGATGTCTTTCCCGAAAAAAGCCGTCGCTCTTGCTCGCCGGGTGATTGATCTGAGCATTCTGGATGACGAAACGATTATTGAACAGGAGGTTGGCTATGAGCAACCCTAAAGTTGATTTAATGGATGCCATTTCCATGCTGGCCAGGGAAAAAGACATCGACGAAGAAATTCTGGTAGACACCATTGAGGACGCGCTGAAAGTGGCTTATCGCCGGGGCAACCGGCAAGCAGGTGCCGCTATTCAGAACCTGGCCGTACGCCTTTCCAAAAAGGAAGGGGCCCGGGTTTACTTGCGCAAAGTGGTAGCGGAAGAAGTTGATGAGCCGGAAATGCAAATCAGTTTGGAAGAAGCGCTTGAGCTTCGCCCTGATTTTCATATTGGTGACATCGTAGAAATCGATGTGACCCCTGACAATTTTGGCCGTGTAGCAGCTCAAACCGCAAAGCAGATGCTGGTACAGCGCATTCGTGAAGCTGAGCGGGGCAAGATTTATGATGAATACATCGAAAAAGAGAATGAAATTCTCACAGCCATCGTGCAGCGGGTAGAGCCTAAGGCCGTTTATGTGGAGCTGGGCCGTACCGAGGGCATCATGGAAAGCAGCGAGTTCATGCCCAACGAGGAGTACCGGGATGGCGATCACATCAAGGTATACGTTTTAAAAGTGCGCCGTTCAGGCTCTGAGTTTTCCCGTAACCCCCAGGTGTATGTCAGCCGCATTCATCCAGGGCTTGTCAAGCGCTTGTTTGAGATGGAAGTGCCAGAAATAGCGACTGGCGTGGTGCAGATACGCTCCATCGCAAGGGAGCCTGGCAGCCGCACGAAAATCGCTGTCTACTCTATGGATCCGATGATTGATCCGGTGGGCGCCTGTGTCGGTCCCCGTGGGTCACGTGTGGAAAAAGTGGTCAATGAACTGAAAAATGAGAAGATCGACATCATCAAGTGGTCGCCAGATCCGGCGGAGTTTGTAGCCAATGCGCTAAATCCCGCCCATGTGATGAGTGTCTTTATCTCTGAGGATGAGAAAATTTGCCGCGTTGTGGTGCCGGATATGCAGTTATCCCTCGCCATTGGGAAAGAGGGGCAGAATGCCCGTCTGGCCGCCAAGCTCACAGGCTGGAAGATTGACATCAAGTCACAGACTCAGGTGGAAGAGCTGCTGCGAGAGCAGGGTTATGAAGCCACAGCTGATATTCCTGATGAAACCGATCAGGAATACGAAGGCTGATTTTTAAAACGGAGGAGCAATGCCAAAGAAAGTCCCCATGCGCATGTGCGTAGGCTGCCGGGAGATGAAACCCAAGCGGGAGTTGCTGCGCGTAGTGCGCAGCCCCGAAGGGGAGATTGACATCGACTTCACCGGCAAAAAATCTGGCCGTGGTGCATACGTGTGTCGGGATGAGGCCTGCCTGGACCGCGCAGTCAAGCAACGACAGCTGGAACGGGCACTTGAAAACCCGGTGAATGAAGAAGTGATTGCTCTTCTTCGCAGGCAGATTAAGTACGGTCCCAGGTTGGTGAAGCAGGATGAATGAAAAACTGCTGAAAGGCTCACTGGGCTTGGCTTATAAAGCTGGCTACCTGATTCCCGGCGCTGACAAAGCGCTTATGACTCTGAGAGATGGCAAAGCAGCCTTGGTGCTGATAGACCAAAGCACATCAGTCAATACGCGCAAAAAACTAACGGATGGCTGTGTACACCGAGGAATCAAAATCACGGAACTGCCGGAAGGGCTGCTTGGCCAGGCAATCGGAAAACCAGGGATAAACGCCGCAGCCCTATTGGATGGCGGGCTCACCGGCAAAATTGAACAAGCGATCACGGGCGGGGAAGAAATCCCAGCCGCAAAGAATATCTTGGAGGGCACAAGGCTGAATGGCTAAAGTCGGGCTTAAAGAAACAATCAAGGAACTCACCCAGAAAGCGGGCGTTGTCCTGACCGAAACGGAACGGGTCAAACGCAACGCGGATATTATGCTGCAGATGCTTAAACAGCAGGAGTCGCAATTCCTCCGCCAGGAAGAAGAGGAAAAGCAGCGCTTGCGCCACGAACAGCAGCAGGAAATGCTTAGGCAGCAGACCAAAGCCTGGACAATGCCGGATGACGATGTTGAGGTGTTGACAGAGGCGGAAGCGGCTCCTGTTGCCCCAGCAGTTGAAGCACCAGCCGCAGCCGAACAAGCGCAGGTTTATGTGCCTGTGGTCGAAGCCCCCAAGGCAGAAGTTGAGGCTGAAAAGCTTACGGAGAAGCCTGAAGTGGAGGCGGTGCAGGTGGAAGTCCGTGTGGAAACAAAACCTGAAACGCCCGCTACCTCTGTGGCGGCCGAGTGGCAAGCTGCACAGCCGGTGACGCCCGCCCCTGCAGCTCAGGCGGCGCCAGCTCAACCTGTGCGACAGGCTCCAGCACCCGTCAGGCAAACACAACAAAGGCAGCAGCCTACACAAGGTGGCTTTGGTCGTCCGGCGACCCCGCCGCCTGGAGGATATGGCCGTCCCGCCCCTGGAGCGGGCCCCTATGGCCGTCCGGCACCTGGGCAAGCGCCTTATGGTCGTCCTGCACCTGGGGCAGGTCCTTATGGTCGTCCAGCGCCCGGCGCAGGTCCCTATGGCCGCCCAGCCCCCGGAGCAGATGGCAGACCGGCTGGTCAGAGGCCCTTTGGTCGTCCCGCTGCTCCTGGTGGTAACCGTGCACCTGTTGCAAGGGCTCCCATTGCTGATGCAGCCCCTCCTATTGAAAAAGGGAGGGTTAGCAATTATGACCCCAATAAAAAGAACTATTCCCGCCCGCGGGACCCCGAGCGAGTGAGCAAAAACAAGCGCCAAATGGTGCGCAATGCTAAACCCGGTATGGGTTTTGATGATGATGTCGTACGCGGCGGCAAACGCGCCCGGGGCAAGAAGCAAGTGTCTGCACAGCAGATGATGGCGCCTATCAAGATTGAAACTGCTTATATGACGGCCGAAACCATCACGGTGAAGGACCTGACGGAACGCATTGGCAAGCCGGCGGGTGAGATCTTGAAAAAGCTTCTTCTGCTTGGCAATCTCGCCAACATCAATAGCGAACTTGATTATGATACAGCGGCTTTGGTTTGCAGTGAATTTGGCTGCACGCTGGAGATGAAGCTTGAAAAGACAGCTGAGGATGCACTGAGCGAAACCGCGGATGTGGTTGATGCAGAGGAAGACCTGAAGGAACGTCCCCCGGTTATCACCATCATGGGCCATGTTGACCATGGTAAGACTTCTTTGCTGGACTACATCCGAAATGCCCATGTTACCAAGGGCGAGGCTGGCGGCATCACACAGCATATTGGCGCTTATAGCGTGACCTTGGATGAGCATACCATTACCTTCCTGGATACACCGGGCCATGAGGCGTTTACCGCCATGCGTGCCAGAGGTGCCCAGGCAACCGACATCGCGGTGCTGGTTGTGGCGGCTGATGACGGTGTTATGCCGCAGACAGTTGAAGCTATCCGGCATGCCCAGGCAGCCAATGTGCCGATTATTGTGGCCATCAACAAAATGGATAAGGCGACCGCCAATCCTGAGCGCATCAAGCAGGATTTGACCGCGTATAGCCTGGTACCTGAAGAGTGGGGCGGCGATACCATCATGGTGCCTGTCAGCGCTTTAACAGGTGAAGGGGTTGATCAACTGCTGGAGATGATCCTGCTTCAGGCGGATGTCCTTCAGCTGAAGGCCAACCCTGATCGTCTGGCCAGAGGTATTATCATTGAAGCAAAACTCGACAAAACCCGCGGTGCCCTGGCGACTGTGCTCCTTACCAACGGAACCCTTAGCGTAGGGGATAATATAATCGCTGGTTTGGCTTCAGGCCGTGTCCGTGCTTTGCTGAATGACCGGGGTGAAAATGTAAAGAGCGCAGGCCCTTCCATGCCGGTTGAAATCTCTGGATTCAGCGTGGTGCCTGATGCTGGTGACGAACTGATCGCCGTGGAAGATGATCGGCTGATCCGTCAGGTTGCCAGAGAGCGCGAGGATAAAATCAGGGAACAGCGCATTGCGACTTCTTCTGCCTTGACCCTTGATAACCTCTTTACCAGCATCAAAGAAGGTGAGACGGTTACCCTTAATGTTCTGATCAAGGCGGATGTGCAGGGCTCTGTTGAAGCGGTGCGCCAGTCTCTGGAGAAACTATCCAACGATCAGGTGAAAATCCATGTGCTCCACAGCGGTGTTGGCGCTGTTACCAAGGATGACGTCAACCTGGCTGCCACCTGCAACGCCACCATCATTGGCTTTAACATCCGTCCGGACAATAATGCCAGGGACATCGCCGCCAAGGAAGGCATCGATATCAGGCTTTATCGCGTGATTTATCAGGCGATTGAGGACATTGAGAAGGCCATGAAAGGCATGCTGGAGCCAGAGTTTAAAGAAGTTCTGCTTGGACATGCTGAAGTGCGCAATGTGTTTAAGGTTACAGGCTCAGGCACCATCGCAGGCTGCTATGTGCCGGATGGCAAGATGCTAAGAAATCAGCAGGTGCGTCTGTTGCGGGATAACGTAGTCATCTTCGAAGGCAAGCTGTCATCCCTCAGAAGGTTTAAGGATGACGTGCGTGAGGTCGCTGAAGGCTATGAGTGCGGCATCGGGCTTGAAAACTACAATGATATCAAGGTGGGCGACATTGTGGAATGCTTCACCATGGAAGAGATCGAAAAATAAGGAGGCGCCGTGCCCCAGTATCGTATTGACCGAATTTCCGACGAGATCAGGCGTGTGGTTGACCGGGCTATCCGGGAGGAATTGAATGATCCCCGGGTGTCCGGCACCTTCAGCATCACCCGGGTGGAAACCACCCGGGACTTGCGCTATGCAAAGGTGTATGTAAGCGTCCTTGAAGCGGAGAAACTGGATGACATGATCAAAGCGCTTAAAGGTGCGGCGGGTTACCTGCGCCGTGCCCTGGGCGATGCGCTGTCGCTGCGATATACGCCTGAACTACAGTTTGTAGCAGATAAAAACATCGAATATGGCGTTCATATTGCGGGTATTCTGAAGCAAGTGATGAATGATCAGGGGAACCAAGAGAATGAAACCTGATTTAAAAGCGCTCAAACCAATCATTGATGGGGCAAAACGGATTCTGCTGTTTACCCATCTACTGCCTGATGGCGACGCCATCGGCTCAGTTTTAGCGCTTGATTCACTATTGAAGCACCTGGGCAAGGAAACCATGGTGCTTTGTCAGGATAAGGTGCCTGACAACCTGCGATTTTTACCCGGCTGGGAACAGGTGAAAAACGCTGCTGATTTTGGGACGGTTTCAAATAAAGAATTTGATTTAGGCATCGCTGTTGACGCGTCTGATTTCGCCAGACTTGGAGATTGTGGAACGTTGTTTAAGCGTTGCCCCAAGACCATCAAAATTGATCATCATGTGACAAATGAGCAATATGCTGATGTTCAATATGTGGATGTGGAGGTGGCTGCCACCGGGGTTCTGATTTTCCGCTTGATGGCGGCTTATCATAAGCCCATCAGCTTGGATGAATCACTTTACCTGTACACAGCCTTGTCCACTGACACTGGAAACTTCAGCTTTGGCAAAATGACAGATGAGTTTTTTGATCAGGTGGCTCAGCTGATGAAAGCAGGGTTGCCCATTGTGAGCGCTACCAGACAGCTGCATTTGGTCAAACATCCTGGTTTTATCAGCATTTTAACGCGAGCCCTTGATTCCCTCACCTATTTGGCTGATGGCGAGCTGACCATGATGCTTTTGCGCGCATCTGATTTTGTGGACGCTAAGGCTACCATGGAACATGCTGAGGGAATTGTTAACTATGGTCTTAACATCCAAGGTGTGGAAATGACATTCTTGGCAACTCAGAGTGAAGAAGGGGTCAAATTCAGCCTGCGCTGCCTGCCGCCGCACGATGTTTCCAAGGCCGCTCAGGCATTTGGAGGCGGGGGACATGTTCTTGCTGCCGGCTGTACCATTCATGCGCCTTTTGATCAAGCGGTTGCTCAGATGCGCGAATACCTGGAGAAGGTCCTTCGATGAAGCTGGGTGTTATTAATTTTCTGAAACCGCCTGGCATGTCAAGCGCACAGGCGGTTGCTTTTATCAAGCGTTTAAG
>CAZSSU010000003.1:14186-30295 GCA_964609415.1 uncultured Christensenella sp. | reverse complement strand
CCGTGGGTGAATTATGGTAGAATGGCTAAACGGGGAATGACAGCGAAAAATTCAGGAGGAGGCTATGATTGAGTGGGGAGCGGGAGAATTAATTTACTTCGCGGGGGAGGAAAATCTCTTGCCTGCTTATGAAAAATTAAAGCTGGAGGTGTTGCGTCTTTTCCCTGATAGTGAAGTGTTGGCGCAAAAATCCCAGATTTCTTTCCGTGACCCACACCCTTATCTCTGGGTATGGACCTTGGCTGGCCACGGCTCCGGCAAGCCCGGGAAAGGGCCCTTGTTTATCACATTCGCGTCGCCATTTCCCATAGAAAGCTCGCTTATTCATACCAAGCTTGAGCCATATCCAGGACGCTGGACTCATCACGTGGCGGTCAATGCACCAGAAGACATGACAGATGAATTATTTATGCTCATAGCAGCATCCCATGATTTCAGAAACAAATAGAATATAAATAAAAGCGTTTGTTTAACCCTGAAGAGCCTCATCCGCGGCGGCTGCTTCCCAGTGGGTCAGCGCCTTCTCGTGGCTGAAGAGCACCAGCTTCTCGCCGGGCTTCCAGGCGGGCAGAGGGAGGTTGGCATCCCAGTAGAAAAGCCGGTCATCCATGGCTTCCTGGGGCAATCCTGCGGTAAACAGCAGGGGATAATAGTTTACACCATCCCGCATTACCGTATCGTTGTCGCTTTTTTTGAATGCCACAACGCTGCGGCGTTGGCGACCGTGGATAGCCAGTGCCAGAAAGCGCCGGTATTTGATGAGGGGCAAGATATAAAGGCTGAGGGAAAACAACAGCAAACAACCAAGCAGCGCAAACAAAGCAGCCGTTAACCATTCAATGCGCGCGACAAATGCCGCGATAACAAGTGCCAGCAACAAAGCCGCGGGCAAAAGCCAGGCAATGATGCGGCGCTTCAGCTGGGTGTTAATATCTGTGATATCTGTTTGACTGTACATGGCAAACCCTCCCTTATGCTTATCATACAAAAATGCAGCGGTTAGGGCAATAAAATCAACAAACATTTCACATGAATCCTGATTTTCGTGATATGATATCCACGCCTGACTTAAGAAGGGAGGCTGTTGTTTTTGATTGAAACTGCGCGACTGACCAAGCGCTATGGAAAAGCACGGGGGATTGAAAACCTCTCCATCCGTGTCAACCGGGGGGATATATATGGCTTCATTGGCTCAAATGGTGCTGGGAAGTCCACCACCATCAGGTTGCTGCTGGGGCTAATCTGGCCTACAAGCGGCAGTGCCAAAGTGCTTGGCCTTGATATCGTTAAACAAAAGAAGGAAATCCTGGCTGGCGTGGGCTATATTCCATCAGAGATTTCCTATTACTCGGGGATGCGGGGAGCAGATGCCGCCCGCATGGCAGCCCGCCTCAGGCGCGTGGAGTGCACGGCGGAGGCAAGGCGGCTGGCTGAGCGCATGAGCCTGGACTTAAACCGCAAGGTGACAGATCTTTCCTTTGGCAACAAAAAGAAGGTGGCCATCGTCTGCGCGCTTCAGCACAAGCCGGATTTGCTGATTCTGGATGAGCCCACCAGTGGCCTTGACCCGCTGATGCAAAAGGCGTTTTGGGATATTATCCTGGAGCGTCATCGCCAGGGAGCGACTGTTTTCCTCTCCTCCCATGTGCTGTCAGAAATCCAGCAGCATTGTACCCGCGCCGCCATCATCCGGGAAGGGCGTCTGGTGGTGGAGGATGATGTGTACACCCTGGCGCAAACAGCGGCCAAACGGGTCACTTTGCGTAACGTCAGGGGAGAGCTCCCTGTGATTCAGGGGGCCAAGGATCTAACCCAGGTCGGCAGCAATGTGAGCTTCCTGGTGCAGGGAGATGCGCGGCAATTGCTTAATGATCTTCGCCAGGGAGACTTTGATGACCTGACCATCACTGAACCTGATATGGAGGAGATATTCCTTCATTTCTATGAGAAAGAGGGGGTAAAGGCATGACGGTGCTGCGGCATGAATTAAGAAGCGGCATCGGGGCCACATTGATTTGGTCGGTGGCTCTGTCAGTATTTGCCGCCATCGCTTTGGCGATGTATCCTTTGGTTTCTCAGTACGGAGATATGATCAATTTTCTGGTGGAGCGGATGGGCATGATGGGCCAGATGTTCAACTTGCAGAACATGAACTTTTATGAGTTTATGACCTATTATGGCCTGGAATACGGCAACTTCATGGGCCTGGGCGGCGGCATGTTTGCTGCGGTCACCGGCATGGTGATGGTAGCTAAAGAAGAGGGCCGTCATACGGCAGAATACCTTTATTCTCAACCAGTGGGGCGAGCTAGCGTATTGATACAAAAATTCCTGGCGCTGGTGATTCTGGTGGTATTCCTCAATGCTTTTTGCACCCTGGTGTCATTGGCGGGCATTGGGATGATGAAAGAGGTGTTCGACATGAATGCCTTCATCTGGTTCCATGTGTCACTCCTGATGATGAACCTGCAGGTGGCAGTGCTCTGCTTTGGCATCTCCTGCTTCAAAAAGCGGGATAATGTGGTGCCGGGGCTGGGGATTGTGCTGGCGTTTTATTTCTTGAATCTGTTTATCAATGTGAACCGTCAGACCGCCGTGCTGGAATACCTGACGCCATACTATTATACGGATATTTCGCGCATCACTGCGTCCAAAGGGCCACTGTGGCGCTCCATTGGTTTGGGTTTCGCTTCGGCAGGCGCTGTCTTCATCGCAGGCTTTGGCTTTTACACACGCAAAGATCTATCTATTTAGAAGGGGAAAACATGGCAAAGCTTGAAAGGGAATTGATAGGCGATTTTGACAAGACGCTGGCGCAGATTCATGAAGGAATCATGTCCGGCAGCGTCTCAGCCAGCTTTGAGGATCAAAGCTTTTGGCAAAGCGATGATGTGCGGGTGGCAGTGCGCGTGTATGAGCGGTTTAGCTGGCTGGGCAGCAACCGGGTTAGCATGTCGGTGACCCTGGCTGGCAAGGGGGATAAGCTGTTTATCACGGCTATTACCTCAGGCGGCTCCCAGGCGGTATTCTTCAAAATCAATACCTTCGGTGAAGAGGGCTTCCTGAGGACGCTGGATGAGGTGCTTGACAGCCTATAAACCTGTCAGTGTGAAGGTGTCTGGATACACCTGATCGCTGTCGGCGTTGATGGTGTCGAGGATGCGCTGTTTGTCATCCCCAGAGGCAGGAATAGGCCTGAAGTCATTGGCGGGGATGGTTCCGCTGGTGATGACCGGGATCAGCTGCACCTGGGTGTTAGTAAGTGTTTCATCGCTGTAATACAAGGTGATCTGGGCTGCCAGGGCGTCAAATGTGGACAGCGCCAGATTGCCACCGAATATAAAATTGCCCAGGGAATAGAATATCAAGCCACCATTGTACATCTCAATGCCCTGAGGTACATGGGGATGGTGGCCAATAACCAGGTTTGCCCCCGCATCAATGGCGGCATGGGCAATTTCTGTTTGCAGGGCATTGTGCCCGGAGGCATATTCCTCCCCCGCATGCATTGTGTAGACCACATAGTGGCAGCCATCCGCTTTGAGTTTCTCCACTTCCCGGCGGATACGGTTCTTATCCTGGTGGTAGATGGTTTCCCGAATGCCGCCAAAACCAATGCGAATACCCTGTTTTTCATATACATGCAGCCAGTTGTAGCCAGCATAGGGAAGCCCCACAGCTTCTAGCGCGTTCCGGGTGCTTTTTTTGCCGGCTGCGCCATAATCCGGGTAGTGATTGTTGGCCACATTCACCAATTCCACGCTGCCTATCTTCAATATTTGGGCAAAGTCTGTGGTGCCGCGGAAGTTATGCAGTCGCTTCATGTTCCTATCCTGGGCGGAGTTCATCAGCACGTTCTCCAGGTTGACCAGGGTGAGGTCGTCCTGGGCAAAATAGTCAGAAAAACCTGAGAATGGCCAGGAGAAGCCTTTTTCAGCCACGATGGAATCAAAGGACTCGGGTTGTTTTCGGGTGTTCTCTTCGCTGCCCAATACACAATCCCCCGCAAAGGAGAGGGTGATGGCTATGTCATGGGGGATTATGCTTGAAGTGGCTGGGGGCACAGTGTTCAGTGAGGTTGTAGCGGTGGGGGAGGAGATGGGCTCAGGTGTGGCTGTGGGAACGGGGGATGCCTCAGGCACCAGCCCCAGCAGGGACGCGTCCTCCACCACCAGCACCTTGGTGCCCCGGGGCAGGTTGGCATACAGCCACCAGGCATTGATCAGATGGTCATTGATGCGGTTATCAATCCGCACGCAGCCATGGGAGCCTTTTGCGCCGAGACCAGCCTGATGTTCGCTGAAATCCTGGCCTCCTTTGCTGCGGTAGCCCAGCTGATGGAGGAGATTCCCGCCATCAATGCGCATGGCATAATCATACTGGAAGCCGTCCTGGCGGAAGGTGGCGATCCGGTCCTGGGTGATAAAGGCACCGCTGATGGTTTCAAAGGAATCCTTACCCGGCGGCACATAGACCCCGGTGCTGACAGCGAGCGTGCCCTTGTAGCTGCCTGATTCGTATAGCCGCAGGCTTTGGCTTTGTTTATCAATCAGAAGGCCGAAGCGATTGTCCGGACGGATGACCATGAGCTTCTTTTCAGGCACAAAGCCTGTGATAATCGCCCCGTCATCGTGGCGGGCGGTGCGTACCCGGGTGAAGCCATTTACACCCGTTTCAAGCACCTCAAGGCCCGCCGTTTGCCCATGCACCTTGCCCAGCACCTCAGAAGATTCGCTGGCTTCAGCATATACGCTTTGATGCTGCATATCACCGATATCAAGCACTGTTATAGGCGCCATCATGGCGCGCCATACGCTGGCATCGTCCATCGACTGGGGCAGGAAGTCACCGGGGTTGGCGGGTTCAAATTGGGGCGCAGGTGGCAATTCTGCTGTCAGGGTAAACGCCTTTACGATTGCGGGCTGCAGGGAGTTTTTCAAGCTAAAGGTGATCATATAATCGCCTGGCACCGCAGGCTGGCCGCCCGATGTTTTATCCCAGCGGAAGCGGCGGGGCAATTCATCCTTTGGTTCCAGCGTCCAGGTCCTGATGGGGTTGTCTGGTCTGTCTGCTGGGTAAATGGCCACATACATTTGCCTAGCGCTTGTGAGCTGATAATCTACAATCAAGTCATCACCGCCCTGGGCAGGCAGGGCTTCTCGGGCAACGATGGCATACATGATGGCTGGGGCAGGTTTCAAGATACGCAGAGGCTGCTCCGCCTGATGGGACTGGGTTTCACCGCTTAACTCCGCTATTATCAGCGCGTCACCCCGGTAAAGGGGCTCTCCCGATGCGCTCAGCCCCTCAAAAGGGAGGGAGAGCTCGCCAGCACCCACTTTTTGTGCTGGAAACAGGGGCACTTTTTCATGCTTGATTTGGGCATACACACGCAAGGTGCCTGTTTCCGGCACAGCCAGCGTCAGAACAGCAGGGGAGTATGGCTTGATATCCATAGGCGGGCTGATAAAGACGAGCTGATTGCCCTGGGCATGTGATAACGGGCCTGACAGCAAAAGCGTGATTACAAGCAGAATCATCAGCGCGGATTTGACGAATGCGGTTCTTTTGGCCATGGGGCCCCCTTTTCTGGCTTTTAAAACGCGGCAATTTTTCGTGAAAAACATGGGAAAACCATAATCTTTCTTAGGCTATTTGTCAATGCAAAAGAAAACCGCCCGGTGATCGGGCGGTCTTGCTCATCTGATGTAAGGGAGGTTACTGGTTCCGCATCGCGGCGTAGCACTCACTGCAATAGATGGGGCGGTCGTTGCGGGGAAGGAAAGGTACTTTGGTTGCAGCGCCGCACTCCGCGCAGATCGCGTCATGCATTTCCCTCGGGCCATTGGATGAGGGGCGGCTGGCCTTTCTGTTTTGGCGGCAATCCTTGCAGCGGGTGGGCTCGTTCTGGAAGCCTTTCTCTGCATAGAATTCCTGTTCGCCGGCGGTGAAAACGAATTCAGCGCCGCAGTCACGGCAAGCCAGGGTCTTGTCTTGGTACATGGTTTGGTAACCCCCTAAAAAATATCGGTTGAATCCTCGCTGACCTGGTCTTTGCCCCCACACCCGCCGGCTGGAGCGTTGCTCTGCGCTAAGCGCCCTCACGCTACTCTCTCGGGATTGCTCCCGGCCGGTCTGACTCCTAGATCGCACCATGCTCACCGGACATTATCCGGCTTACGTGGGCCGTTTTGCCTGCGACTGGCATCGGCTTGCAACCACAGACCGAAGTTCAACCAGTATTATTATAAGGCCGCGGGAGCTAACAAGCAAGCGATATTTAGAAAAATTGGTAGAATAATTATGTTGATGACATTGTAAACGATGCTTTCCCGGTGTTATGATGCCCCGGGGGTGATGATAATGCCTACTTTAGGCCGGATAACCAAAACAAACCTGGCGGATTTAGACTGGATGGACAGCTGGCGCTGCGATAAGCCCAATCTGCTGGGTGCGCGTTTTGGCCTTGAACTGGCCCAATTGGCCTATGATTTTGAAACAGAAGCCTGGATCAGGGCGGGATGGACGGACATTGCCATCCAGGTTGATCACAGGGTGCTGACAGGCATCCATGCCGCAGAGGAAAAGGGAGACTGGCGGCAGCTGATGCTCAATGGCTTTTTGCCAAAGCTGGCGAAACGATTGACGGTGCTTTCCAATCCCATCACCCAGTTGCGCGGCCTGAAGGATGAATCCCTTCTGTATGATACCGGCAAGGCCATCACCATGCTTAAACCCCTGACACAAGGCCGGTATGCTGTGGCGATTGGTTTTACAGGCACTGGGAAACGCCCCCAGGACTGGGTGAGCAATATGCGCTTTGAGCACCCTGATGGCCTGCACGCAGGCTTTGAGTACCTGAGCGAATTGTATGAGAGCAACGCCGATGATATCCAGTTTCCGACAGCCGCAAAAGCCCTGGGTTTGGAAAAGCTGACGCTTCAGGATGTGCTGGCGGAATGTGCCCGGGAGGATAGCCGCTTCACCCTGCTTATGTCAGGCCACAGCCAGGGGGCAGCTGTGCTGCAGGTGTGGACACACAGGCGGCTGAAGGAAGGGCTTTTGCGCCAAAACCTTTTGGGCATGGGTTTTGCCTGCCCCATGGTGGCAAAGGGCTTGACTGAACAGGAGCGAGAGTGCCCGCTGGCACTTTTTGTCAGCGCCGATGATTTGTTCACCCGCATTGGACTAAGTGAGCATATGGGCCATGTGTGGTCATTCACCCCCAAGCAGGCAGTCCGGGAACTTTGTTATGCTCCGTGCTGGGAGGATCCCTTTTTCCACGAGCTGTTGCATGTTATGGACAACATCAGGGATATTGAGGAAGCCATGGTGCTGACACTGGGCTTTCTGGAGGCCTTGGAGACGGTGCCGCGCAAGGAGGCAGGGGCTGCCCTGGGATTTTTGATCAATTCCATGATGGCAGAGCGCTGGCTGCCCCTGGCAGAAGATGCGGTGGGGAAAATCCTGCGCTATATGCGCCTGTCTGTCAGGCGGTATTACCATGATTTGAATGGTGAATCGCCTGATGAGGACAAAGTGAAGGAAGCTGCGCTTTTTGCTCAGCGGATGCTGGTTGCCCATCGGGCGCCTGAAATCACTGAGATGTTTTTTAAAACCCTTACCCTGACGCACTCCCTGTCAGGCAGCGAACTGGGCAGGGAAGACCTGGCGCCATACAGCTATATGGTGGTGCGTGGATTTGACGAGTTGACCAGCGCTGCATATTGACTTGTCTGTCTGAATCGAGTAGGATAACCGCAGAATGACGGCTGAGTATTAGCCGTATTCATCTCCGAGCAGATGCGCCTAAAGAGATATCCCATGGCAGTCTGCCGGTGGCCAAGGCCACCCAAAGCAGAGGGCATGAAGCCCTGGCTTTGAGAGCTTGAAGGGAAACGTTCAAGCTTTCCGCGTTTGAGAAGGAGAGTGTACAAAACCGTGGCTTCTTTCTGTTTGTACGCTTTCATAACAGAAAGGAGCTTATTTATTTGGAAATTATTTGGGGAGAGAAGGCTGCGCGCTGGTTTGTGAACGCCAGTGAGCATACCGCTTACCATAGTCAATTAGGCGACATATTAAAACGCGATATGCGTCAGGGAAGCAGCCTGTGTGATCTGGGCTGCGGGATTGGCTTGATTGATTTTGCGCTGTCAGATTATCTAAGCCATATCACTTGTGTGGATACCAGCCGGGAAGCGCTGGATGCTCTGCAAAAGGAAGCGGCCAGGCGCGGGATTGAAAACATCACAACATGCCATGCTGACGCAGCTGACATTTCAGGGGAGTGGGATTATGGCCTGATGCTGTTCTTCCATGGGAAACTCTCTGATCATTTTTCCCATTATCTCAGCTTGTTCAAGGATAAACTGTTCTATATTGTCCATGCAGATCCTGAGGTTACACAGCAGGATAAGCGGCCGGAGCGCAGCAAGTGCAGCTCTGTTTCTGTGATCCGTCAAGAGCTTGATCAGCAGAAGATCACTTATCGTTTAGAGCATCACGCGCTGGAATATGGGCAGCCCTTTGAAACCTATGAAGAGACGATCGATTTTGTCAAATGCTACCATCTTTGTGAGCCAGGCAAAGAGGATGCGTTTCTGAGCACCAGATTAAAGCCGCTGGATCGAGCGATTAATGGATTCCACTACTATTTGCCCCATACCAAACGGTTTGGGATGTTTATCATTGGGAGGAAAGAAAATGCGCACATTTGAAGAAGACGTGGCCATCGCGGAAAAATATCACGGGCACCTCTGCTCTGGACAATGCATTGGCGTGAAGATGGCCAGGCTGGCGATGCAGGAGCTGGATATCGATATTGTCAGTGACCCCAAATCCATGATGGTTTTTGTGGAGTGCGACCGCTGCCCGGCTGACGCCATAGGCGCTGTTTGCGGCTGCAAGGTGGGCAAACGCACTTACAAATTCTATGATTTTGGCAAAGTGGCCGCTAGCTTTGTGAACCTGAACACAGGCAAGGCTGTGCGCATCTGGCGAAAAACCCGCCGCCATCCAGCGGAAGGGGAGGATATGATCGCTTTTTATAAGAACCTCCCGGATGAGGAGATGTTTCAGGTGCAGGCCGTTGACATTGACCTGAAACCCTGGGATATGCCCGGAAAACCGCTGGAAGTCGTGTATTGCAGCCGCTGCGGTGAAGATGTTACTGATTGCCGCCATCAGCTGATTGATGGGCAGCCGGTGTGCAAGGCTTGTGCCGGGCAGGCTTACTATAAGGTGGTATCGGATGGAAAGGCTTAAGAATCACGACAGGCCCCAGCGCTTGACCATTGCTGCCATGGCGGTGGCTTTGGTGGCGGGGATTCTATTATCCTTTGCCTTGGGGCGCTATCCTATTTCACCAAAAGAAACCATTGGCATCATGCTTTCCAGGATTATCCCCATTGAGCCATTTTGGACAGAGCGCATGGCCACGGTGTTGTTTAATGTGCGCCTGCCCCGTATCTTGCTGGCCTGCCTGGTGGGCTGCTGCCTGTCCTCAGCTGGGGCAGCATATCAGGGCATATTTCAAAACCCCATGGCCGCCCCTGATATCCTGGGTGCTTCGTCCGGAGCGGCTTTTGGTGCGGCGTTGGCCATCCTATCAAACGCTTCCACGCGCATGGTAACACTGAGTGCCTTTTTCTTCAGCCTAATCACTGTGGCCTTGGTGTGGCTATTGAGCCAACGGGCCAGGGGAAAGAAAATCCTGGGGCTTGTGCTGGCGGGTATCATGGTGTCTTCTCTTTTTTCTGCGGGCACTTCATTTATTAAGCTGGTGGCCGATCCAACCAATCAGCTGCCCGCCATCACCTATTGGCTGATGGGCAGCCTGTCTGGTGCTAAGATGAGCGATATTTCCTTTGCCATCATCCCCATGTTAATCGGGTTGATTCCGCTGATGCTGTTGCGCTGGCGCATCAACATCTTATCGCTGGGGGATGATGAGGCGCGCACCATGGGGGTGAATGTGGGGCGTTTACGCTTGATTGTGATTGTGAGCGCCACGCTGGTTACCTCGTCGGCTGTGGCCATCAGCGGCACCATCGGCTGGGTGGGTTTGGTGATACCCCATCTGTCACGAAAGCTGGTGGGCAGCAACTTTAAACACCTGATGCCGGCCACCATGTTATTTGGCGCCTTGTTTCTCTTGCTGGTGGATAACATTTCCCGCAATCTTCTGGCGGTGGAAATCCCCATCGGCATCCTGACAGCGTTTATTGGCGCGCCCTTTTTCCTGTATCTGATTGTAAAGGGGGATGCCAGAGCATGATGCTGGATGTACAACATCTGAGTTTTTCCTATCCCCACAGACAAGTGCTCAAAGACATCACCTTTTCCATTGCCCCGGGCAAGCTGGTATCCCTCCTTGGCCCTAACGGCACTGGCAAGAGCACTTTATTCCGCTGTGTGCTGAACCTGCTGGCTGGCTATCATGGCAAGGTTATTATTGATGGCACGGATACAACACAAATCAAGCTGCCTCAGCTGGCGAAGCTGATTGCCTACATTCCTCAGGTGCATTACCCGGCGTTTAACTATACGGTGCTTGATATGGTGCTCATGGGCACATCTGCCGGCTTATCGCCCTTTGGCGTGCCAGGCCTCAAGGAATTGGAGCAAGCTCATGATGCGCTCAAACTACTGGGTGTGGAAGCGCTGGCTGAAAGAAACTACATGCAGATTTCTGGCGGAGAGCAGCAATTGGTGCTTATTGCCCGGGCCATCGCCCAGGATTCCAAGCTGCTAATCATGGATGAACCCACGGCCAGCCTTGATTTCGGGAACCAGGTGCGCGTGATGCAATGCGTTCGCAGCCTGGTGTCAAAGGGCTATACCATCCTGCAAGCCACCCATAATCCCAACCAGGCCTTCGCCTATTCAGATCAGATCATTGCCATGCAGGGCGGGGTCATTATTGCCAATGGCCCTCCCCAGGATGTGGTGAATGCAGACCTTATTAACGAACTCTATGGCATCAAATCCAGGGTGGAAAGCCTTGAAGAAGGCCGCATCCGCTTTTGTTTGCCCATTGAGATATAGAAAGGGGAAACTGAAATGCTGAAAAAATGCCTGTCTCTGTTGCTTGTTATGGCGATGCTGCTACCATTTGCTGCGATTGCTGAGGAAACCGTTTCCTTTACCGATTCAACCGGGCGCACGGTGCAGCTTCCCAAGAACATTGAGCGCATTGCCCCTACAGGCACGCTGTCTCAGATTGTACTGCTGTCCATCGCCCCGGAAAAGCTGGTGGGATTATCCAGCAAGCTGAATGATAATGACCGCCCTTATCTGGAGCATATGCTGGGAGATAAGCCACTTGTTGGTCAACTCTATGGCGGTTCCAGTGAGATGAATCTGGAAGAACTGGCGGTGCTTGATCCACAACTGATTCTTGATGTGGGTGAGCCTAAGAAAACCATCAAAGAAGACATGGATGCCCTGCAGGAGCAGCTTGGAATCCCCTGTGTGCATATCACCATGTTCTTGAAGGATGCTGGGAAGGCCTATGAGGAGTTGGGAACGCTTCTGGGGAAAGAAGAAAAAGGCCAGGCGTTGGCTTACTATCTGAACAAGAGCTATGCCCGGATGCTCGAAATCAATGAAAAGGTGGGGGACAAGCGAGCCAACATGCTCTATTGTGTGGGCGAAACTGGGCTGAATGTGATTGCCCAGGGTAGCTTCCATGGAGAGCTGATCGAGCTTGTGGCAAACAATGCAGCCCAGGTGGATAACCCCTCCAGCAGGGGCTCTGGCAACGAAGTGGATATGGAGCAGATTCTGCTGTGGAATCCTGAGGTGATCGTGTTTGAAACCCAGGCTGCTTATGATAACGCGGAAAAGGATCCCCTGTGGGCCAGCCTGCAGGCCATTCAGAATAAGAAGTATGTGAAAGCGCCTGCAGGTCCTTACAACTGGATGGGCTTCCCTCCCTCTGTACAGCGTTACTTGGGCATGCTGTGGCTGCAGAAAACCCTGTACCCCGATGTGGCTGATTATGACCTGAAGGCAGAAGTGCAGGAATACTTCAAACTGTTCTATGACTATGAATTGACGGACGCAAAATACGATGAGATCATGGCGTCTTCCGTGATGAAATGAACAGGTCGCAACAACAGCCCCTGATCATTGGCATCACGGGTGTTAAAAACTCCGGAAAGACCACGCTGATGGTTAAGCTGATTGCAGCACTATCTGCCCGGGGGCTTAAAGTGGCGTCCATCAAGCATGATGCGCACCATTTTGAGGCAGACACCCCAGGGACCGACAGCTTCCGCCACAAGCAAGCTGGAGCATTTGCCAGCGTGATTTTTGACCAGGATAAGTTCCTGCTAGTTAAGGATGGGCAGTATGATGTGCCTGATTTTCTCCCTTATTTTGAGGGAGCGGATATTGTGCTGATTGAAGGCGCCAAACACACGCACTACCCCAGAATAGAAGTGCTGCGCAAGGGCAATTCTGAAAAGCCAATCACAGAGCCGGAGTTCCTGATTGCGCTGATGACTGACACAGGATATCAGCTGGAGGGTGTGCCCACCATCGATATCAACGATGTAGACCAGGCTGTGGCGCTTATAATGAAGAGAATGGATATTTGATTCTAAACTTACAACATGAGGCTACCCGGGCGGGCAGCCTCATTTTAGTATGGAGAGATGCTGGATGACATCGCGAAACACCTGCGCATCTTGCGGATATCTCGCTGCCAAAGTTGGCGCTTGTTCAAGCGGCACCCAGGTGAGGCCTCCAATTTCTTCTAACTGTGGCCTGGCTTCTCCTGACTGGAAATAAGCAATAAAACAGACAATCAAGCGCTTGTTATTCTTTTCGATGGTGGGTAATTCACGCCTGAAGCCCTGGTCAATCTGGATGGTGACGCCAGTCTCTTCTAAGATTTCGCGCTGGGCGGTCTCCTGTTCTGTTTCGCCAAACTCCTGATGCCCTTTGGGAAAAGACCAGTGGCCGTTTCGGGTGGCGATAAGCAGCGTTTCCCAGGTGCCTTGGTTTTTCCTGAGCACAACAGCACCGCATGAAGGGCTGTTTTGCGCTTCATGGAAGCGTTCAATAGCTTGCGAGACCATTCTGTTTGCCTCAATCAGAGAATCCTCCCTGTTTTCAGGGGTGATTTCCAAAAGGCAGACAGAGGGGTGATGCCTGATAGTGTTTAAGAAGGTTGTCTCATCCCGCTTAATCACGCCCAGGATTGGGGTTTGGGCTTCAAGCATTTGCAGTATGGCCTGCTGATAATTTGTAGCCTGGTTTTCCATGGTGCCAATTTCATCAATAATGAATAGATCACCATGATGGCAATCCTTTAATATCCGAACGCCAATGTCATCAAACATCTTGGGAAAACCTATGCGTCCCTCAGGACCCCTCAGACCAACCAAACCCATTTCCTTCATATACCACGTACAGGAATGGACAGGCTCGATATAGACCGGAGTTCCGGCATCTGTTGACATCTTAAAATCGCTGTAACTGCGAATCCCCCTGATTTTCCAGTCAGGGTGATCAGCCAGCAGGCGATTAATCAGCGTGGTTTTGCCCACCTGAGGCTTGCCCCAGAGAAAGAGATGGCGTGTCGTGTTCATGGGCAACAGTCTATCATAAAACAGCATAATCAGGTAGGATTTCTATGGTTTTTTACCCTTGACAGGAATTGGCTCATCCCCTATAATTGCAAACGCTGCATGCGGTTGTGGCGGAATCGGCATACGCGCACGTTTGAGGGGCGTGTGGGGAAACCCGTACGAGTTCAAGTCTCGTCAACCGCACCACGGCGTCGCGGGCTGCACTCAGCTCGTGGCGCCTTTTTTCGAAAGGCCCCTCTCGCACGTTCCGTCGCTCCGCCTTTCCTTGAAAAACCTGCAGCTTTTTCAGGGGCGGGTACGAGGGGTTGCAAAGTCCTCTTTGTTCATAGCTGGGGAGTCCCTTTCAGGGGCCCCGGCTTTTTGCATCGTTCCCTTGCTCCTCTTTTCCGAGCATAGGTATTAACATAAAAGCCAGGCCTGAGAACAGATGTCTGGCCCGGGTTCTTTTGTTTGAAGTGCTTACTTAAAACTGTTTGCGATTTTCAACAAGGCGTCCTGGCCCAGGGTGTTTGACTCAAACTGGTAGACCAGGCTGTCATAGTAGTTGGGGTCCAAGATGATGTCGGGGGTTTCTCTGGGGGAATACCAGTTGTAATAAAAGCTGCGCGGGAGACCGGTTTGGCGGAAGTTCAGGCTGTGCTCGAAGCGGTTATCAACATTGCGGATATAGAGCGCTTCCGCCATGCCGGGGATGGTCAGCACCGTGTGCTCGCCTGAAGCATTTGTGTTAAAGGAGTACTGGGTGCTGTGGCTGTCCCTGAAGCCAGTGAGGAATAAGACATTGCCCTTATCATCCCTGAACGTGGCGTGCCAGTGGTCAATATCCGCCGAGTAGTCGGTGGTGAGGCGATATTTTTTGATCGTGAAGCCCGCATCTGTCTGCCAATCTGGCAAGGGGAGGAGGCCGTTTGCCGCTGTGTTTTTGGAAAGGTAACTGGCGATGTTGCCAGACTCGAAAGTGTAGCCCGCAGGCATGTGGGTGGGGAAGGGGAGGCCTGAAGAGGCCAGGTGCGCGGCCAGGGCCTTCGCTGAATCAAAGCTTCGGGAGGGTGAGCTTGTTATTTGCGTATTTTCCCAGATTTCGGCGATCCACAGCTCATCCTCAGGCGCTTGTGCAAGCAAGTCCTTTGCCCTCAGAGTCCGGCTTTGGATGGTGGCGATCAATTCCACATCCTCAATGAGGAGGGGCAGATGGTCGGTCACTTTTTTGCCAAACCAGTCGATAAGCCCTCCCTCACTCAGCGCGAAAGCGGTAGCGCCCAGCACCGCCACGATGAGGAGCGATAGCGCCAGCACGTGGCGTGGCTGGAAGCGGGGTTTGGACTGGATGGATTGTTGTGTGATGTTTTGAAGCACCCGGCTTCTCTCGGCTTCGCCTGGTGTGACGGCATCCCAAGCGTCAATCAGCTGCTTATTTTTCATTGTCTTCCTCCATGATGATGTGTTTGAGCATCGCCCTGGCTTCCATCAGGTGGTTTCGGATGGTGGAGGCGGGACGGTGCAACATGCGCGCGATTTCTTTGGTGGAAAAACCTTCATAGTAATAGAGGTAAAGGCTGGTTTTATACCTGTCGGGCAGGGATAGAATGGCTTGCAAGGTATCGTCAGGGTATGGTTCAGTTTCGGTAGACATTTGGATGCTGTCAATGTCCAGCGCCCGGCGCTGGGGGTGCCTTAGCATGTTTTTGCAGGTGTTGCTAGCGGTCACAATCAGCCAGGCTTTCTCATGCGCCTCATTTTCGAAGGTTTTGCCGGAAGCAATCAGCTTTAGAAAGGTGGTTTGCACAGCATCTTCCGTGTCCCACTTGTTTTTCATGAAGGTGTAACACAAGCGGTACACGGTGTCCACATGGCGGCCATATACCGCCTCAATCGCTTTGCCCGTACGCTGCAAAGACTGCTTCATCCTGCCACCGCCTTTCACCATGGATACAATTCAGCAGCCGGAAATGTCGGCAACAAGAAAATCTTCAAATTAAAAAAGAGCCTTCCTGCTGGAAAGCTCCAAAATATGTCATTCGAATCAGAATTTCCCGCCACGGCCGCCATAGGAGGTGCCACCACGGGAGCCGGAGGAGAAGCCACCTCCACTGCTCTTGCTGCCGCTGTTTGATTCAATGCGGGTTCGGGTGACGGTCTGATAGAGGAACATGTCGGAGGACTCTGTCAGATTGAGTGAATTGGCCAGCACGTATAGCCCGGCATGGGATTTATACTTGGCGATTTTTAGCTTGCTGCGCAGATACATCGCATACAGAATGCCAATCACCAGAGCGCCAATCAGGATGAATGGGGCGACTTCAATGGTTCTTTCCATGGCGGTAGGCGGGATGAGCAGGCGCTTGACATAACGCAGATAGTCACTCATCGCGCCGTGATAATCCCCGTCAGACAATTTGTCGCGGACAATGCTTGCCAGGTCATGATTTTCCCGATGGGTGAGCAGTTTGATCCCAGTGCCGCGGGCTGCTTCATAATAATCTCTGGTGTCAAACATGATGGCGAACATGG
>CAZSSU010000003.1:0-14086 GCA_964609415.1 uncultured Christensenella sp. | reverse complement strand
GTGCCGCGGGCTGCTTCATAATAATCTCTGGTGTCAAACATGATGGCGAACATGGCCCCATTGGGGTATCGCCCTGCATCCCGGAAGGCATGATAAAAGTCATAGCTGTAATCCTCAGGCCCTTTGCGCTGCGAATCATTGGTGGTATGAAAGATCACGTCAAAGCCTGTTTTCTCATACAAATCTGCTGCCTTGTTTTGAAGATCACGCTCTTCACTTTGGGATAGGACGTCAGCAGTGTCATTAACATGGCTCAGGCTCTGGGCGGAGGCAGATCCCCAGGCAAGCAAAAGCGTGAGTAGGGTGATCCATAACAATGCTCTTCTCATCATGTGTTCCTCCACTTAAAGCATCTGGGGTATGGCCAGAAACATACCCACGATCATCAGGGACAGGAAGGCTATAACCACCTGGTTCGTGGCGGCGTCTTGGGGTGCTGGTGCTTCAGAGGGCATCGCCAGGCTTTCTATGTAGCTAAGATAACTGGTGAACCCGCCATAATAGTCGCCATGAGACAACTGGCTTTGGACCACATTTGTCAGCTCGTTGCTGCCCCGGTTGCTGAGCATCTCAATGCCCCGCCCCC
The DNA here is from genome assembly GCA_964609415.1 of uncultured Christensenella sp. Taxonomy (GTDB): domain Bacteria; phylum Bacillota; class Clostridia; order Christensenellales; family Aristaeellaceae; genus UBA6115. Next base: position 13,500 of record CAZSSU010000003.1, on the reverse strand, counting down.
GGGATGCTTCATAAAATTCCCTGGTATCAAACAGAATGGCAAAAATGGCGCCATCTGGGTATTTGTCAGAATCCCGGAAATCATGGTAAAAATCAAAGGTGTAATTTTGCGCCCCTTTGCCCAGCGAATCATTGGTGGTGTGGAGGATCACATCAAAACCGGTGTGGGCGAAAAGCGCGCTGGCTTTGGCCTCCAGGTCCGCAATTTCGCTTGAGGACAGGATGCCGGCCTGATCATCCACATGCCGAATTTCCTGTGCAAAGGCACTGAATGTCAGGAGCAGGATGGCCAGTACCAGGCATATTTGCCGTTTCATTTGATCACCCCCATGGAGAACAGCGCATAGGCTATAGCAAGCCCCGCAGCGGCAATCCCAGCGGCTGCGCCTATGAGACGGCCAAAAAACTTGGCTTTTGACCAGGGGATGTTGCAGGTGAGCTCGCCAGTTTGCCCGTTGATAGCGAATGTGTAGGTTTTATCACCTTTTTTGGTGGTGATATGCCAGATAGGGTAAAGCACGGGCTTGGATTCTGAGTTAATATAGTTGATGCTGGATGTTTGAGGGATGACGGAAGCATACCCCCGCACTGTTTGCCTGAAAGCATCCAGGGTTGACGATCGGACCCGTTCATTGGCCCGCTGTTGGCAGGTATCCGTATCCACATCAGCGCGGTTGGCCTGGGCGCCTGAGAGGGTGGCGGGCTCAAAGGCGATGGATTGGGCAGGGTTGAAAGGCTCGATGGATTCGGTGATTTTGTTTTCCAGCCGGCTGCTGGCATCCACCGGCAAATCCCTGAAACCAAGGGTGCCTGAGCGGCGGATCAGGTAGTGCTGGGTGGTGGTGATGCGGTAATTGCCGCTGCGGTGGGTGGAAACAGTGGTGCCCCGATAGGTCATCCGGGCGTCGGCATCGCAGTTGAAAAGCCAATAGGGGACATATAACTGCCTGATTTCATCAATTACATTGCGGCCCTGGAGGAACAGGTTGGGGATTAGCTTCCTGTCCTTAAAATAATCATGGAACATGGCCTCAGCCTGTTCTTTTTTTATCAGGAAGGGGATGATCTCCTGGGGCTTGGTTTCCAGCGTGAACTGGGTGGGCATGATGGAGGGGCTGCCGCAAAAAGCGCAGTTGGTGGCCACAGTGGTTTCATCCGTAAACAACTCCGCGCCGCAGGAGGAGCAGGAGAACTGCTGGGTGCGGGCGGCTTCATCAGCGCTGAAGGACTCCTCATGGGTATGCCAGCTCATGTCCTCGTGCTGGGCATCTTCCCGTTCAATTTTAGCGACCTCGCGTACGGTATCCACATCAAACTCGTTGCCACAGGAGCCGCAGGCAAGTTTCTGGGCTCTTCCGTCATAGGTGAGCGGTGCTGCGCAAGAGGGGCACTTATAGGTGATGGTGCTCATCGGTATACCTCGTTTCTGAACAAAATCCGTCTTGCAGCCATTTATCAATTCTCTGACATCTTACAGATTTATTCTGTCATTGTAAAGGGAATCAAGGGGGACTTGAAAAGCGGGGGGCGCTTATGGTAAACTGACGATAGTCAAAGATGGTCAACATCTTGGCTGTGACGAAGGAGGAAAGCATGCGGCTGAGTGACGCGATTGAGGCGTTCATCAAGGAATTATGGGTACAGGATGAGGCAGAGGTAGAGCTGAAGCGCAATGAGCTGGCAGAGTATTTTCGCTGTGCCCCCTCTCAGATCAACTACGTTCTGTCCACACGCTTCACGCCAGACCATGGGTATGCCGTTGAGTCCAGGCGCGGAGGGGGTGGGTTTATCCGCATCATCCGGGTTGAGCGAACAGGGCATGAATCCTTCCAGTATCTATTGCATGAACGGATAGGGGAGGAAATCGGTGCAAAGGAAGCGCAAATTTTGTGTTTGCAGCTGGCCGAGCAGGGTACGATTAGCCATGAGGATGCGGAATTAATGTATGCTGCCCTCAAGCCCCAATCCCAGGCCGTCCCCATCCCTGAGCAGCTAAAGGACATTATCCGGGCGAAAACGCTCAAGAACATGCTGTTATCACTCGCCAGACGCGCGGAGCAGCAGTAAGGAGACCACCATGATGTGTGAAGTATGCCGGCAGAAAACTGCCAATGTAATATTTAAGACCATTGCCGATGGCCAGGTAGCCACGCGCGCCATGTGCATGGACTGTGCGCAAAATCTGCAACAGGATATGTACCGTGTGTTTATGGCGCTGGGCTTGGGGCCGGGAGGAATGAACGCGCCTCAGCAGAGCAGGCAGGCTGAGGAAACGATGAAGCCACAGCCCGAAATGCCACGCTATTTGTGCGCCCACTGCGGCAGGCCTTTTGATACCCTGGATGAACACACCATGGCGGGCTGCGCGCATTGCTATGGTGCCATGCAAAAGGGCCTGGGGGAAATGCTGGAAGGCAACAAGGCGGCCAGCGCCATCCCTCTGCAGGAAAACACTGAGACCACATCTGACGAGCGAACAGAGCTGAAATATCAGCTGCTTGAAGCTGTGATGAAGGAAGACTATGAGACAGCGGCAGCCCTGCGGGACAAAATCCGGGCCATGGCAAGCGCTGTCCATGCGGAGGAAGAGCCATAAGCATTTTAGAAACAGTGCTGGCAGGGGAAGCGGTGCTGCGCCGGAATTATCAGGATTTAACCTTTTGCCCGCAGGACAAAGCGGATGACCTGCGCGAAAGCAGGCTTAGAACCACCAGGGCGCTGCGCTCTAACAAGCCGGCATTCACGGTGATTGATCCAGCGGAACTAAGCCCTGAGGATCAGCTGCGTTTCATAGAGAATAGGCTGTTGCCTGCTTCCTTTGTGAAATTGACAGAGGCGGCACTGGCTCTTGATGAAAAGAACAAGCTATCAGTTGCTATCAATACCGGAGAGCACCTGCTCCTTCAAGCCCGGGATAAGGCAGGCCAGCTGGAAGCCTTGGTAGATGCCGTCAGAGAACTTGAACAGTCACTTCATCAGCCCGAGCATCCTTTTGCCCATGATGAGCGCTTTGGCTTTCTGTCCTTCAGCCCAGTGCTGGCTGGCAGCGGGCTTTATCTTTCGCTGGTGATGCACCTGCCCATGCTGGGCTTTCTAAAACAGATCAGGGCGCTGGGTGAACCGCTCAGACAGAGGTATAACTGTCAGTTAAAACCCTTGTTTCAGGAGGGTAATCGCAACCCTGGCAACTTGTTTTTGCTAAGCAATGTTTCCAGCTTTGGATTAAGCGATGAGGACATAATGGCGCAGTTGAGGGAAGCGGCGTCGCTTGTGGCAGGAAAGGAAAATGTCCTGCGCGACAAAGCCTTTCACACCACCCGGGTCACCCCCCTGGTTGACCAGGCTTGGCGCGCATATGGCACGCTCCGCTATGCCAGGCGCTTGACAAGCCACGATTTTTTATCCCTCTGGTCAAAGATGCGCCTGGGTGCCAGGGCGGGAATCCTGCCGGTTCCTGTGGATGTGACAGACCAGATGCTTGAGATGGGCGGTGACAGCCGCTACATGAATAAGGGGGCAGATCAAAAAGCCTGTCCCTTCCGCCGGGCGGATGAAGTACGCCAGGCATTATCAGGAGGAGAACATGCCAATATTCGGAAGATTTGATAATAAAGCCAAAGAAGTGCTTGACTATGCGCAGCAGGCAGCCGTTGCCATGCGCCACCGCTACTGGGGAACAGAGCATCTGCTGCTCGGCCTTTTAGCCAAGGCCAAGGATGACACCCAGGCGTTGCCTGAAAATGTTAGCCTGCAATCCATCCAGGACGCAGTGCGCCAGCTTTCATCGGCTGATCAGGAGCAGCCCAAGGTGCTTGAACTGACCCCCAGGATGAAACGGGTGCTTGACCGTAGCCTCAATCAGGGGCAAACCAAGCGGCAGACGCCGGTGGGGACAATTGTGCTATGGCTTTCGATGCTGGAGGAAGAGGACTGTGTTGCCGTGCGTATCCTCACGGTGTTTGGAGTGGATATTGAGGCGCTCAAAGAGGACCTGATTGCCAACCAGACAGATGAGGCAGAAGCTGGCACTGGCAAAAAAGAGGAATCAACGCTGGCGAAAAACAGCCGGGATCTGACTGAACTTGCCAAACAGGGGAAACTTGATCCGGTGATTGGCAGAGACCGGGAGACAGAGCGGCTGGCCCAAATTCTTTCCCGCCGCACCAAGAACAACCCGGTGTTGATTGGCGCGCCTGGCGTGGGGAAAAGCGCGGTGGCTGAAGGACTGGCCCAGCGCATTATCGAAGGCGAGGTGCCCGAGACCTTGATGGGCAAGCGGCTTTTGTCCCTTGACCTGGGCAGTTTGGTGGCCGGGACGAAGTATCGCGGTGAGTTTGAGGAGCGGATGAAGGATGTGGTCAACGAAGTCAAAAACGACCGCAGCATCATCCTGTTCATTGATGAACTGCAAAGCATTGTAGGCGCTGGCAAAGCCGAGGGCTCTATTGATGCGGCAGGCATTTTAAAGCCGGCCTTGGCCAGGGGTGAGATGCAGTGCATTGGCGCGACAACGCTTGACGATTACCGTAAATACATTGAAAAGGACGCGGCGCTTTCCAGGCGCTTTCAGCCCGTGATGGTGGAGGAGCCGGATAATGAGCAATCTCTTGAGATTTTAAAAGGCCTTCGGTCCCGCTATGAAGCCCACCACCGGGTGGAAATTAGCGATGAAGCGCTGGAAGCGGCTGTAAGCCTGTCCAGCCGCTATATCAATGATCGTCAGTTGCCTGACAAAGCGGTTGACCTGATGGATGAAGCCGGATCCCGTGTGCGCCTGCGCACGCGCAAAGCGCCTCTTGATCTGAGTAAGCATACTGAAGCCCTGGACGAAATTCTCAAGGAAAAGCGCGATGCTATTGCCATGCAGGATTATGAGAAAGCCGCTGCCCTGAGGGATAAGGAGCGGAAGATTCGGGAAGAGATTCAACTTGCCAGGGAATCCTGGGAAACGGAGCAGCAAGCGCTGCGCCCAGTGGTGGGCGAAGAGGATGTGGCCAATGTGGTTGCCACCTGGACGGGCATTCCTGTTCAGCGGATGACTATGGCTGAATCCTCCCGCCTGATGAAACTGGAAGACACGCTGCACAAACGGGTCATTGGCCAGGATGAAGCGGTGTCAGCCGTCAGCCGGGCCATCAGACGCGCCCGGGCAGGGCTTCAGGATCCGAAACGCCCGCTTGGTTCATTCATTTTCCTTGGTCCGACCGGTGTGGGTAAAACCGAGCTATGCCGGGCTTTGGGCGAGGCGATGTTTGGCGATGAGGATGCTCTGATTCGCCTTGACATGAGTGAGTACATGGAAAAACACACTGTATCCCGCATGGTGGGCTCACCTCCTGGCTATGTGGGCTATGAAGAAGGTGGCCAATTGACCGAACAGGTGCGGCGCAAGCCTTATTCCGTGGTGTTGTTTGATGAGATTGAAAAAGCGCACCCCGATGTGTTTAACATGCTGCTGCAGATCCTTGAGGATGGACGGCTGACTGACAATATGGGCAGGGTGACCAGCTTTAAAAACTGTGTCCTGGTGATGACTTCAAACGCTGGCGCTCAGCAATTGGCATCCGGGCGCGCCCTGGGATTTGGCGAGCAAACACAAAACGCCATGGCATACGATGAGATGAAAACCAAGGTGCTGGATGAAATCAAGCGGGTTTTCAGGCCGGAATTCCTAAACCGCCTGGATGAAACCATTGTGTTCCATCCCCTGTCGGATACGCATATCCAGCAAATTGCCCAGTTGATGCTGGACAAGATCATCGAGCGCATGACGGAAAAGGGAATCCACCTGACAGTTGAGGAACCGGCGGTGGCATTTTTGGCCAAGGACGGTTTTGATCCCCAATATGGCGCCAGGCCTCTGCGCCGTGCCATCCAGCGCAAGGTGGAGGATAGCCTGAGCGAGGCCTTGATTTCAGGGGTGCTCGAGGAAGGTGACAGCGTGCGGATGTTCCTGGAAGATGGCAAGCTGGATTACAACATCCAGAAGAAGCAAAAGGATGAAGTGGCACAGGAGGTGCCGGTCAGCTGATTCGCTTGGATAAGCATCAATCGGGAAGGGGCTGTGAATGGCTTCTTCCCGATTTTCTATGAATTATCAAGCGGTGAGCCTTGACCCGACTTCCCATCAACCGTATAATGACGGCGTTCACTGGAAGGGGGAGCACACATGCCTGACAAAAAGAATTACTACATTACTACGCCCATCTACTATCCCAGCGGGCAGATGCATATTGGCCACACCTATACCACAGTGGCCGCAGACGCCATGGCCCGGTTTAAGAAATTGACCGGGTATCAGACCTATTTTTTGACGGGAACGGATGAGCATGGGCAAAAGATAGAGCGCCGGGCAAAGGAGGCGGGCATGACGCCTCAAGCCTTTGTGGACGGCATTGTGGCTGACACTAAAAAGCTGTGGGATTTGATGGAAGTGGAATACGATGATTTTATCCGCACCACCGATCCCAGGCATATCAAAGTGGTTCAGAAGATTTTCAAACGCTTCTATGATCAGGGAGATATTTATAAAAGCGAGTATGAAGGGGACTACTGCGCCCAGTGCGAAGCTTTTTGGACACAGACCCAGTTAAAGGAAGGAAAGCTTTGCCCGGATTGCGGCAGACCCACCGAGCGGGTGCGGGAAGCCAGCTATTTCTTCCGCATGAGCAAATATCAGGATTGGCTTATTGAACATATCAAAACCCATCCGGAGTTTATTCAGCCAGCCAGCCGGGCAAATGAAATGCTGAATAACTTCCTCCTGCCTGGGCTTCAGGATCTGTGCGTGAGCCGCACCTCCTTCACCTGGGGCGTGCCGGTTGATTTTGATCCTGGCCATGTGGTGTATGTGTGGATTGACGCGCTGTCAAACTATATTACGGCGCTGGGCTATTTGTCGGAGGATGACAGCCTGTATAGAACCTTCTGGCCAGCTGATGTGCACCTGGTGGGCAAGGAGATTGTGCGCTTCCATACCATCTACTGGCCCATTATGTTAAAAGCCCTTGGCCTGCCCCTTCCCAAGCAGGTGTTTGGACACGGCTGGCTGCTGTTTGACCATGACAAAATGTCAAAATCCAAGGGCAATGTGGTTTATCCAGGTCCTGTGGTGAAGCGCTACGGCGCGGATGCGCTGCGCTATTACCTGATGCGGGAAATGCCCTTTGGCGCTGATGGGAACTATAGCAATGAAGCGCTGATTAAACGCCTCAATTCCGATCTTGCCAATGACATGGGTAACCTCCTCAGCCGCACAGTGGCCATGATTGAGAAGTATTTCGGCGGGGTGATGCCGTCTCCAACAGGCTATGAAGCGGTGGATCAGGCATTAATCGCCCAGGTGGAAGCGTTGCCTGGAGCGGTGGAAACCCAGATGAATGCCCTTCAATTTTCCCAGGCGCTCAGTGAAATCTGGCGGGTCATTGGAGAGTGTAACCGTTATATTGATGAAACCCAGCCCTGGGTGCTGGGACGTGATGAGGCCACCTTCCCCAGGCTAAAGACAGTGCTGTATGTGCTGGCAGAAGCGCTCCGTTATGTGGCGGTGCTGATTAGCCCGGTGATGCCCAAAACCCCGGAGCGGATTTATGCGCAACTGGGTTTGAGCGACCCAAGCCTGATGACCTGGGCATCCTTGAATGCATTTGGCGGAATGCCTGAGGGACTTCAGGTGAAAAAGGAGCAGGCGCTCTTCCCACGCATTGACATTGCGGTGGATCTTCCCCTGATTGAAAAGGATAATGAGGCGGAGATTCAAAAAGGAACGGCAAAAAAGGAAGCGACAAAAAAAGTGGAAGCTCCTAAACCCGCCCCGATTGGCATTGAGGATTTTGCAAAGCTTGAGATGCGAGTAGCAAAAGTTTTGAGTTGTGAAAAGGTTGAGAAAAGCGACAAGTTGCTCAAGTTCACTCTGAAGGTGGGGGAGGAGGAGCGCACGGTGCTATCAGGCATTGCTGAGCATTATGTGCCGGAATCACTTATCGGCAAAAAGCTGGTGCTCCTGGCGAACCTGGCGCCTAGGAAAATCCGGGGGCATATGTCAGAAGGGATGCTGCTGTCAGCGGCCAGCGATGATGGCACGCTCAAAGTGCTGACTGTTGATGGTGACATCGAGGATGGAGCGCAGATCAGTTGACCCGGGAAGCATTGCTGTTTGACACCCATTGCCATCTGGATGATAGGCGCTTTGATGAGGACAGGGAAGAACTGTTAAATGGGCTCCCAGGCGAGGGGGTGTACGCCTGCCTTTCCTGCGGGAGCGATTTGGCATCCTCTCGGGCATCCTATGATTTGTCCAGGCAATACAACTACATCTATGCTGCGGCGGGTATCCACCCCCATGAGGCGGCAAAGGCAAATGACGGTGATTTAGACAAAGTCACTGAGCTTCTGTCCCAGCCCAAGGTGGTGGCCTTAGGGGAAATCGGGCTTGATTTTCACTATGATTTTTCCCCGAGGGATGTGCAGAAGAAGTTCCTGATTGATCAGCTTGAGCTGGCCTATGCCATGAAAAAGCCTGTGGTGCTCCATGTAAGAGAGGCGCAGGGAGAGATGACATCCGTTCTCATGGAGCGGAAAGGCCGTTTGCCAGGTGGTGTGCTTCACTCCTACTCCGGCAGCGCGGAAAGCGCCAGGCAATATTTGGATCTGGGGTTTTATATCTCCTTTTCCGGCTCTGTCACCTTTAAGAATGCTGATAACCTGCAAAGGGCAGCCAAAGCTGTGCCGCTTGACCGCTTACTGATTGAAACAGACAGCCCCTATCTAACGCCCGTGCCTTTTCGTGGAAAGCGCAACAACCCGGCCCTTGTTCGCCATGTGTGCGAAAAGCTGGCGGATCTGTTTTATATGCCATATGAAGCGATGGCCAGGACCACGCTTGAGAATGCGCGCCGCCTATTTGGCATTTAACAACTGAATGAAAAGCTGTTTCAAAAATGTTGCGTCATTATTACTATTTCTGCCGAGATTCTTTCTTTTTGGCAGAAATATGTTATACTGTTCTTTACAACCGCGAAGGAGGGCACTGTGGCTGGCAGATTGATTCTGGCATCATCATCCCCCCGCAGACGGGAACTGCTTCTGTCCATGGGGCTCAAGTTCGAGGTTGTGAAAGCCGAGGTGGATGAAGAGCTGGCAGGCGCTCCGGAAACGGTGGTGCAGCAGCTGGCTAAGCGCAAAGCGGCTGAGGCAGCCAGGCATTTTCCGGATGAATATGTCCTTGGTGCCGATACCCTGGTGGCCATTGATGGGCATGCGCTGGGGAAACCCAGGGATTTGGATGACGCAGCGCGAATGCTGCGGCTCCTGTCAGGCCGCTGGCACCAGGTGCACACAGGCGTATGCTTGATGGTGCAAGGCCGGGAGTACACGCTCTGCGAAACCACCCAGGTGCGTTTTACAGAGCTTGAGGAAACTGACATCAAGCGGTATTGCGCCAGCGGAGAGCCACTTGGCAAGGCTGGCGCATATGCCATACAAGGCATGGCGGGGATGTATATCCCTGAAATTAAAGGCTGCTACAGCAATGTGGTGGGCCTGCCTACAGCCCAGGTGCTGGGCTTGCTGAAACAAAGCGGATTTGAATTTATCTAAGCAGATGGGGTTTGGTTTTTAAGATGGCTATTGTCGCGCCTGATATTGGCATTGATATGGGGACATCGAACACGCTGGTGCATGTTCGAAAAAAAGGCATTCAGATCAACGAGCCCACCCTTCTCATCGTGGCTGGCAACCAGCGCCGCACCATCAAGGCCATTGGCCAGGATGCGCTGCAGCTGGTGGGCCGTACCACAGGTGGTGATGTGGCGGTGCGCCCGCTTCAGGATGGCATGGTCAAGGACTTTGAGCTGACGGAAGCTATCCTGCGCTATTTTATCCGAAAGGCCATTGGCGTGTCGCACTTGCTCAAGCCCCGTGTTTATATCACGGTGCCCAGCCGGGTTTCCCCGGTTGAAAAAAGGGTAATCCGGGAGGCGGCAACCAGCGCAGGCGCTCGAAAAAACGCCATCCACCTGATTGACAAGCCTTTTGCTTCCGCTTTTGGCTCAGGACTTCCCGTGTTCGCGCCGGAGGGCAGCATGGTGGTGGATGTGGGGGGCGGCACCACAGAGGTGGCCGTCATATCCCTGGGTGGTATTGTGCTGTCCCGCTCCATCCCCATGGCGGGTATTATGATGGACAGCGTCATTGTGGACTTCATCAAGCACGACCATAACATGCTCATCGGCGACCGGATGGCTGAAGACATCAAAATTGACTGGGGCAGTGCGCTGCCTGTGAAAGAAGAGCGCAAGGTGGTGGTGAGGGGCCGTGATCTGATTACAGGCCTTCCGCAGACGGCGGAGATATCATCCCTGCGCATTTACGAAGCGCTCCATGGCCCTTGCCTGAAGATTCTTGACACCATCCGCGAAGTGCTTGACAAGACGCCGCCAGAGCTCTGCGGCGACATCCTGAGAAAGGGCATTTATCTGGTAGGGGGCGGTGCCCAGCTCTATGGGCTTGACCGCTTCCTGGCAAGCGAATTGAACCTGCCTGTAACCCTGGCGAAAGACCCCATGCTTTCAGCCGCTGCTGGTGTAGGCCACATGTCCGATAACTCGGATCTCTTACCCAAACTGACCCGCTCAAATTTCATGCGGGATGAGACAGAGTAACAAGGTACCTGCATGGCGAAAAAGATAAAAGACAAGAACAAAGAAAAGCGTCAGGCTTCGGGAACTGAGCGCCAGCGCGGCATTGCGAAGCTGTTAGGCTATGTTACAGTGTTGCTGCTTCTTGCCATCATCGTGGTGATGATTGCATCCCAGTTTTTTAAAACACCTATTCTGAATTCACCCAGGCGCTTTGTGGCGCGTGTGATTACCCCCATTCAAAACGTGTTTTCAAAGGGCACGGATGCGGTGGTGGATTATTTCCGGGTGTTGAAACGCCGGAGCAACCTGGAAGCTGCATACAATGCCCAGCAGGCCCGGATTGATGAACTCCAGGATCAGGCCATGCTGGCCAATGAATATCGGCGTCAATTGCTGGCTTTAGGCGATGTCAATGACGAGTTGGACCGCAACTTCAACTTAAACGGCTTAAGGGCCAGCGTGATTGGCCGTGACACGACCAACTACACCTACACCCTCACCCTTGATGTGGGCAGCCGCCATGGGGTCGAGGAAAACATGGCGGTATGCATTCCAGGCGCGCTTGTGGGCATTACCTATGATGTGACTGAAAATCGCAGCCTGGTTAAAGGCATTATCGACAGGGATTGCCAGGTGGCCGGCATTATTGAGTCCAACCGGGATGAGGGAACCGTGTCTGGCACCCTATCCATTGATGGCAAAAACAACTGCCGCATGTATTATCTCACCTATACCACGCTGCCCCGTCCAGGGGATTTGGTGGTGACCAGCGGCAAAGGACTGCCGCTGCCAAAGGGCATCCCGATTGGCAGGGTGCGGGAGAGCACCCGCGGGCTGGAAGACAATAAACAGTTTATCGTCATTGAACCTATCGCTGATTTTGATCACATGGAGTATGTCATCATATATCGCTATCGGCCCAATTATGTCCAGGCTCAGGACATCAGTCCTCAGGTGGAAACCAGCTTTATTCCGCTGCCTTCCATCAAGCCGATACCAACCTTTATTGGCCAGCCGGCGCCTGTGGTAAGCCCTGGTGCCAGTGAATCCCCTAGCCCAGAAGCATTGGGCACTGAAACACTCATCCCCAGCCCATCGCCAACATTGGGACCAGATGACACGGCAAGCCCAGGGCCCATTGATGAAGCGCCTGATGATTTCATCTATAATGCGCCGGTTATCACAGAGGCCACGCCAACCCCTGAACTGATGCCGGAGGATAGCCCCACGCCCGAACCCACCCCTACATTCTCCCCTCAGGAAATGACGGTGGAGGAAGACGAATGATGCTCGCTTCACCCTTCAGGCGCAACGGGGTTGTGATGGCGGCGGTCAAGCTTCTCAAATCGCTGGCTTTGATTCTGCTGTTCTATTTGTTGCAATCAGCTGTCATGCCGCACCTGAAGGTGTTTGGGGTCATGCCTAACCTGCTCATGGTTGTCATTGCGATTTTGACTGTGTCCTACGGAAAGCAGTATGCCTTTATTACCGGGGCAATCATCGGGATTATTTTAGAATCCATGGCCTCTTCCATTCCGCTGTTTTATGTGGTGATCTATCCGGTGCTGGCGCTGTTGTGCGCCCAGCTGTTTGCCGATATGAGCGATGTGAAGCGGGAGATGCGCCGAATCCGGGAAGCCCAGCGGCAAAGTGAAGTAGCCGCAGAAATCAAGTCTCCCTATGCAAAGCGCAGGATAAAGATTTCATTCCGGCGCAATTCACCCTATGACATGGAACCGCATTTGCGCATTTTTCTCAATGCCCTGACCCTGACCGCGCTGTATGAAGGCATCATGCTGATATATGTTGCCCTGGGAGGTGTACCTGTAGGTTTTAGGCATATCAAACGCAGTTTTATTGCCCTTGCTTATACAGGCATTGCCTGTGTGCTGATGTTCCCAGCCCGTGCCTATCTGGGCATGTACCGCCCTCGCTTCCGCCGAAGCCGGGAAGAAAGACAGGGCATCAGCACAGACCCTGAGCTGCTGCGGCAGCTGGCTGTGGTGCCGGATGAAACACCGGCAGAAAAACCCTCCCGACTCAAGTCTATCTTCAAGTGGCGTCCGGGTGAGAAAAACCGGGAAAAGATCGCCAAATCTCACACCGCCCCCCAACAGCCTGAGGGGGATGAAGCTGATAAGGAGGCTGAAGCATGAAACAAGACAAAACGATGGCCAAACGCTATGTCATTTTTGGCATGGTGGTCATTCTGCTTTTTTCTACGCTCATTGTTAGCCTGTACCGGCTGCAGATTGTGAACGCGGATCAGTATCAGTCAGCCGCAGGCAGCCAAAGGGTGAGAACCCTCCGGGTGACCGGCAAGCGCGGCATGATTACCGATGCTGATTCTGTCATTCTTGCCAGAAGCGATGATATCTATAATGTTACCTTCCAAATGACCAATACCGAAAACACCGCTAAACACTTTGAACGTTTTACGCCTTCTATCCTTGAAACCAAAGGGATTATTGAGAGCTATGGCGGGACCATCAAGAACAAGTTTGTCATTCTGAGGGATGAGAAGACTTCTGAGTGGGTTTTTGATTTTGGAAAGGGTATTTCTGATAAAGCCTGGGCCATCAGGGAAAGTCAATGGCGTGGAAACCACTATCTGTCAGCCAGCCGTTTTCCCACCGCTGAAGATTGCTATAACAGCCTGTTTGCTAAGTACCAGTTGGATAAGATGAATGTGGATGAGGCCACCGCCCTCCAGGTGATGGCGGTGTACTCGGACATGATGATGAACATCTATAACTCAACCCCCATTGTAATTGCGGAGGATGTGCCTTACGCCGCGGTGAGTGAAATCACCGGGCGCAGCATGGCGCTTTCCGGCATGGGCATTGAGGTGGGGGAAAAGC
>CAZSSU010000002.1:0-37408 GCA_964609415.1 uncultured Christensenella sp. | reverse complement strand
GAGTAACCACCCAGCCGGGCATACACCGTGATCTCCGTTTGATTGCCCCCGGTTTTGCCATACAGCTCTACCTGCTGCCACTCGCTCCCGGTATCGTAGAGGGATTCTGAAAACACATACACATCCTGAATGGACAGGTTAGCCCCCAGGCCCCCATCCGCCTTGGCCTTGATTTTACCGCTCAGGCGGTAGGTGGTGTTGGGGGATACTGCCACCTTCTGATAGAAACGGGCGTCATTCATCTCATGGCTGGTGATCAGAGCACCCTGGCCTTCTTCCCCCTGGGTCAGGGTGAACGCCGTCACACCATGCAGCCTGACATAGGCATCAGGCAGCCATGCCTCCGGCAAGCCTTCGCCCGACACTTCCTCAAAGCCGCCGTTAATCAGCAGCTCCACGCCTGTCTGAGCCTGGGGCCTCTTATCGCGGGTTAAAAACCATGCCCCGGCAAGCAATGCCAGCAGCACCAAGGCGATGATGATTAGCTTCTTTTTCATGGCACCTCTCACATCTCGTGCAATATGTCCTGATAAAACCAGACACCAGCTCGGGTTATCTCCAGGCAGGCAATCTGATAGAGTGCTGGCTGGCTGCTTAGATAATGACACGCTGTGGCCTTAAGCCGGCGCCGCTTGTCTTGGGTCACAGCCCTCAGCCCCGTTCCCAGCCGTCCCTGAGGACGGTATTTTACTTCGATAAAAAAGAGCATCTTGCCCTGCCGGGCAACCAGGTCCACCTCGCCCACAGGCCCGCGGTATCGCCGGGTAACAAGGGCATAGCCCCGCTCCCTGAGATAGTGTTCCGCCAGCGCCTCTCCCTCAAGGCCAGCCTGATACTGGCTCATCCCGGGTTTAGGTTTTTAAGGAAGCTGCGCCTGTGCTCAGGGCACATGCCCAGGTCTCTGATGGCCTGCATGTGGGCGGCGGTGCCGTATCCCTTATGCCTGGCAAAGCCGTAGCCTGGGTATTTATCATCCAGCGCCCGCATCTGCCTGTCTCTGGTAACCTTGGCGACAATGGAAGCAGCAGCAATGCTGTAGGACACCGCGTCCCCATGGATGATGGGGCGCTCGCTGCCCTCCAGGCCCACGCCCCGCACCGCATCGATTAGAAATAAGCCCGCTGGCGCTCCCTGGGCCGCCCGGCGCATGGCCAGCTTGGTGGCCTCCAGGATGTTGATCCGGTCTATTTCATCCGCTTCCACCTGGCCCACGCCCACAAAATCCGCCCAGCGGAAAATCTCCTCACACGCCGCTTCCCGGCGCTTTTCGGAGAGCTTTTTCGAGTCGTCTATATGGTCCAGCATCTGAGTGGACGGTGAAAACACCACGCAGGCCACCACCACAGGCCCCGCAAGCGGCCCGCGGCCCGCCTCATCAATGCCGGCAAAGCGCGCGCCTTCCTGCCAGAGGCCCATATCATGCTGGTACAGCGCCTGGCGGCGCTCATCGCTGCGCATGGCTGCCCTCCTTTGGTTTTTCAAGGGTGATGCGGCCAATCAGCCCGCCCCGGAACTCATCCAGCACGCAGGTGGCCCCGCGCTCTAGGTCATATTCATTGCCCTTTTGTAAAAAGCCCCTGGCGCGGCAAATCGCTTCCAACAGCGCCTGCCCGCGGAGGCTCAGGTCCTCCAGCTTATAACGGGCCGCCAGCTTCTCAGGGGCCAGGCTCATCAGCTCGTCAAGCAGGTCAATGGCCAGGTGATAGGTATCCAGAATCTCATCCCTGATGGCGGCGATATAGGCCAGGCGGCGGGCCGCTCGCTGATCATTTAGCTTGGGCCAGAGCATCCCGGGGGTATCCATCAGTTCAAGCCGTTCCCCTGCCTTAATCCACTGGGTTGCCCGGGTGACGCCAGGCCGGTCCTGCACCTTAAAGGCGCTGCGCCCAGCCAGGGCGTTGATCAGGGTGCTTTTGCCCACATTGGGCACCCCCACCACCATGGCACGGCTGGTAATGGCCATGCCCCGGTTCTCCGCGCGCTGGCGTTTTTCAGCGGTCAGGCTGTCCACCAGCTTGAGAATTTTCTGCTTGTTCTTTCCTGCCTGGATGGGGAAAGCCTGGATGCCCAAGGCCCTGAAATAGGCCTCCCATTGCCGGGTTACGGCAGGGTCCGCCAGGTCTTCCTTGTTCATCAGCAGCAGCCGGGGCTTGGCCGCCAGCATCTCGTCCAATGCCGGGTTGCGGCTGGACAGGGGGAGCCGGGCATCGCACAGCTCCAGCACGATGTCCACCCGCTTGAGCTGGGTTTCCAGCTGGCGCTTGGCTTTTGCCATATGCCCCGGGTACCAGGAAATGGGTCGTTGTCCTTCCATGAAGCCTCCTTAATAACTCTGTAAAAAATAGCATGTTTCTGCTTATTATGCAAGGAAGGCCTGAGCGGGCAATTGACGAAAGGATTCGAGGATGTTAGCATTCCTGCGTACGCAATTTTGAATGATATCTGGAGGTTTACGATGCGGGAACGGTTGGAGGCCATGAAAAACGCCGCGCTTGGCGCGGTGCAGGGAGCGGGCACAGCAGAGGAACTGCTGCAGATCCGCCACCAATACCTGGGGAAAAAGGGTGATTTAACCCTGATTTTAAAAGAGCTGGGCAAGCTGCCCCCGGACGAGCGCCGGCAGGTGGGCATGCTCTCAAACGAGGTGAAGGACGCCATCGCCCAGGCCATCACCGCCCGGGAAGAAGCGCTGGTGGACGAGGGCTCTGCCATCCAGGGGGAAATTGACCTGAGCCTGCCGGGCATTCAGCCCATGTCAGGGGCCCTGCACCCCATCACCCAGATGAGCTATGACCTCAATGACGCCTTTTTGTCCCTGGGCTTTGAGGTGTTTGCTGAGGATGACATCACCAGCGAACAATACGCCTTTGACCACCTGAACTTCCCCCCTGAGCACCCCGCCCGAGACACCATGGACACCTATTGGCTCAAGGGTTCCGAGGGGAAAAAGGGCCATGAGCGCCTTTGCCTCAGGCCTCACCTCACCGGCGGCAGCGTGCGTTACCTGAAAAAGCACGGCGCTCCTGCCCGCTTTGTCTATCCCGGCCGGGTGTACCGGAATGAAAACACCGATGCCCGCCACGAGCGCGCCTTCTTCCAGTATGAGGCCTTGATTGTGGAAAAGGACTTTTCCTTCGCCTCAGGGCAGCTTTTGGTCAGCACCATCCTGGAAAAGGTGTTTGGCAGGCCCGTTGACACCCGCATGCGCGCAGGCTTCTTCCCCTTTGTGGAGCCAGGCTTTGAAATTGACATGAAATGCCTGGTATGCGGCGGCAAGGGCTGCAAGGTGTGCAAGCAGGTGGGCTGGATTGAGGTGATGCCAGGCGGCACCCCTCACCCCAATGTGCTGAAGGCCGCCGGGCTGGATCCGGAAATCTGGAGCGGGTTTTATATCAACATCGGCCTTGACCGCCTGGTCATGATGCGCTACGGCGTGGACGATGTCAGGCTGTTCCACAGCGCGGACCTCAGGTTCCTGGGGCAGTTCAGGTAAAGGGAGGGAAGGAAGATGAAAGTATCACTCAACTGGATTAAGGACTATGTGTCCCTGCCGGAATCCCTCACCATGGAGCAGCTCTCCTACGACCTGACCATGCGCACGGTGGAGGTGGAAGGCGCTGTGAACCCGGCGGATGCCCTGGGCGGCTCCGTCCTTGGCATCATATCCAAGATTACTGCCCACCCCCAGGCCGACATGCTCAGGGTATGCGAGGTGGATGTGGGCCAGGAAGCCCCGGCCACCATTGTCTGCGGTGGGTCCAACATCTATGAAGGCATGCGCTGCGCCGTCGCCCTGCCAGGCGCCAAGGTGCGCTGGCATGGAGAGGGGGAACCCGTCCTCATTAAGCCCACCAAACTGCGCGGGGTTAAAAGCGAAGGCATGATCTGCGCCGCGGCGGAGCTGGAGCTTGATGAGCTCTTCCCCGCGGGAGACGACCACGGGGTCATGAACCTGGCAGATTTTGAAGGCCAGCCAGGCGATCCCCTGGGCCAGGTGCTGGGGCTTTCCGATATCATCCTGGAGATTGACAACAAATCCCTCACCAACCGCCCGGACCTCTGGGGCCACTATGGCATCGCCCGGGAGCTGGCCGCCATTTATGGTCAGGCGCTTAAGCCCCTCCCCTCATTTAAGAAGCCTGAGGGGCTGCCCGAATATCCCGTCACCATCGAGAATCCCCAGCGCTGCAGGCGCTATGCGGGCATCGTGTATGAAGGGCTTGCCAGCGTGCCCTCCCCCTGGCCGCTTAAAACCGCGCTGTGGAAAACCGGTGTCAGGCCCATCAATGCCCTGGTCGACCTGACCAACTATGTCATGCTTTCTGTAGGCCAGCCCACCCATGGCTTTGACAAGGAAAATGTCAAGGGTGAAATCATCGTGAGGAATGCCAAACCCTGCGAAACCCTCACCCTGCTTGACGGGCATGAGCTGAAGCTGATTGATTCAGACCTGATGATCTGTGACGCCACCGAGCCCATCGCCCTGGGCGGCATTATGGGCGGGGCGAAGGATTCTATCCTGCCCACAACCACCACCATGATCCTTGAAATCGCCAATTTTGAGCCCATTGGCCTGCGCCGCAGCGCCAGCCGCTATCAAGTGCGCACCGAATCAGCCAACCGCAATGAAAAGGGCCTGGACACCCAGCGGGTTGACCAGGCCATGGCCGTGGCGGATCAACTGATCAGAGCGCTTTTCCCCCAGGCCCGCATGAGCGCTTTCACCGATAACTACCCGGTGAAAACCCAATGCCCCACGATCCCGGTGAAACTAAGCTGGCTGAACACCCGCTTGGGCCGTGAGATGTCTGGCGATGAAGCCGCAGGCATCCTGCGCCCCCTGGGATTTGACGTCTCATCAGATGGTGATCTGCTCCAGGTGGCCGTGCCTTCCTGGCGCGCCACGGGGGATGTGAGCCTGCCGGATGATGTGCTGGAAGAAGTTGCCCGGATGATTGGCTATAACCGCTTTGACTATATTCCCCCCACGGTAAAGCTGAATCGCGCCGTGCGCCAGCCCGCCATGCAATTGGAGCGCCGCCTGCGGGAATACCTGGCCAGCCGCTGCGGTGTGCAGGAGGTGTTCACCTATCCCTGGGTGGACAAGCGCTACCTGGAAGCAGCTGGCATTGCACCCGAAAACTGCCTGATGCTTGCCACCCCGCCCTCCCCTGACACCGCCAGCCTCAGGCCTTCCCTGATCCCCGCCATGCTGGCAGTTACCGCGCTTAACCTGCGCTACTTCGAGGGGTTCCGGGTGTTTGAGCTTGCCCAGGTCTTTGCCCCGGGAGAAACCCACCCCAGCGAAGCAGGCGAAACCCTGCCCCTGCAAACCCGGCAGCTGGCTGCTGCCTTTGCGGGCGAGGACGCCGCCCTCCTGTTCCGGGAAATGAAAGGGGTTTTGGAGTCCCTGCCGAGGGCCATCATGGCGGAGCCAATCCACTTTGCCCAGCAGGATAAGCCCGCCTGGGCTGACCCCAAGGCCTGGCTGAACATCCTCTCAGATAGTCAGGTCATCGGCTCCTTTGGCCTCATTTCCCTCAAGGCTGCGCGCCTGGCCGGCATCAAGCGCACGGCGGTCGTTGCCCTGACGCTGGATGTGGAAGCACTCATTCCCCTCCCCTCCCGCAGCAACAGCTACCAGCGCTTGCCCCTCTTCCCCCTGGTGGAGCAGGATTTCTCCATCCTGGTGGACGAGAAAACCTCATGGCAGGATATCCGCAGCGCCCTTGAAAAAAGCGTCAACAGCATTGATTTCGTCGAGGAATATCGGGGCCGCCAAATCCCCCAGGGCAAGAAATCCGTCATGTTCCGGGTGCATTTCGGCTCTGAGCAGGGCACCCTCACCGCTGAACAGATTGATGAGAAAATGACCAGCATCATCAAAAAAATCGGCAAGCTGGGCGGCGAGGTACGGAACTGATAAAAGCGCAAGTCTGCATGGAGAACTGATGATAAAAGTAGAGTTGAGCAGGTTCCGGGTTAAGCCCGGCAAGTCTAAAACAGTTGATGAATGGCTGGACTTTCTGAATCGCCATATGGAAGACACCCTGGTGACCTTAAAGGATGAAAAGATGTTCATCGAGTCGATCCACCGGGAAATTGTGGACGGGGATGAATTCCTCTATTGGTATAGCGTTCAGGGAGAAGGCGGGGTAGATGTCCGGGAATCAAAGCACGACATCGACATCAAACATCTGGCCTATTGGGATGAGTGCATTGATGAAACATATCAGTCCGGCCTCATCCAGACCAGCGTCATCATGATATTTCATTCAATCCGAGACGCCATGCAATAACAGCACAGATCATAAATGCCAAGGGGGAGACCGCATCACAGCAGTATCCCCCTTGATGGTTTGATGCTATTCAGCTTACATTTCCACCGTCTCCGCCTCTGGCAAACGGTCAATCACCGCGTCCAGAAGCCTGGCAAAGGGTTCTTTCACCCCCTTGCCCACAGCCAGCACCTCGTCATGGTTGATGGGCTGGTCAAGGACGCCGGCGGCCATGTTGGTGATGCTGGAGATGCCCAGCACCCGCATGCCTGAGTGGCGGGCCACGATGGTTTCAGGCACGGTGGACATACCCACCGCGTCAGCCCCCAGGGTGCGCACCATGCGGATTTCGGCAGGGGTTTCGTAAGTGGGCCCATTCATCCAGCAGTACACACCGCGCTTTAAATCAATCCCCAGTTTTTCCGCTTCCTGCTGGGCAATCTGGCGCAGCTCCAGGTCATATGCCTGGCTCATGTCGGGGAAACGCGGGCCAAAGCGGTCCAGGTTTTTGCCCCGAAGCGGGTTGCGGCCTGAGAGGTTGATATAGTCCTCAATCAGCATCAAATCCCCCGGCTTAAAGGCGGTGTTGACGCCGCCTGCGGCGTTGGTGACAATCAGGGTTTTCACCCCCAGCAGGCTCATCACCCGAATGGGCAGGGTCACCTTGTCCATCCCATAGCCCTCATAGCTGTGAATGCGCCCGGACATCACCAGCACCCGCTTGTCTTTTAGCGTGCCGATGATGAACTTGCCCGCGTGGCCTGGCACCGTAGAGGTGGGGAAGCCGGGGATTTCATCATAATCAATCTCCACCGGATCCAGCAGCTGCTCCTCATAGCCGCCAAGGCCGCTGCCCAAAATAATGGCAATATCGGCCGGGCCGCAGGTGTGCATCACCAGTGTTGCTGCCCTTTTGATGTCCTTGTAATCAATCATGCCAGCTCCTCCAATTCTTTCAAAAATGATTGGGCGCCATAGCGTTCCTTTAGCCCGAAGAAATCGCTGATGGTGGCCGCGATGTCTGAAAAACTGTCCCGGTCACCCAGATGGCTTTGGCCGGAGAGGCCCGGCCGCCAGGCCAGCAGGGGGGCATACTCCCGGGTGTGATCAGTGCCCTTGAAAGTGGGGTCACAGCCGTGATCGGCGGTGATGATGAGCAGATCCTCTTCCCCCAGTTTCTCCAGGAAGCGGGGCAGGGCATCGTCAAAATCCTTGAGTGCTTTGGCATATGCCTCGGGATCGCGCCGGTGGCCATGCAGCATGTCAAAATCCACCAGGTTCACAAACAACAGCCCCTCAAAAGGCTGGCCCAGGTATTCCAGCGCTGCCTCAATGCAGGCCGCGTTGCCTGAGGCGTGGTTGCTTTCCGTCAGGCCCCGGTGGGCGAAGATATCCTCGATTTTGCCAACGCCCAGCACATCATAGCCCGCCTGTTTCAGATCATCCAGGATGGTATTGGATGGCGGCAGCAGCGAAAAATCTTTCCGGCTGCCGGTGCGGGTAAAGCCCTTATCAGGCGTGCCGATAAACGGCCTGGCAATCACCCGGCCCACAGCCAGTTCCCCTGTCAGCATGTCCCTGGCAATCTGGCAGATTTCATACAAGCGCTCAAGGGGGATCACTTCCTCATGGGCAGCGATTTGAAACACCGAATCAGCCGAGGTGTACACGATGGGGTAGCCAGTGCGGATATGCTCCTCCCCCAGCTCCTTGATGATGGCGGTACCTGAGGCGGGGTAGTTCCCCATGGTTTTGGTGCCGATGGCTTCCTCAAACCGGGCGATGAAATCCGCCGGGAAGCCCTCGGGAAAGGTGGGGAAAGCCTGATTTAGCCGGACGCCCGCCATTTCCCAGTGGCCGGTTGTGGTGTCCTTGCCGGGGGATTTTTCCGCCAGCCTGGCGCTCAGCCCCCGGGCGTTTACATCAAGGGGCAAGTGGGCTGTGGGGATGGCGCCGATGCCCAGTTTTTCCAGCTGGGGCAGCCTCAGCCCCGCAGCCAGCACCGTGTGCCCCAGGGTGTTGGCACCTTCGTCCCCATATAGATGGGCATCCGGCAATTCTCCCGCGCCCACAGAATCAAGCACAATTAACAAAACTTTTCTCATATATCTCCTCCTGTTTTCATTTTACACAAAAAGCCTGGGATTAGACAGGGCTTGCGGCGCATTTTCGTTAATGTATAATAGGCTTATGGAGGGGTGCATATGGATTTTATCGCGACGGCGGCCTTTGGTCTTGAAGGTCTGGTGAAACAGGAATTGCAGCAGCTGGGCTTTGAAGCCAAGGCCGAGCCGGGCGGCGCACGTTTTTCGGGCAGTATGTCTGACGCTTTTAAGGCCAACCTGTGGCTGGCCTGTGCCGACCGGGTGATGTGGGTGCTGGCGGAAAAGGAAGTGAAAACCTTTGACGCCCTGTTTGAATTTGTCAAAAGCATCCCCTGGGAGCGCATTCTGCCCAGGGACGCCGCCTTCCCGGTGAGTGGCAACTGCGCCAGAAGCCAGCTGATGAGTGTGAGCGACTGCCAGAGCATCAGCAAAAAAGCCATTGTGGAGCGGCTGAAGCAGCGCCATAAAACCCAGTGGTTCCCTGAAACAGGCCCCACTTACCCCATCTCTGTCACCCTGCACCGGGACATCGCCCGCATCGCCATTGACACCTCAGGCGAGGCGCTGAACAAGCGGGGCTTCCGCACCTATGTGGGGGAAGCGCCCATCCGGGAAACGCTGGCTGCGGCCATGCTGCGCCTGTCGGGCTGGCAAGCAGACCAGCCGCTTCATGATCCTTGCTGCGGCACAGGCACCTTGCTGCTTGAAGCGGCCTTCCTGGCCGCGAACAGGGCCAGCGGGCTCAAGCGCTTCTTTATCATGGAAACATGGCCTGACAGCGCCATAAAGGATATGCAGCTCATCCGGGAGGAAGCGGCCCGCCTGTACCGGCCTAAGGATATCCCGCCCATCTCCGGCAGCGACATCAGCCCCGAAGCGCTACATTTATGTGAAAAGCACCTGCGTCAAGCCGGTCTGTTTGACCGCATCAAACTGCGCCAGGCCGACCTGAGGCAATTGACTTTGGACGGGCCAACGCCCTTTTTCATCGCTAATCCCCCCTATGGCGAACGCCTGGGCGACAAAAAGGCGGCGGATAAGTTGGCGGCTGACTTTGGCGGCCTTCTGGCCCGGCATCAGGGCGCGAAGCTGGCTGTGATCACGGCCAATCATAGCTTTGAACGCCACATGAGGCGCAAAGCAAACAGCCGCCGCAGGCTGTACAACGGGCGGCTTGAGTGTGAGTTTCTGGTGTTCCAATGAAAGGAGGACAGGATGGCCCTGCTTGACATCTCTTCCCAGGTGACCTTTCTCTACTTTGACGATTTTCCCGCCGCCAAAGCCTTTTTCAGCGAGGTGCTAGAGCTTTCAGTGGTGCATGACCCCGGCTGGGCTATCGTCTACCAGACAGCCGGCCGCGCATTTTTAGGGGCGGTGGATGCCAAAGACGGCTCCATCCCGGTGGATAGCCGGGGCGGCGTCCTCATCAGCCTCACGGTCAATAACATTGAGGAAACGCACCGGCGCCTCAAAGAAAAAGGCCTGGCTGTTGCCCCCATTAAGCACATCAAGGGCATTGCCATGCGCTCCTTTTTGTTCAAGGGGCCAGAGGGCTATGATGTTGAAATACAGCAGTTTGACAGCAAAGAATTGCAGGCGATTTATTGATCGTTTACCGTTTCAGGCTCTGAAAAATCCGCTTCCGCCGGGGGCATCTGGTCACACACCATCAGCAGCGCATCCTCACCCGAATCAGCATAGTAGCGCTTGCGCACAGACACCTTGATAAAGCCAAAGGATTTGTAGAGGGCGATGGCAGGCGCATTGCTCGCCCGCACCTCCAGGGTTAAATACCTCGCCCCCAGGTTGGCGGCATATTGCAGCAGGGCCTTCAACAGTTTTTTGCCAAGGCCCTGTCCTCTTGCCCCGGGCAGCACAGCCACGTTGGTGATGTGCCCCTCATCCAGGATGATATGGGCCCCGGCAAAACCAACCAGCTGCCCATCCACTTCCGCCACTAGGTAACGGGCCACCGGGTTCTGGCTCATCTCATGTTCAAAATCCCTGAGCGTCCAGGGCGTCTGAAAACAGGCAGCTTCAATGTGCGCCACCTGGCTGGCGTCTGCCAGGGTCATGCGGCGGATGAGGGCCTCAGCCATTTTGCTGTGCGCGGAGGCGTTCCGCCTGGGGCGCCCTCAGATACAGGGGCTTTAACTCCCCCGGTGCCACCACCTGGTCCTGATGGCAGCTGGCCAGATAGGCTGCCGCCCCTGCCCCTGGCAGCACCAGGTGAGGCGGTGCGAAAAGCGCCCTGTCCCCAAGCGCCTTTGCGATCTGCGCCTGGCAGGGTTTGACCCCATCCCCCATAAACAAAAGGGCACCGTCAAACAAGGTCACCAGGGCCAGATATTCCTCAAGCGGCACGGCTTCATCCGCCATCAGGCGCTTGCCATCCTTAAAGGCCGCGCCATACACCTGCATGCTCCTGGCATCCCGGATGGGGCAGATAACAAGGCCGGGAGTGGTCATGCTATGAGCCATGGCTTCCAGCGCGTTCACCGGCAGGCAGCCTATGCCCCTGGCCCTGGCCAGGCCCTGGGCGGTGGCCACGCCAATGCGCACCCCGGTGAAGGAGCCAGGCCCCACAACCGCTGCCACCAGGCTGATATCCGCCATGGTTTTCCCGCCCTTATCCAGGGCTTCCTCCACCATGGGCAGCAGGTTTCTGGAATGGGTCAGCTTGTTGACCGCCCGGGCTTCATAGCAAAGCCCCGCCTCATCCAGAAGGGCAACAGAGCACACCGGCCCTGAGGTGTCAAGCGCCAGAATCGTCACAGATCTTCCTCCCTCAGCCCCAATTCCCGGAAGCCCCCCTGGGGGCGCAGGGTGATAAGCCGGCTGGTTTCGTCCAGGGTTTTGATTTCCACCAGCAGGTGCCGCTCCGGGCATAGATAGGGCGCCCGCTCATGCCACTCGATGAGGCTGACCCATTCCCCCTGGATGTATTCCTCAAGGCCCGCGGCTGATATTTCCTCCGGATCATCCGCCCGGTACCAGTCAAAATGGTGGAGCGGAAGGCGGCCTTCCTCATAGATGTTAAGCAGGGTAAAGGTGGGGCTGGGCACAGGGCCAGTAACACCCAGGCCCCGGGCAATGCCCCTGGCCAGTTCACTTTTCCCGGCGCCCAGTTCCCCTGAGAGCAGCAATACATCACCAGGCCTCAGCACCTGGGCCAATGCCTGGCCCAGGCGCTGGGTTTCTTCCCTGGACTTAGTGTGATACCTCAATATCCTTTTCCGCTTCTTTCAAAATTTTGGATAAGCGCTTGTACAGCAGCTGGGTGAGGAGGGCATTGACCAAACCTTTCACAAGGTTAAACGGCAGCACCCCGGCCCACAGGTAGCCCGACACCGTGATGCCCATATTGCCCATGGCCTGCTCAAAGTTGGAGCCAAAATAGGTGGGCAAAAGCAGATAACGATTAGCAATGACGCCAGAGAGCATCATCAGCACAATGCCAATGGCCATGCCCACAAGCGCCCCGCGCCAGGTGCGGTTTTTGCGGTACATCAGGGTGGGCGGCATCACAAAGCATAGCCCCACAATGATATTAGCCAGTTCCCCCACGCCGCTGGTGGTGCCGCCGATGATGTGCACCACGTTGGTGATTAAAATCGCGATGGCAGCCATCCCGGGCCCTATGGAAAAGCCCAGCAGCAGAAGCGGGGTAAAGGAAAAGTCCAGCTTCAGCCAGGGGGCGAAGAAAGCCAGGGGAATCTCAGGAAAATAGCTGAGGATGATGGCCAGCGCCGTCAGCAGCGCTGCGTAGGTGAGTTTGGCCGTGTTGGTTCTGCGGTTCATGGAAATGCCTCCCAATCATGAATTCGCCCCGATAAATGGCTCAGGGCGAATAATGATGGCTGTTTAATGCCTGCCTTCTTTCATCCAGACTTTACTGTCGGCCATGGAATCTCACCATGTCAACCTTTCGGCTCGCGGGCTTTACCGCCGGTGGGGACTTTCACCCCGCCCTGAAGACACATTATGGAGTTGGGATCATCCTACCACCGCACCTGGGGGCTGTCAAGCCTTTGGATTGACCATCACAGCCCCCTGGGCACGCACATCCAGCACATGGCAGGCATTTGGGCCGAAGACGGCATCCATGTGCGCGGTGAAGGCTGACAGTTTGTAATCCGGCACAAAGTTCAGCGTGGTGCCGGCAAAGCCGCCGCCGTGCACCCGGCAGGCGCCTTCCCCGGCCAGGATTTCCTCAGCCAGCGCCAGTGCCAGCGCCAGGGGTTGGCTTTGGGGCTGGGCATACAGGTTTTGCAGCATGGTCCAGGAGGAAAGACCGCTCCCCCGCACCATCTGGAAGAAGCGGGGCAAGTTGTTCTCTTTGAGCGCTAAGACAGCCTCAGCCACCCGTTCATTTTCGTTGTAGAAGTGAAGGGCGCGCAGCGCTGCCCGGTCCCCCGCCTGGCGGATGATGTCCGGCAGGCTGGCCAGGAAGGTTTGTTTGTCCCGTTCTCTGAGCACCTCCGCCCCCATTGCCCGGGCCGCTGCCTGCATTTCTGACTTGATGGCGCTGTAAGCAGGGGTCAGATCGTCATGGCTGCCCCGGGTGTCCACCACAATCAGGCGGTAGCCGGAAGCCGCGAAGGAAAAGGGCAGGGCGGTGACCAGGGGGTCCTCCTCCTTGAAGTCTATCGCCACCAGCCCGCCTACAGAGGAGGCCATCTGATCCATCAGGCCGGAGGGCTTGCCAAAATAAGTATTCTCCGCGAACTGGCCGATTTTTGCCCGCTCCTTGGCATCCAGGCGGAAGCCGTTATATAGCGCGTCAAAGATGGCGGCCACCGCCACCTCAAAGGCGGCGGAGGAGGAAAGCCCGGAGCCTGACATCACCTGGGAGGTCATCACCGCGTCAAAGCCCCGGATAACAAATCCCAGCGCCTCCATCCTGGCTGCCACGCCCCGGATGAGCGCAGCGGTGCCGCCCTCTTCCCCGGCCTGTGGGTTTAAGTCACTCAAATCAAGCGTCATGGGCGCATAGCCAGCGCTGTTCAGCCGCACCAGCCTGTCCACGCGCGGCGAAACCAAGGCCACCGTGTCCAGGTTGACCGCCGCTGCCAGCACCTGGCCATGGTTGTGGTCGGTGTGGTTGCCGATAATCTCTGTACGGCCTGGTGCTGACACCAGGGTAAGGGGCACATTCGCGTTAAAGGCAGCCTGATGGTCAGCCAAAAGCTGCTGATAGCGGGCAAACTGGCTGTTTAAAGCTTTCGCGTCCTTGCCATACAGTTCACCCAGGCGCGCCCGGCCTTCCGGGGACATAAGCCAGGCCGCCAGGCTTTGGTATTCAGTCATTGTTTTGTTCCTCCGTTCTGTTGTATATCCCCTGCCAGAAGGCCAGGAACCGGGCAAGCCCCCGTTCCTCCAGCTCACTTCTGAACAGGTCAAATTCCGCTCTTGAAATTTCCCGCTCCCCCAGGATAAATCGCGCCATGGACACATCCACATGCCGGGCGATCTCTGCCTGCAAAGGGGCAATCTCCGCCATCTCCCCAGCTGTCAGCAAAAAAAGCGGGAAGGGCATCCTGGCTACAGCCGACACCACATCCACCTGCTCTGACAGGGTTTTCACCATGGGGTCGCTGTAGCGGCGCTGAAAGGCATCGCTTGATATGCCGGGGATGGTGGTGCCAGTGGAAATGATGCTGTCTGTTTGATACTGGGGATCCTGGATGCCGGGAATGCTGCGCCAGCTGCTATCCCCATCCACCACATAGTCCGTTCCTTCCAGCCCAATGCCCGCCAGCACAGCGCCTTCAGGGCTGTAGAGCGTATCTGCCCAGCTGAGGGCAGCCCCCACATCCGGGCAGGCGCTGGTGATGGCAAAGGTGCCTGTCAGCACCGGCTGGGCAATAGACCGGTACACCTGCCTGCCCTGATAGCTTAGGGGGGGCAGCGCCTGGTATTCCCCCGCCCATTCCAAAGGCAGCAGATAGGTGGGCAAAGGGGCGAAGAAAGCGCCATAGCGCTTGGTGGCCTTGGCATCCGTTATCCGCCTGAAAGTGTCCAGGGTGGCAAAGCCATCTTTGGCCAGCAAGCCTTCCTGGTACAACGCCCGGCACCAGGATATAAAGCGCATGAAGTCCGGTTCCAGCGGCATGAAGCGGACAGTGTCATCATCGATAAAAACATGATAGTCATTGGCAAGCAGACCAAAGGCATGGGCCAGGTATTTCAAGTCATATGGCCCCATGAAAGACAGGGGCACCTCATCCTGACGGCCATTGCGGTTGGGGTCACCGGTTTTAAAGGCGCGGAGCACGTCGCTTAGCGCTTCGCTGTCCACCGGCATGTCCAGTTTCAAGCTGTCCAGCCAGCTTTTATTAATCCACAAAACATTTTGCGCGGGTGCCATCTCCACAAAGGGCAAAGCGCCAATCCGGCCGCCTGGCAAGGTGATGGCCTGGCGCAAGTTGGGATTTTCCGCCATCAGCGCTGTCAGGTTGGGGCAATGGGCTTCAAGATAAGGCGCCAGGTCGATCAGCACCCCCAAATCCAGCAGCTGCATGGTTTCATCCGGCCTCAGCGCCGCTTTGAACAGCACATCAGGCAGCGGCTGCCCGTCCTCCCCCAGCGCAGCAAGCGCCTGATGGTAGGCGGCCTCATCCCTGTACTGGCGGAAGGTGAAGTCCAGGCCTGTCTTCTGCGCCATGTGCTGGAAAAACTGGTTTTTGTTCCAGTCCCGGCCAATGGCCGGATCCTCAAAGCCCATCAGCGTCATGGTCTGGGCAAGGCCCGTTGTCACAAGGCTAAGGGTCATCGTCATGGCCAGCATCAGGCCAAGCAAGTGTTTTCTTTTCTTCAAATCATTCATCCTTTTAGCGCCATTTTGATCAGCCATAAAATCAGCAGATGCCCGGGGTAGGCCGCGTAACTGAACCATTTGGGCAGCTTGATGCCGGAGTTTGTTTGAAACATCATCAGCGGCAGCGACAGGATGGCCAGGAACTGGAGGCTGATCAGTGATATCAATTGGCTTAACCCAATATCCAGGGGCAGGAAGCCGCTGTTGAGCGATACACCATAGAACATCGGGCCGGAGCGGCTGCCCCACAACAGACAAAAGCTAACCATCAGCGCTGTCAGGCCACCCCGTGTGTGCCTGGCCAGATACATCAGGATGATGAGCATGACCCCCTGCCAGCCATAGTCCATGCGGTAAGCCGCCGCAATGATGAGGCATACCAGTGGTCCCCACAGCTGAGTGCCAAAGCGCTTCACCTGGATGCCCCGGATGGCAAGCAGGCCCAGCAGCAGCGTAGCCAGCACGTTCAGCTCATGCCAGGAGTGGTTGAGTGCCTTCATGTAAAAGATCTGGGAGATAACCCCCAACACCAAAAGCCGCAGGGCATAACGGTTGAAATCCCTGGTTTTTTCAGCGCCCATGGCGATGCCCCAGCAAAACAGCGGGAAGGCGATTCTCCCAATCACCCTCAACAACATGATGCTGGGAAAAAAGATGGCCCCCACATGGTCGATGATCATGGTGACAATGGCCACCAACTGCATCAGCCCATGATCCTGATTGGGACGCCGTGCCCAGATATCCACCCGTTCCTGCATGCGTATCACCTCCTGCCCAGTATAAGCCAGGGGGCCTTAACAGACAAGCCAATTCTCTTGCTGATGAAGGGTATATATGGTAGGATGGCGATTGGAAGCATGAGCTTCCGGGAGACTTTTCCACGATGAAAGGACAATCTATGCGACTGCTGATAACCAACGATGACGGCGTTGACGCGCCGGGCATTCTGACGCTGGCCAGAACCGCGGCCAAGGCCGGGCACGATGTGCTGGTGTCTGCCCCCGCCACCCAGCAAAGCGCTGCCGGGCACCGCCTCACCATCACCCACAGCCTGATGGTCAGGGAGCGTTTCCTGGACGCCGCCTTCCCCGCCTTTTCGGTGGAGGGCACCCCGGTGGACTGTGTGCGCATCGGCAGGCGGCTGAGCGATAAGCCCATCGACTTTTGCCTCTCCGGCATCAACGACGGGGAAAACGTAGGCACGGCGCTGTTTTATTCAGGCACAGCCGCCGCTGCCCGGGAAGCGGCGATGCTCAACATCCCCAGCATGGCCATTTCCATCGGCTACGGGGCGGATGAGGAGATGCGGAAACACCTGGCAGAACAGGCGCTTGACATCATGAATTACATCCTCAAGCGGCCCATGCCCCGCCTCACCTTCTGCAACCTGAACGGCCCTGCCCTACCCCCTGACCAGGTCAAGGCCGCTCAAATCGCCCCCATCAGCGAGGCTTTCTTCCTGGACGATTATGAGGAGCGGGTGAACCCCCGGGGAATCAAATACTTCTGGCTGGAAGACGGGGTCAGGTACGAAACGCCCGAAAAGGGCAGCGACCTGGACCTGCTGCAAAACGGCCATATGACGGTGAGCTTCGTGGGCGGCTTTAAAAACCACAACGAGCTGTACCGCCCCCTGCTATGACAGCATCATCCCCTGACATCATCGTCATTGGCGGTGGCCCCGCCGGCATGGCAGCCGCCCTCTTTGCCAAAGCATCTGGCGCCAGGGTGCTGCTCCTTGAACAAAACGAGAAGCTGGGCAAAAAGCTCTACATCACCGGAAAAGGCCGGTGCAATGTCACCAACCAGGCAAATCACGAGGATTTTCTTGCCAATGTGCCGCGCAATCCCCGGTTTTTGCACGCGGCGCTTTCTTTTTTGTCCCCGGATGGCCTGCGGGATTGGTTAAGGAACCTGGGCTGTGACACCATAGTGGAACGGGGCCAGCGGGTGTTCCCCGCAAGCCAGAAGGCATCTGATGTGATCAAAGCCCTGTCCCGGGGGCTGACCGCTGATGAAGTCCGCCTCCATAGCCCCGTCAGCACGGTCACGGCGGATGATGGCCATGTCTCAGGCGTCAGGCTGCAGGATGGCAGCCAGCTCGCCGCCAGCGCTGTAATCCTTGCCACCGGCGGGGTCAGCTACCCTGTCACCGGCTCCCGCGGGGAAGGCCACCGGATGGCCAGAGAACTGGGCCATAGCGTGGGGAAGCTTATTCCCTCTTTGGTGGGCCTGTACGCCAGCGACCGATGGATACCGGAGGTCTCAGGGCTTAGTTTGAAAAACGCGGCCCTCGGCGCTTCTCAAGGCGGCAAAACCCGCTTTCTGGAGCAGGGCGAAATGCTGTTCACCCATCAGGGCATCTCAGGCCCCTTGGCCCTTTCCCTCTCAAGCGTCCTGGCAGACGCCACCTGGAAAGAGATAAATGCCTGGATTGACCTGAAGCCCGCCCTTGACCGGGAGACGCTGCAAAACCGCCTTAAACGGGACCTTGCTGAAAAAGGCCGGAAACAGTTCAGTTCCCTCCTGCCTGAATACCTGCCTTCCAGCCTGGCCCGGGTGTTCCCCAGCCTGTGCGGGGTTCCCGCTGTCAGGCAACTAAGCCAGCTGTCCGCGGCTGAGCGCGACCAGTTTATCACAGCCCTCAAGCGCCTCCCGCTGCACCTCACCGGCCCTGGCCCCCTGGAAGAAGCCGTGGTCACCCGGGGCGGGGTTGATGTTAGGGAGGTATCCCCCTCCACCATGGCCTCAAAAAAGGTGGATGGGCTCTATTTCGCCGGGGAAATTCTGGATGTGGACGCCCTGACAGGCGGCTTCAACCTGCAAATTGCCTTTTCCACCGGCGCCCTGGCGGGATCAAGCGCCGCCAAAAGAATCAGCCAATAAACTCAGGAGATTGTATGCGATATATCGTCATGGATTTGGAATGGAACCAGCCTCTCTCCCAGCGCAGCGCCGCTTACCGGCGCCTGGGCAGCCGTTTGATGTTTGAAGTTATTCAAATAGGCGCTGTCATGCTGGATGAAGGCATGCGGATGGTGGGCTCGTTCAACCAGTTCATCGCCCCTGCCAACTACCGCACCCTGCACCCCCGCATTTCCCGGATTACCGGCATCCGCCAGGATGACCTGGCAGACGCGCCGGATTTCCCCGAGGCCTTTGCCCGTTTTGTAGCCTGGTGCGGGGATGAGTTTGTGCTGACCACCTGGGGCAATGACGATATTTCCGTGCTTCATCAAAACATCGCCTTTTTTGTGAAGGGGCACCCCATCCCCCCGGTGTATGACCTGCAGCGCCTCTATGGCGAACTGACCGGGGACACCAAAAACCGGGCAGGCCTCAAAAACGCCATGAAAGCGCTGGGGGTGCAGATTAGCCCGGAGCATCCCTTCCACTCAGCGGTTGATGACGCGTACTACACAGCGCTGGTGTTCCAGCGTTTCCCCGATCCCACCGCCATCCTGAACCATCCCCAAAGCGTGCGCGCCTTTGGCCGGGTCAGAAACCGGGAGCATGAAAAAACCGACACCTTGCGCTTCTCCACCCTCTCTCAAGCGCTTCTCAGCCGCCCCGCTCAACAGCCCAACTGCCCCGTGTGCGGCAAGCGCGCTGACATCCCTGAGGGCTATGTGATGATGGCGCCAGACCGTTTCCGCGCCCTGGCTGACTGCCCGGATCATGGCCTGCTGTTTGTGGACCTGGCGCTGGAAGAGGATGCGGATGGCACTAAAAAGGTGCGCCGCAGCGCCCTGCTTTCTGATGAGCAAAGCCCCGCCTATATTAAAACCAAGCACATGCAATGGGCCAAAAAAGTGGCCACAGCCCGGCAGAAGGAGGTATCCGCGTGAAATTGATACTGGACGGTATCCCAGGTGAGTTTAACCCGCCTGTCACCTTAAGCCAGGTTGTGAATACCCTGATGCCTGAAAAAGCAGGCGAAGTGCTGGCCTGCTTTAAGGAAGGAATGGTGCTGGAGCTGAACACCCCCATCACCACACCCGGTGAAATGACCAGCATCAACTACTTCAACGAAGAAGGCCGCCGCATTTATGAGCGCTCTCTGCGCTTTGTGCTGCTGATGGCGGTTAAACGCCGTTTCCCCGGCTACATCCTGCGCAACGAGCACTCCATCGGCCAGGGCGTCTATATGGAGATGGAGGGCCACCGCCTGTCCGCCGCTGATGTCAGCGCCCTGGAAGGGCTGATGCGGGACATCGTGGCAGAAAACCTGCCCTTTATTCTGGAGCGCTGGAGCAAGGAAGACGCCATTGAATACTTCAAAAATCAGGGGGACCTGGACAAGGCCAACCTGCTCTCCTACCGGCCTTTTGACTATTTCAACATGTATACCTGCGGGGGCATGATGGAGTATTTCTATGGGGCCATGCTGCCCTCCACCGGGCATACACCGGTTTTTGCCTTGCATCACCACGCGCCAGGCCTGGTGCTGTTGTTGCCTGACCGGGCTGAGCCTTCCCGCCCCGCGCCTTTTGTGAGCATGCCCAAGCAGATGGCGGTGTTTGCCCAGTCCAACTACTGGTGCAAGGTGCTTGATTGTTCCACCGCCGCAGGCCTGAACGACCTGATTGCCCAGGATAAGCTGCGGGACTTTATCCGCGTCAACGAAGCCCTGCACAATCAGTCCCTGTCAGATATTTCCCAGGATATCATCAATCGGGGCGCCCGGGTCATTTTCATCTCAGGGCCTTCCTCCAGCGGGAAAACCACCTTCGCCAACCGCCTGTCCATTCAGCTGCGGGTGGGCGGGCTTCAGCCCCAGCTGATTTCCCTGGATGATTTCTACAGAAACCGGGATGAACTCCCCCTGGAGGCTGATGGCTTTCCCGATTTGGAAGCCCTTGACGCGCTGGATGTGCCGCTCTTCCGGGAGCTGATTGCCCAGCTGCTGTCCGGCCAGGAGGCCCCCATGCCCCGCTTTGACTTTGGCGAACAAAAGCGCAAGCCCCAGCGGATTATGATGAAGGTAAGCGCCAACCAGCCCCTCATCATTGAGGGCATTCACGCGCTCAACCCCGCCCTTCACAGCGGCTTTGACCAGAGTATCATCTGCAAGATCTATATCAGCCAGCTCACCAGCCTTAATTTGGATTATCACAACCGCATCCGCACCACCGACGCGCGCCTGCTGCGCCGCATCGTCAGGGATTACCAGTTCCGCCACACACCGCCTGAAGAAACCCTTGTCATGTGGGACAGCGTCAGGCGGGGTGAAGAAAAATGGGTCTTCCCCTTCCAGGAGCAGGCGGACATCCTCTTTAACTCCGCCCTGCACTATGAACTGCCGATATTTAAGACCATTTCCTACCAAATCCTAAGCCAGGTGCCTAAAAACAGCGTGCACTACATCAAGTGCAACCGGATCTTAAAGATTTTGAACTATTTCCTGCCCGTATCCCCGGAGGTGTTCAACGAGATTCCCCCGCTGTCCATCCTGCGCGAGTTCATTGGCGGCAACACCCTGTACATGAAAGACAAAACCAGCCAGCGCATGGCGAGCTGGCCGGAAGGGCTGGATTAAACCATTTTATATCAGGGCCGGCTGGCCCTTTTTTTATTTAAATCAAACATTTCTTGTCCTGACCACCTGGATGTCCTTGTTCTGGGTGAGCTGCATCACCATGTCCGCATAACTCAATCCGGGGGGCAGGTGGAGGGTGTAGAGGTTGGTGTACACATTGCGCTCCGGCATCTCATCTGCCTCAAAGTGCTCAATGTGAAAGTCCACATCCAGCACCTGGATATGCTTCTGGTGCATATAGGCATTGATGAACGGCAAGGCGGAAGGGCGGTTGGTAAAACGCACCTCAACGCGCTTGACGGTGTTCACATGGATCACCTTCTGCAGCAGCACCAGCACCACCATGATAAAGCCAGCAATGATCAGCGCCAGCCAATAATAGCCAAAGCCTATCATCAGCCCCAGGCAGCCCACGTTCCAGAGCCCTGCCGCCGTGGTAAGGCCAGACACTTTTTTCTGTGCCACAAAGATGGTGCCCGCCCCCAGAAAACCGATGCCGCTGATCACCTGGGCGGACATACGGCCCAGGGAAATGGTGACTTCACCGCTGACCCCATCTTTAAAAATCTGGACTGTCAGCAGCCCTTCCAGAATGGCCACCACCGCCGCCCCCAGGCATACCAGGCTATGGGTGCGCGTGCCCGCAGGCCGGTTTTTATACTCCCGGTCAAGGCCCACCGCGGCGCCTACCACCACGGCGGCAATCACCCGTATCAGCACCTCATGCCAGGTGAGGGGGTTTGCTGTAATCAAAAAGTCCATCGTTCATCCCCCATTCCATAAAAACAGATTATTGTGATGACACCGCTGATGACACCAGGTTGCGCAGCCGGGGATGCACCTGGCGGTTAGGCCCGGGCTCTCCCTGCATCATAAACACCGCCGCGGTGTTACGCGCCGGGTCCACCATCATCCAGGTGCCCATGGTGCCAGCCCAGCCGTATTCCCCAGGCAGGCTAAGGGCCCCAATGGCTTCAGGCGCCATCAGCACCCTCACCCCCAGGCCATAGCCGTAGCCCGGGCGCTCTTCCATGTAATGCTTTAGCGCTTCTGGCGGCAGGTGGTTAAGGCGCATCAGGCGCAGCGCAGCCTGGCTGATGAGGGTCCTCCCGTCTTCATCCTTTCCTTCCCGCAGCAGCATGCGCTGGAAGCGCAGGTAGTCGTCCATCGTCATCGACAGGCCGCCGCCCCCGCTTTCCATTTTTGGAAAGGCTCTGAAAAAGGGCTCCATCCCAGCTTCCGGCCCAAAGGGTGGCTGGGAGGCATAGGCTTTGGCGCAGTGGGGCTTTAAAACCTCTGGCACCGTGAAAAAGCAGCGCGTCATTCCCAGGGGTTTAAAAAGCATCTCCGCCAGGCATTCCCCCAGGCTTGCGCCTAATAGTTTTTCAATCAATACACCCAGCACATCATGGGACAAGCCATAGCAAAAACGTGTCCCCGGCTCAAACTCAAGCGGATCCTGAGCCAGGGCTTCCGCCGCATGGGCCATGGTTAAAGCTGCGCCATGGGTCTTCTGGGCAGCCCGCAGGCTATCCCGGTCCATCTCATAGCTTAAGCCAGAGGTCATGGTGAACAAATCCAGAATGCGGATGGGGTTTGTGGCCTCCCTGACCCCCTCCCCTTCCCTGACCCGCATATGCTCAAAGGCCGGCAGGTATTTGCCTATTGGCTCCGTCATCAGGAAACGTCCCTGATCATGGAGCATCAGCCCCAGCGCACAGACGACAGGCTTGGTCATGGAATAAACCCGGAACAAGGTGTCAGCACTCACTTTGACACCATTTTCCCGGTCAGCAAAGCCATTCATGTGGCGGTACAGCGGCGTTTCCCCTTGATATACTGCCAGGTCAGTGCCCACAGCACAGGTCTCCAGCAACTCTTCCTGATATGCCCGCAATGCCTCCCAGGCCATTCAATCACCCCTTTTGAGGGATTATATCACACTATTCAAGCCACCCATACCATGTTATGATGCGTCTGGAGGGATGATATGAAAGAAGCCTGGCTGGTTGTTAACGCGTTCCTGCGGACGCCATCGTTTATCGCCACAGAGAAAGCCTTTTTGGATGCCGCGAAGGCCGCAAATCTGCGGCTCACCCTGAGGCACAACGCCTCTTTTCTGCGTGAGGACAGCCTGTCTTGTCCACCGCCCGCCGCACTCTTTTTTGACAAAGATGTGCGTCTGGCCCAAGCCATGGAGCAGGCAGGCATGCGGCTGTTTAACCGCGCCCGGGCCATCGCCGCCTGTGATGACAAAACAGCCACCTTCCTAGCGCTGGAAAAAGCACGGCTGCCGCAGCCCCGGACCATCCTGGGCCCGGTCACCTTCCCTGGCATTGGCTATGGGGATATGGGCTTTCTGAATGACATCGCCCAGGAGCTGGGCTTCCCGCTGGTGATTAAGGAAGGATATGGCTCCTTTGGCCGCCAGGTTTATCTGGCAAACACGCTGGATGACATGCGGCGCATTGTCACCGCAACCGGGGCCAATCCCTTGCTGTTTCAGTCCTTCATCCGGGAAAGCACCGGGGAAGACCTGCGTATCTACGTGGTGGGCGGCCGTGCCATCGCCGCCATCCACCGCATCAATGAAGAGGGGGACTTCAGGGCCAACCTGGAAAACGGCGGCAAAGCCATCCCCTATGCCCCAAGCCCGGAAGAAGCGGCGCTGGCGGTAGCCGCCTGTGAGGCAGTTCAGGCTGATTTCGCCGGGGTGGACCTGCTGATGTCAAAGGATGGCCCCCTGGTGTGTGAGGTCAACTCCAATGCCCACTTCCTGGGCCTAAAGGCAGCCACTGGGGTGAACCCGGCTGCCCACATCGTCCAACTGATCCGGGAGGCTTAAGATGCTGATCTGGCTGATTTATGACCGGGCGCACATCGCGCGCAACCAGTTTTTTATTGAGCGCTGGCTTGAAGCAGGGCAGGAGCGGCGCATCCAGGTTCAGGTGGTGACGCTGGACGCGATTCTCCCCGGCATCCGGGACAGCCAGCCTGTGCTCTGGCATCCCCACGATGAAAAGAGTCCTGACTGTGTGGTCATGCGGGCCAATGCGCCTTTGCTATCCGTCCATCTTGAAAAAATGGGCATCCCGGTGTTCAACAACGCCAGGATAGCGCGCCTGTGCAACGACAAGCGCCTCACCCACCAGTTGGCTGCCGGCATTGCCCCCATGATGGACACCGCCTTTATTAACCCGGGGGACATGGTTTGCCCCTTTCCCTATCCGGTAGTGGTGAAATCCGCGCATGGGAACGGCGGCCGCCAGGTTTTTCTAGCCAGGGATGACAGCGCATACACGGAAGCCCTGCAAAAAATCCAGCCGGATGAGGCCCTGGTGCAACCCCTGTGCGACTCGCCGGGCCGCGATGTACGGGTGTACATGCTGGGGCAGGAGATTAAGGCTGCCATGATGCGCCGGTCTGAGGTGGACTTCCGCAGTAACATGGGCCTGGGCGCTGACACCCTGCCCTTTGACCCTGGCCAGGGCATCCTGGACACTGCGCGGACCTTCGCCCAGCTCCTTAAGCCCGGGCTGATCGGCGTTGACTTCATCTTCCACAAAGGGCAATTGCTGTTTAACGAAATTGAGGACGCGGTGGGCACCCGGATGCTCTATGCCCTGGGGCAGTTTGACATCGTGAAGGATTACCTGGCCTTCATTTTGGAAGCGCTGGAAAGCCGTTAACAAATTGTTAAGAACTTGATACAATTAGCCTGATGCGCTATACTGAGGCAACGCCCGGAAAGGATGAAAGCCTTTGGAACTGGACCTGCACGGCATGAACCTGCACCAATCGCGCGTCGCGGTGATGAGTGCCCTCAGGCGCGCCACCAGCGCCGATTACCGGCTGAAGGTCATCCACGGTTACCGCAATGGCAGCGCCATCCGGGATATGCTGCTGGATGAATTTTCAAACCACCCCCGGGTGATTCGGATAGAGCCCGGCTTTAACCCCGGACAAACCGTGTTTGTCCTCAGAGAATACTAAGGAGACATCATGCGTTCACGCCCATCAAGCCAGCCAGCCAGGCGCAACCGCCGCAGGGAGAAACGCCTTGGGCTGTTGATTTTTTGCCTGGCCGTCATCGGCATCCTCTTGATCGTGTCCCCCACCAAGCCCATTAACCGGGCGCAGAACATCAGCACCGTCGATGGCAAACTGGTCAGCGCTTTTGACGGATTGAAGATCAGCGAGATCATGTCCGACAACGCCTCAGCGCTGCCGGATGAAAACGGCAATTTCCCCGACTGGTTTGAGATTGTGAACCAATCGGGAAAAACCATGAACCTGGAAGGCATCACCGCCTCCAACCGCCCGGACAGGGCGCGCTTTGTGTTCCCCGCGGTTGACATGGCCCCGGGGGAGCGGATGATCATCTTTTGCGACGACACCAACCAGAATGAAGCCGGTAAGCCCTTCCATGCCAAATTCAAGCTGTCCAGCATCACTTGCAACGTCTACCTCTTTGACACCTCAGGCTTTGTGCTGGATAAAGTGGAGGATGTGCCCACCCTCAACGCCAATGAAACCTATGCCCTCCAGGAGGACGGCAGCTTTTTAAAAAGCGAGGTCTTCTCCCCCGGCTACCCTAACTCCAAGGCCGGCTATGACGCCTACATGAGCAGTTATTTCATTGAGACCGGCACCCTGGTCATCAATGAACTATGCCCGGCGCCCCGCAGCGGCCTCCGGGATGAGGATGATGAACTGAGCGACTGGGTGGAGCTTAAAAACAATGGCGACACCCCCATCGACCTGACCCACATCGCCCTGAGCGACAATGAGCAGCGCCCCACCAAGTGGTTTTTCCCTGAAGGTGCTGTCATCCCGCCCAAGGGCTACTACCTGGTGTTCTGCTCCGGCAAAAACCGGCCCAACCCCGGCGGCTATCCCCACACCAATTTTTCCCTCAGCGCTGAAGGGGAAACCGTCACCTTGTCCACCCGCCAGGGCCAGCTGCTTGACCGGGTGAAATACGACAACGTCGCCATGGACCAAAGCTTTGGCCGCAATGAAGAGACAAGCGCCTGGCAGGTGTTCAACATTCCCACCCCCGGCGCCCCCAACAACGCCGTGGGCTTCTCCATGGCCGAGCGATACCTCAAGGCCATCAATCCCTATGGCATCCATATTTCCGAAGCCATGAGCAGCAATGATACCATCGTCCAGGCCGCGGGGCAGCCCATCAGCGACTGGGTGGAGGTGTACAACGCTTCTTCCCAGGTGCAGGACATCAGCGGCTGGGGGCTGTCCGACAACATCGGCTGGCCCCGCAAGTGGCAGTTCCCCCAGGGGACCAGCATCTGGCCCGGGGAATACAAGGTCATCATGATGGATAAGTCCCAGGAGCCCGGCTCCAACGCGGCGACCTTGCACGCCAATCACGCCCTCAAGCGCGCGGGGGGAGAGGTGGTCACGCTGTCTGACAGCGCCGGCCGGGTCTTAGACCGGCTGGTGCTCCCGGAAATCCCCACTGACATCTCCTACGGGCGCACCTTGGGACAGGAGGGCTTTTTTTATTATGACGCGCCGTCTCCCGGCGCCGCCAATGGGCCTGGCTTTGTCGGATTCACCCAGGCCCCTGCCCTCTCCCAGGCAGGGGGGCTCTACAAGCAGAACATCAGCGTATCCATTCAGGTGCCCGAAGGCACCCGGGTCCGGTACACGCTGGATGGCGCCATCCCCACGGTGAGTGTGGGCACGGACTACACCGGCCCCATCGAGGTGAAGGACACCACAGTCATCAGGGCCCGGGCCTTTGCCCAGGGGCTTCAGCCCTCCGCCACCGTCACCGCCACCTATGTGATGAAAACTTATTATTCATTGCCCGTTGTCTGCCTCACCACCGACCCTGTGGAATTGTGGGACGGGAAAACAGGCATGTACGCCACGGGTGATGGCATCAACCTCTTGCAGTATGAGAAGATCCCCTTCTCCAACCCCACCCCGGTTTACCGCCTCCACGGCAAGGAGCACCGGCCCGGCTATGCTGAGATGTTCAACTCAAACACCGCAGATGTCGTGTTCAGCCAGGGGGTCACCTTCGCGCTGATTGGCCAATACTCCCTGGACATGCCGCAAAAATCCTTTAAGGTGAATGCCCGGGCAAAATATGGCAGCAAGTTCTTTAACGCGGCCATCTTTGAAGACCGGCCTTTTGAGGAATACAAATCCCTGGTGCTGCGTGTCAGCGGCAACGATGCCGTATGGACACGCATGGTGGATGGCGTCCAGTCGCGCCTGGTGGACAAGATTGATACCACCGTCATCCACCAGGCCTGGAAGCCGGTGATTGTTTACCTCAACGGCCAATACTGGGGGCAGTATAACCTCAGGGAGCGTGTCAGCCGCTATTTCGTAGCTCAGCATGAGGGCGTCCCCATGGAACGGGCGGATGACATGACCATCCTGGAAGGCAACTCCAAGTCCTACTGGGGCACCAATGAGGAATACCGGGAGCTGATAAATACCGCCAAAACCCTCTCGCCGGGCACCAAGCCTGACGACCTGCAATACCTGCTTGACCGCATCGATGTGGATAACTACTTTGACTACATGATCTTTGAGGCCTTCTTCGCCAACACCGACACCGGTAACATCCGCTACTACAAGCTGCCCGGTGAAAAATGGCGCTGGATCCTCTATGACATGGACTATGGCCTGTTCAGTTCTCAGGCCAACGGCATCCGCAACATCCTCAACCCCAAGGGCACCGGCGTGGGCAACCAGATCAACAACACCCTGATTGTCAAACTCATGGAAAGCCCGGAAATGCGGGATAAGTTCCTCCGCCGCTTTGGGGAGATTTTCAGAGCCCT
This sequence comes from uncultured Christensenella sp., assembly GCA_964609415.1. Classification (GTDB taxonomy): domain Bacteria; phylum Bacillota; class Clostridia; order Christensenellales; family Aristaeellaceae; genus UBA6115. The sequence goes on along the minus strand of CAZSSU010000002.1, from coordinate 9,842 downwards.
CACCACCCCTGTGATGCTGGCCCAGATTGAGGAATGCTACCAGATTCTAGAGCCGGAGATGAACATGCATTATGAACGCTGGGCTTCTCTGAACCTCAAGAGCATCTCCTCTGACCAGCCCCAGACCGTGGACGGCTGCATGCGTTACTGGAACATCCGCGTGGACCGTCTGCGCAACGTGGTTAAAAAGCGCCCCACCTACTGCTGGGATCAGGTTAAGGAATGGTTCAGCCTCTCTGATGCCCAGATGCAGTCCTACTTCGGCCCCAGACCGGAGATCCCCGCAGACGCGGTGTAAGGATTAATATGCCACGCAAAAGGGGCCGGATATCCGGCCCCTTTTGCATTGGATCTACTAAGTTTTTTACTTGCCCATGGCCTTTTTGACAGCGCCGATGATGGCCATCAGCGCGCCGCCGCCCACGCCACCGCCCAGGACGCTGGCGATGATGCTTTCAATGCTGCCACCGCCTGCGGCAGCAGCACCGCCCACGCCCAGCGCGCCCAGCAGCTGGCCACCCAGGCCGCCGCCCAGGATACCGGCGATGCTGTTCCACAGCGTGCCCAGGGACAGTTTGGGCGCAGCTTTGCCAGCGGCGTTGCCGCCCAGAGCGCCAGCGACCAGTTGAATAATAATCTGAAGAATGCCTGTCATGTTGTTTTACCTTCTCTCTCCCATGTGTCCGTTATCACGGCACGGGAAGATTATACACGCATTTCTCCGCTTCAAAACAGAGCCTCAGCAGCCCTCAGAAAAGGCGCCGCTGTTTAAAAACACCTCCGCCCGCCTGAGTAGCTGGCGCACATCCATGAAAGACAGCTTTTGCATCGCCTGGTCATAGGGCAAAAGCTCCGCCTTCACCACGTCACCGGTGATAAATCGCTGCTCCGGGTCAAAGCAGGCCAGGAAATAATAAAAATGCTTTAACATCCCCCGGCCTTGGGGGTAGACCAGCTCGCCTTCAAAGCCGGGCACGATCCGGGCATGGATGCCCGTCTCCTCATAGATTTCGCGCAGCGCCGCCTCCTCATTGCTCTCCCCCGCTTCCACATGGCCCTTGGGCAGCCCGGCATTCCCGGATAGCTCCGTCACCACGGCATACAGGCGTTCTTCCCCCTGCTGGCAAAAGAGCACAGCGCCTGAGGAGTACTCATGAGCATAGCCCGCATAAAGCTTCTGCCGGGTCAGCAGGCAGGCATACAACAAGATGCCCTGGCCAGCGTCGCGGCTTGACACCACCTCAAAAAGGTTGCGCTGATAAAAGCCCAGCGTTTCCTCCACCGTTTCAACACTCAGGCTGTCCAGCTTCAGGGAGCAGAATGTTTCCACCACCAGGCGCCTGCCCATTCCCCGCATCCTGAACCGTGGGTCAACCGACAGCACCAGAAGGCGGCCGGCCCCCGGCGTCTGCTCCTCAACCGCCATGATGGCGATCACCGCCCCCATCCGCACAAAGCCATACACATGATACTGCCGCAGGGACTTCCACCCGCCCAGCATCCTGGCAAACTGGTTTTGATCCAGATGCCGGGTACAAGGCGCTAGCAAAGCCGCCACCCCCGGCATCTCCAGTTTGTTTTTCAGGCTCATAAACACCGTCTTGGGACGCTGATCAGCCCTTGGGGTTTCCTGCTGGAATGACATCGCTTGCCTCTCCTTTTATTTGAACACTATAATGCTGTCTGCATAACAACCCATTTAACTATAATGGGCATGACGCCCTCTGTCAATCTCAGGCCTTTCTTTGATGGCCTCACATTTAACAGGCCGTTCTTTTTTAAGCGGCGCTTTTCTGGTATACTCGGAGAGAAATATGAGGAAAGCGGGGAGAAAGCGTGCATCAGGAAGCCCTGACGGAAAGCTGTGCGGTGCTGGCCAGGTTGAACACCGCCGTGTTCCTGCTGGATCAGGATGGGAAGTGTCTCTTCCCCCGCCAGCTGGAATCATTCAAGCTCCCCTCCGCCCTGGAGGCAGATGTATGCTTCCTGCAAAACGGATACCTCTTCCTGCTGCTGCCCGGGCTTTCCGGGGAGGTGCTGGCAGTCAAGGATTCGCCTGGCGCCGCTGATTTCCTGCGGCTGACCGCCGCCATGATCCAGGCCATTGCGAAATCCCATGGCGCAGGCGCTGGCCTTGACACAGCCCTTAGACGCCTGCTGCTGGGGCAGCTAAGCCCAGTGGAGCAGCTTGCCCTCACCCGTCAGCACCATGTGGCAGAAAACGCGCCTCGCTGTGTGATGCTGCTGGGCCTTGAAAAAACCGCGCCGGAAGGTGCCGGGGCCATGCTGGAAAACGTCCTCCCCATCCAGGGGGATGACAGGCTGGTGGCCATGGACCAGCACACTGCCGCCTTCATCAGGGATATGACAGGTGAAAGCGCTGATGAGATGGGCGAATTTGCCGCCGCCCTTCAGGACACCTTGATGAACGAGCTGGGCCAGCAAGCCCTGATTGGCATCGGGGAAACGGTGCCCACCCTGGCGGCACTGCCCCTTTCCTTTGAGCAGGCTTCAAGCGCTCTGCTGCTCAGCCGGGTGTACCCCCACGAATCAGGCATCTATGAGCACCGCAGCCTCATGATGGAGCGCTTCCTGATGCAAACCCCGGAGGAAATCGCCAGCCGTTACTACCCCCTGGTCTTCAACCGGAAAACCGCAAAACTCCTCAACGAGGACATGCTGAAAACCATCACCATGTTCTTTGATAAAAACCTGAACCTGTCCGACGCGTCGCGGGAATTGTACATCCACCGGAACACGCTGGTATACCGTCTGGACAAGGTGCAAAAGCAGCTGGGCCTTGACCTGCGCCGCTTTCACGACGCGATGACGTTCAAGCTGCTGCTGGATCTGAAAAAACGCGCCTCTGCCCTGCCGGGCACCGGCCCGGAAACCCCGGGGAAAGGAATATCATGAAAAACAACCGCCGCCTGACCTGGCTAGCCCTTGTGCTGGCCCTTGCCCTCGTCCTGCCCATCTTCAGCGCCTCCTCCTTCTGGCAAACCAGCGGCAAAGCCTCGGGGGATACGGTCACCATCTCCCGCCAGGAGTATGAACGGCTGAAGAAGTATGAGATGCTGGACGAAGTTAAAAACTACGTCGACTCCTACTTCTATGAGGAAACCGATGAGCAGAAGCTCATGGACGGTGCCATCCAGGGCCTGCTGTCAGGCTTGGGCGATGCCTACTCCTTCTATTACCCGGAGGAAGCCTGGGCCAAGATGAAGGAAGAGGATGAAGGCAAATACGCGGGCATCGGCGTGCAGATGCTGGGCGACTATGAAACCGGTGCTGTCACCATCACCCGGGTTTTCAGGAACACCCCGGCGGAAGCCGCGGGGCTAAAAAAAGGCGATGTGTTTGTGACGGTGGAGGACATCCAGGTGACCACCGCCACCATGCAGGACGCAGTGGATATCATGCGCGGCAAGCCCGGCGAAAAAGTGCACATCGAGGTGGCGCGCCAGGGCGAGGTGCTCCCCTTTGATCTGATCAAGGCTGAAATCATCGTCAACCGCGTCGAATATAAGATGCTGGACGATAAAGTGGGCTATATCATGCTCTTTGAGTTCGCCGGCGACAGTGCAGAAGCCTTCACCAAGGCCTATAACGAATTGAAGGAGCAGGGCATGAAGTCCCTGATTATGGACCTGAGAGACAACCCCGGCGGCTGGGTGGAGGACGGCATCAAAATCGCTGACCTGTTCCTGGACAAGGCGCTGATTTACTACGCTGAGGACCGCAACGGCCACCAGGAAAAATTCTACACCAGCAACGGCAAGGATGACATTCCCCTAACCATCCTGGTGAATGAGCACTCCGCCTCCTCCTCTGAAATCGTCACCGCCGCCATGAAGGATTACGAGCGCGCCACCATCATCGGCACCAAAACCTTCGGCAAAGGCATCATCCAGTATGTGATTCCGCTGTCTGACGGCAAGTCCGGCTTCCAGTTCACCTACGCCCAGTACTACTCCCCTGAGGGCAACAAGGTGCACAAGGAAGGCGTCATCCCCACCATTGAGGTGGAGATGCCAGAAGAATTGAAAAGCAAGTTCTTTGAGCTGGGCGATATGACAGATCCCCAGCTGGCCAGGGCTTATGAAGAGGCACAAAAATCAATTAAGTAAAGCGATTCATTGAAAAACCGGGGGAAGCACCATTTGACGCTTCCCCCGGTTTTTTGTTGTTTAAAATTACTGTTCGTCTTCCTCGTAATGGGGCTGGGCACCAGCCACATTCTGGCGGATGGCGCGCAGGTCGCCCAATTGGGCGGAGATGGTGGCATCCACATGGTCCAGCAGGTTGCCCAGGTCATGCTGGGTCTGGTTGCGCAGGGACAGGGCATGCTGATTGGCGTTCTCCAGCAGTTCCTGGGCCTGGGCTTCCGCCCGGGCCAGGATGGTGGTTTCGCTCACCAGGGTGTCCGCCTGGGCCTTGGCATCTTCAATCATGTTCTGGGCACGGGCTTGGGCGTCTGCCACCACGGCGTTGGCCTCTTCCTCAGCCTTGGCGCGCAGGTCAGCATAGTAGCTATCCGCGTTCTGCTTGGTGGTCTGGGCGTAGGAATTGGCCTCATTCACCATGCCCTGGGCCTGGTTCTGGGCATCTTTCATGGACTGGTCAGCCTTGTGCTGGGCATCCATGATGATGTGTTCTTCATTGTCCACGATTTTTTGCGCGGCGTCCAGCTGCGGGTCATAGGCGGAGATGATGCGTTTGATCAGATCAATCCCCGTGTTCTGGTTCACCAAAGCGGTATCCGTCAGCGGGAGCTTCTTGGCGTTTTTAATCAGCAGCATCAATTCGTCCGCCAGGGCAAATACTTCTGTTCTGGCCATACCGTGTTACCTCCTTCATTGCTTGGGTTAGTCAGTCTTTATGGTTAAAACGCGCGCGGATTTGATCCACCACGCATGGGGGCACAAAAGGGCTTACATCCCCGCCGAATTGGGCAATTTGCCGCACCAGGGAGGAGGACACCCCACCCAGGCCGTTGGCAGCGGGCAGGAAAAGGGTTTCAAGCCCCGGCAGCATGGCCGCATTGGCCCAAGCCATGGCCGTTTCGCTCTCCAGATCCACGCCTGTGCGCACCCCGCGGATGATGAGCCCGGCATCCTGCTCCCGGGCAAAATCAACCAAAAGCCCGGAAAAATGTGTCACCTGGATCTTGCCAATGCCCTCACAGGCAGATTTTACCATATCCAGGCGCTGGGTCAAAGGGAATGTACCCGCTTTTTCCGGATTGATCAGAATGGCCACAGTCAGCTGCTCACAAAATGCAGCTGCCCGCTTGATCAAATCCATGTGTCCCAGGGTGATGGGATCAAAGCTGCCGGGGAAAATTGCTTTCATGCACGTTCCTCCTCAACTGGTGTCAGCAGGGTGATGCCGCTCTCGCCATAGCGCTTAGCCTTGGATATTTCAAAGCCCTGGGGCAGCGCAAGGGCTGCTTTTCCCCCATGCTCAAGCGCCAGGGTGACGTTTTTTTTCAGCAGCTTCATGGATTGAAGCGCTATCAATACCGGGGATAAATCAAGCCCATAAGGCGGGTCAAGAAACACTAGGTCAAATTGGCGTCCTGCGGCTGACAGCTGGCCCAATCCCTGCTGCCAGTCCATCCTCAGGAAGGCGCAGCGGGCCTCCTCTTTGAGTAGCGCCGCATTTTTGCTGATCACCGCGATGGCATCCGCCGCACGGTCACAAAACACCACGGCCTCAGCTCCCCGGCTGATGGCCTCAAAGCCCAGTGCCCCGCTGCCTGCAAATAAATCAAGCACCTGGGCGCCTTCCGCGGCCCCTTGCAGCATATTGAACAGCGCTTCCCGCACCATGGCGCGGGTGGGGCGGGTGTCCCGGCCTTCCGGCGCATATAGCCGCCTGGAGCGATGGCTGCCTCCGGTTAATACAAGGTTCGCTTTCACAATAGTTGCCTGGGCTGATGTTCAGCCTTCTTCCGACGGGCATCCTGACGCTTCTTCCGGCGCTGGCTCACGGCAATGCCGCCATGCACCATGGCGCGCATGGTGTCGCCCCGGCGGTAGCCTATCCCATAGGCCATGGGGGCCAGCATCACAAGCAAGGGCGCCAGCCGTTCCACCCACAGCATCCCCACCGCGTGATCAGGCCCCACCAGGTTCACATAGGGGAACACCATAAGCCGCACCGCCACCTTTAAAGCGTCTGCCAGCCCGAAGGGGGCCTGCTGGTGGTAGTAGGCCAGAGCCAGGCCGATGTCCGCCCGCTTCTCATAACCCGCCAGCCAGCCTGGCAACACGCCCAGGGTATAGCTGGCCTTTTGGGCCATGGGGGCATACACCAGGCAGAGCAAGACAAAAGGCGCCACGCCCACCAAAGCGGTGAAGAACCCTTTCCACGGGTGAAAGCAGCGGTCCAGATCCTTTTGTGGGATAGTTTTTCCTTCCTGCTGGCGGGCCAGGGCGATTTCCGCAAAGGCGGCATCCCCCTCCCCCATGCGAGCGCCATCCGCGTAGAACAGCATGGCGAAAAGCGTCAACATCATCAGGTTAATCAGAATCCTCAGCCAGGCAATATCAAGCGCCATCAACTGCCCCAGGAAGAAAAACACAAAAACGCTCATCACCATAAAGACAGCGATCCGGCCACCCCGTTTGGCGGCAAGGGAACTGGCCCAGCGCCCTTTGAGATAGGGCTTGTACACAAGCTGCGCCTGCTTTTTCTTTTTATCCATCAGCGCCCTCATTCAGTATAAATCCGGGGCACACGGGGGCTTATGCCCAGCAGCACCTCATAGGGAATGGTCCCCGCCAGGTCAGCCAGTTCATCCGCCAGCACGCTGTTTTCTCCCTGGCTGCCAAGGAGCGTGGCCTGATCGCCCGGGGCCACTTCAGGCACCCCGGTCACATCCACCATCATCTGATCCATGCACACCCGGCCAACAACTGGGCAGCGCCTGCCGCCCACCAGCACCTGGCCTTTGTTTGACAGGCAACGGGGATAGCCATCCCCATAGCCCACGGCCAGGGTCGCCAGGCGGATGGGTTCCTGCGCATAATAGGTCACGCCATACCCTACCGCTTCGCCAGCGGCGATGTCCTTCACATAGGTGATCTCCGCCTCCCAGCTCATCACTGGCAGCATCGCCTCCCCATAGGGCACAGAAGGGTAGCCATACAGCGCGATGCCTGGGCGCACCATGTTAAACCGGGCTCCCTCCCGGGGCAACATGGAGCTGGCCGCCCCGTGAACCAGAAGGCCCGGGGGCAATAGCGCGATCATCTGTGTAAATCGGCTTAACTGTCCCTCCGTAAAGGCGGTATCCGGGTTATCCCCATCGGCAAAGTGGGTGAAAGCCCCGGTCAGTTCAAGGCCCTGGCTCCCCCTGATGGTCTCCAGCAGATCTCTTAGCGCTTGCTCCGTTTTAAGGCCAATGCGGTTCATGCCGGTATCAATTTTCACATGCACAAGGGCAGGCCGCCCTGTCCGCACGGCGGCTTGCTGGGCCATTTTCACCTGATCAGGCCTAAACACTGTCATGGTCAAGCCATGTTTAACGGCGGCCAGGGTGCCTGCTTCGTTAACCGGGCCCAGGATGAGAATGGGCAGATCAATCCCCGCTTCCCGCAAGGCCTCCCCTTCCTCCGCCAGGGCCACGCCCAGATAGGCCGCGCCGGCATCCTGGGCTGCCCTGGCTATGGGCACTAAGCCATGGCCGTAAGCATCCGCCTTGACCACCGCCAGCAGCTTCACCCCCAGCCCAGCCAGGCGCATGGCCGTTTTCACATTGGCCTTGTAATTGGCCAGGTTCACCTGGGCAAATGTGTGTCTGTACATCACAATTCCTTCAGTCATTTCATTCAAATCTCACCAGACCAGTATAGCACAGGCCGCACAAAACGCAATCTCGCCGTTTTTTTGCCCCCGGCAAAAAGGGTATACTATTCAGGGCAAATGCCAAGCTTACGACAGAAAGGTGTGTTTTTTATTTTACCTTCCCTTGATTTCAAACCCATTACCCTTGGTGACAAAGCCTGGATGACAGGTCTCCTCAAGCTGGGGCACCGAGGGGCTTTGGAGTATAACTTCACCGCCAACTTCATCTGGCGGGAAATCTATAAGCTTCGCGCCGCCCGCTTTGATGATCAGCTGATCATCCTCTCTGACCCGGAGAATCCCACCTTTATCTTCCCCTCCGGACAAAGTGACCCCGCCCCTGCCGTGCGCGCCTTGGCAGACTACACCAGGGCCATGGGCAAGCCCCTTATTTTCAACACCGTTTTAAATCAGGACCGGGAGCGGCTGGAAGCCCTTTTCCCAGGCAAGTTTGAGTTCATCCCCGACCGGAATGACTATGACTATGTTTATAGCGCTGAAAGCCTGATGACCTTGCGCGGCAAAAAGCTCAGCGGCAAGCGCAACCACATCAACCGCTTCCTGGCCAATGAAAGGGACTGGGCCTATGAACCCCTGACCCTGGACAACCTGGCGGACGCCCGGGCCATGAGCCATGAATGGTGCCGCCTGGCCGGCTGCACGGAAGACGCGGAGCTCTTTGATGAATCCTGCGCGGTGGAGCAGGCTTTCAAGCACTATGAAGCCCTGGGGCTTTCCGGCGGGCTCATCCGGGCTGGCGGCAGGGTAATCGCATTCACCATGGGGGAGGCGCTTAATGAGGATACCTTTGTGGTGCATATTGAAAAGGCCTTTTACGACATCCAGGGCGCTTATCAGATGATAAACCAGCAGTATGCCCAGGCCGCCTTTGAGGGATTCACCTATGTGAACCGGGAGGACGACGCCGGAGACGAAGGCCTGCGGAAAGCCAAGCTCTCCTACGACCCGGCCTTCCTGGTGGAAAAATCCTCCGCTGAATTGACAGGGAGCTTGTGACATGATGATTCGCTTCGCCCAGGACAGCGACCTGCCAGCCTTAAATGCGCTGTGGCAGGAGGCTTTTGAAGCCAGCGCCCAGGAGGCGGATTTCTATTTCAGCAAACGGCACCGGCATGACAACATGCTGGTGGCCACAGCAAATGACGACCTGGCCGGCATGCTCAGCATGCTGCCCATCACCCTGGTCACACATTCGGAAACGCTGTCTGCCCGCTATGTGTTTGCGGTGGCCACTTTCAAACAGTTCAGGGGCCAGGGCATCAGCAGCCAGCTGTTGGAAGCTGCCCACACCCATATGCAAGAAGCGGGCATGGCCGCTTCTATCCTGGTGCCAGCCAGCCCTTCCCTTTTTGATTTTTATGGCAAACGCGGCTATGAAACCGCTTTCTATCTGGACAGCCTGACGCTTTTCCCCCAGGAGCTGAGTGTAGCACCACCCGACACATCCATCAGCCCTTGCAGCACGCTAGATTATCTCCGCCTGCGCGACCAGGCCTTTTCATCAAGCAGCTTATATGTCAGATGGGATCAGGATGCCCTTGCCTTTATGGCTGACAGCACCCGGGCAGATGGCGGGGATCTGCTGTACATCAAAACGCCCCAGGGCGAAGCTGCCTGCCTGTATGAATGGCGGGACGGCAGCGTGCGCGTTACCGAACTGGCCCTTGCCGGCCTGTCCTGGCAAGCATCCCTGGCTGCCCTCCACCAGCATGTGAATGCCCCCTCCTACACCCTGCGCATGCCCGAAGGCACGCTGCCAGGTGCTGATCACCTGCCCTTTGGCATGGTGCATTGGTTTACCCAGCCCGCCTTAAGCCAAGGCGACGCGCCTTATTTGTCATTAGCCAAGGACTAATGCCGCGCTTGAGGGTGTCATCCTGAGCGACAATCAAAACCGACACATGAAAATGGTCTGAATCTTTCGATTCAGACCATTTGGTGGTGCTTACTGGACTCGAACCAGTGAC
>CAZSSU010000001.1:10452-44052 GCA_964609415.1 uncultured Christensenella sp. | reverse complement strand
AGGGGGTGATAACCGGCGGCAAGTAATCAATCGAAAAGCCGAGGGTGTTGATACTGACCTGATCCAGAGGCAGGCTTTGCGCTGTTGCGTGCATGGTGCGCACCGTATCAATAAAGTCAGCACCAATGGTGGTTTCAAAGTCATACCGCGCCGGGTAATCACTCACCGCGATCAAACTCACCTTGTTGCGTCCAATTAACTGGTTGCCACGGATAGATACCCTATCCACTTCGTTATTCTCAATCTTTTGAAGCAGTTCGGGATAAGTGATGCGATTAGTCGGCGCCCGCATGCTGTCAGAAATAATAACAGCCAGCAAAAGAAATGCCCCGATCATGATGATGTAACCCATCGCACCGCGAGATTTGCGCAAAATCCAAGACCCTCCTTTTTGGGATTCAACATTGATTATACCACGCATTATAAAGATTAGGCAATTAAACTAGGAATTCAAACAGAACAAAAAAAGCTGCCGACACCTGACATGTCGGCAGCAGTGAATCCTAAAAATGTTGCTTTAACCGCCCATTACTTATTGATGCGGGTCAGGCCTTCCATGTTGTATTTGATTTCCATGATCATTTCAGGAGTGTCGGTGATAATGCTCTTATATTCTGCGCTAGTATACTGAGCCATGCCACCAATGTTATAGACTTTGCTCATGTCCCAGCCACGGGCTTTCAGAATGTTCATCAGCATCGCTACACGGCCGCCGCTCTGGCACATGATGAAGAGGGTTTTATCCTTGGGAAATAGCGCCTTCAGAATATCATCACTCTCTTCATACACAGGCACGGGCTCAGTGGGGGTTCCGCCATACAGATGAGGAAGGGTATTGTCTGTATTTGCATCGGCGTTAAAGATCAGACCAAAGAACGGAATCACTTCAAAATTGCGGAAGTGTTTCTTCATGTAGTCATTGTGGTCGCGGGTATCAATGTAGTAGATGTCAGAACGGTTGAGGTACTGCAGCAGATTGTGTGGCCCAATTGCGGAACAGGTGGGGCCAAAATCACCAGGGGTGCAAGGCACTTCTTCAGTGTCATCTTTGTTCTTTTTGAAGGTCTTTGTTTCGTCAACAGGGGCAGGGAGCGGCGCCAGTTCTCCAGCAGCAACCGCGACTGTTGCCATCGCTTCTTCAGCCACCGGGGTTTCAACTTTAACTTCAGCCTTTACCAATGAAGGATCATTGGCGAAGAAGGGATCGGTGCCATGATGCTTGAACATGGCATGGAGCATGCGCAGCACATTGTTGGTGGACACGGTGGCGCCGGTATAGGTGTCAATTCCATATTCGCTGCGGCCTTCACCTGCCTGGTAATCGGCCAGGTCAATATCCGCAATGGTGTTCAAACCTTTGATCTGAGCATAGGTTTTCCCCACATAGTAAGGCAGATATTCGGTCTTAATCAGTTCAAAAGTCTGACCAGAGGGAACAGGATTGCTGTCACCCCAGGCGCCTGCATTGTAATGACCAGTACCATCCATGTCAAAAGAAAGGGTGCGGATCACAGCATCGTCCAGAAGGCCGCTCTCCGGCAGCGTCAGTTCAAGGTATGCGGTTGACCAATAGTTCACATCTGCACTGCGGCAAGTGCAGGACAGGAAACTCACTTGATACTTGATGTAGTTGCGGGCCACATACTTGAAGGTGACAAAGCCATAGAAAGTGTCCTCTTCTTTAGGGCCATCAATGTGGTCGATGGGGATGATAGCAACAGGGTTAGCCTTGGTGCCTTCGCCCAGTGCAGCACTGGTATTCAGAAACTCGTTGATTTTGTCAAGGGTCAGGGCTTCAGCCTGTACGTTGACGGCGGGGGCGAGCAGCGTTGTGAACAGCGCAATCGCCAGCACAAGGGTAGTGATCTGCGTTTCAGGGTCATGGGTTCCTCCTTCGGATGGTAGAATTTATTCACCGACGAAAATACTATCATTGGTCATTTCTTTCGTCAATACATTTTCTTCAATACCGTTTCTTACATGGCATATTATGGGCACTTTGTCTCATTTTCCTCATAAAACCGCGGGTGAAGCACGCCCACAAAAGGAAGGTTTCGATAACGCTCCTGAAAGTCCAGACCATACCCAACCACAAATTCATTTGGAATGGTAAAACAGGCATAATCCACCGAAAGATCTACCTTTCTGCGATCAGGCTTGTCCAGCAGGGTCACCAGGCGCACTGATGAAGCGCCCCGCTCATCCAGCGCTTTTTGTATATAGGAAAGGGTGAGTCCACTATCCACAATGTCCTCAACCACCAGCACATCTTTACCTAAAACATCATGATCCAGATCTTTAAGGATTCTCACGACGCCAGAGGTTTTTGTGCTGCTGCCATAACTTGAAATGGCCATAAAGTCTATGGTGACAGGTAAATCCACCTGACGAAGCAGGTCTGTAAAAAACATCACTGCACCTTTTAGAATGCAGACAAATACCGGGCTTTTCCCTTCATAGTCTGTGGTGATCTGCTGTCCCAGTTTGACAATGGCCTCGTGGATTTCCTGCTTGTTTATCAGCACCTTAGCCAGATCTTGTTCTGCTTTGAAAACGTCCATTTTATGCTTCCTCCGCTTCTTGTATTAGGTCTCCAGGAACAGAACCCTCAAAAACATACTGAATTCTGTTTTTTGTCTCTGTTGTTACAGCAGCTGTCTGAGCAACACCAAGCCCAATGGCCCAAAGCACTTCATTTTCTATTGCCAGAACTGGCCAATGCCTTCTAAACGGCAGGTCAATCTTTCTATCACTCAGATACTTCGACATGCTTTGGCCGCCTGTCATGCCCAGTGGTTTGATGCGGTCACTGGGAAGTACACATCGCAATTCTGCCCCTTTTATCTGATCCGCATCAAATGTTTGCCTGCGCTTCCCATCCCCCATACCCATAGGTATTTCAACTTGTTTCAAATACCCCTTCAGTACGGCAGGTTTCTTATCAACATCAGGGGGACTGATATGCAACCTGGTGTGGGTGCACAGTGCGCTGGCGTTTCCAGGCAAATTTATTTTAACCGGCAACGGTCCATTTGGCAATGCACACAAGGCATTGGTCTGAACACTGTCAAGTTCAATCCCATAAACTGAGCACAAACGCCTGACCAAGCGGCGTCTGAAAGCCAATGGTTCCGTCATCAATGGTCTCGTTAACAAAAATACAAAAGGTGGCTGACTGTTAGCGTTCTTAGAAAGCCAACGCGCTTCAATGATCTTCCATGCCTCTTCCTCATCAGCAAGCAAACGCGCGGTGTTTGCCATGCGCTTCTGTGCGCCCGGTGAAAGTGTTTCTATCTTCGGCATGATCTGATGCCTGATTGCATTGCGAAAAATTCTTGTATCTTTGTTTGAAGGGTCTTCAAGCCAGTGTTGCTGTATCTCTTCAAGATACACGATTAACTGATCTTTTGATATGTTCAACAACGGCCGCCATAGGTGGTTTGATTTTTCCCGCATAGCAGCAAGCCCGGATGGCCCTGTGCCATGCAAAAGACGCATTAACATGGTTTCCGCTTGATCGTCTGCGTGATGGGCAAGCGCTATCACATCTGCTTGAACTGTTTTAAACACCTCTTCAAATGCCTGATATCTGACTTTTCGCGCCTGTTCTTCAAGACTGCCAGTTCGGCATACTGTTACATCCTTTATAATCAGTCGCACCTTAAGCTTCTTTAACTCTGCTTCCAGCCATTGCGCTTCTTCGTTGGATTCCTCTCTCAGGTGGTGATTCACATGAATACAGCTTAATGAAAACATTTCTTTTTGGCTTAAGTCATGTAAAATCATCAACAAAGCCATCGAGTCCGCTCCACCGGATAAAGCAAGCAATACATGACCCGGTGAATCATTTGCATGGTAGGACCTTAAGACATGTTCATCAAGTTGCTTTTTCGTATTCATAGAAGCATTGTAATGGGTTCACCGCTGATATTCAATACACACTCCCCTGCCTAAAAAGAAGAACAAATTATGCTTGACCTTCTTTGACCTTAGAGTTATAATGAATGTGTCAGAGATGCTGACACAAGATGATTATTTGGAGGAAAGATAAATGTTCACCATGATCCCCTATCGCAGATACCTGTCAAGCCCTGCTAAAGTACTTGATTCCATGCTGTCTGATTCATTTTTCCGTCAAGGCAGCAACGACGTTGCGCTAGCCAATGGATTCCGTGTTGACATCCTGGAAAGAGACGATGCCTACCTGATGGAAGCGGAACTGCCTGGATTGACCGAAGAACAAATCAACCTGACGGTTGATGATAACATGCTGACCATCAGCGGGGATGTCCAGACAGAAAATAAACTGGAAGATGGTAACCGTTATTACTGCGAGCGGAGAACCGGACATGTGGAGCGCAGCTTTAGCCTGGATGGTATTGACCTAAATAGCATTAGTGCCAATTACAAAAATGGTATTCTCTATGTAACCTTGCCTAAAGATAAACCTGCTGAAAAAACTGTCCGAAAAATCGCCATTAACAGCGGAGAAGAAAACGCAACAATCTGATATCATTACAGAGTATTTTCACTTCATGAGGCCTCATTAGACAGGCCTCATTTTTCATAAACTTGACGATAGATAGGTGATAACAGTACAATTCATATGTACTCAAAAAGGCAGGAAACAAAAATGAAGTTGATGAATCAATTGGAACGGAAACTCTACCGGCTGCCCATCAAGCCGTTTTTTCAGTATGTGGTTTTTGCAATGGCTGGAATCTTCTTGCTGGATATGTTATTCCCAACCTATAACCTGATTGGTAAAATCGCTCTTTTTATGCCCGCCGTTATGCGCGGAGAAGTGTGGAGGCTTGTCACCTTTATCATTGTCCCGCCTGCTGGCGGTATCCTGCAAGCAGCGCTGGGTCTATACTTCTTTTATTTTATTGGTACAGTGCTGGAAAACCGTTGGGGTGCCAGGCGATTTCTGCTTTATTACATCATCGGCGCTGTTTTTGCAGTAATTGCAGCCTTGATTACTGGGATTGGCACCAATTTATACCTGAACCTCTCCCTGTTTTTTGCATTTGCTATTCTCAATCCTGACTATCAAATCCTGCTGTTTTTTATGCTCCCCATCAAGGTGAAGTGGCTGGCACTGCTGAACCTGTTGATTTACATCGCCAGCCTTATCAATGGCACTGCTGCGGCTCGGGCAGCCATCATCGCCAGCATACTTCATATCTTGCTGTTCTTTGGCGGAGATCTGTTGAATATTTCACGCGGCCAGATCAGACAATGGCAGCGCAGACAGGCTTTTAAACGAAACAGCAGGTAAGTAGATCAGAATCTCTATACAGAAAAAGCGCCTAAAATTAGACGCTTTTTTGTTTGATGAGCGCAGCCTGTAAGCCGAGTTCTGTCGTGAATGGCCATCTATCTGGGCAGCCAGTCGCCTGACTGCTCTAGCAAAGGTCGGAAACAGGACGGGCCGCCCTATGTGTTTCCAGTTATCTTGCACCAGGTGGGGTTTACATGACGGGCCAGTCGCCAGGCCGCCGGTGCGCTCTTACCGCACCTTTCCACCCTTACCGATTGCTCGGCGGTATCTCTCTGTTGCACTTGCCTTGGAGTCGCCTCCACCAGCCGTTAGCTGGCACCCTGCCCTGCGGTGCTCGGACTTTCCTCATGCTATAAGCATGCGGCCATTTTGCTGCCTCACCAAAACATTTAACCAATAATCATGCGTCCGCAGGTTTCACATTCCACCTGCTGACCAGCCTTGATTTTATGCAAAACGGATGAAGGGAAGGACATATTGCATCCTCCGCATTGGCCATCCATGAGCTTGGCCATGGGCGGGGTGCAGTGCTGCTTGATGGCATTGTATCGTGCCAGGTATTCAGGCTCGATGCCCTGCTTCTTCTCTTCCGCTTTCTTCCTGAGTTGATCCAGCTGCTGGGACTTTTCTTTGTACTCCAAGTCATACTCCACACGCAGAGAATCAAACTCTTCTTTGGACTTGATCGCCCTGAGTTTGGCATCCCTCTGGCGACGATCCCGGTCCGTGGCGCTTTTACGCACGTGTCGAATTTCCTGGTCGTAGTCATTCAATGTAGTCGTCAGCTTGTCAACTTCAGAGATAAACTCACCGATTTCCTGGCTGTTGGCAGGTGTTTCATCCTGGATGCGTTTTTGAAGTTGCTTTAATTGGTCATCTGCCAGGGAAATCGCGTCTTTCAGCGCATCCATGCGATCAGACATGGCACTGACTTCCCCTTCGATGCTTCTCAAACCATCCTGCTGATCCTTGATATAGTCACGTAGTTTCAACAGTTTTTGCCTTTTAGGTGACTGTTTGATTGACAAGGCCAGCATATCCGCCTCAGTATCCGCGGTTTGAAATTCCCATAATAAGTCTAATTGTGACATACTTCCTCCTTGCAGATTCTAATCCCGCAAATAAGGAATTTGCCGTGAAACATAAACCTGCACCGCATATTCTAACCCATCCAGGGCGCTTTGTAAACCTTGCGCCATTTCCCCCATCATCAACTTTTCTGTGGCAAAGTGCCCGCCTTCAAAAAGCACAATTCCCCCATCTGCAGCTTCTACAGCGTGATGATGACGCACTTCGCCGGTAAGAAACGCATCAGCCCCAGCCAATTTAGCCGCCAAGAATCCCTCGCTGTAAGCACCACCGGCTGCTGCAATTGTCTTGATACGCCTGTTTCCTATGCCATATGACACCACCGGATTATCAAGCGCTTCTGCAATCCTTGCTTGGATGTCAGAAGCCTCAGCAGCCTCCACCAAATCACCCATCAGGGTATAGTCATCTACCTGCCTGATGTTTGACAGATTCAAGCGTTTAAGCATAGCTAAACTACCGCTATATATGGATTTATCCAGGTTGGTGTGAGCTGATATTAGGCAAATCTCCGTTTTGATCAGGGCACTTAGGATTCGGGGCACATAATGATCCTGCCTAAGGCTGGTTAATGGCGAAAAAATCAAAGGATGATGGCTGATGATGAGATTGGCGCCTAGTTGAACTGCTTCTTCTATGACCGCCAAAGTAACATCAAGGGCAAGCAGAATGCCACCAATTGTTTGATCAGGACTTCCTACTTGTAATCCAGCGTTATCAAATGATTCCTGGCTCTCAAAAGGGGCAACACCATCCACCCAATCATAGATGGTTTTGAGTGTCAGTTTCTCCATTCTCAACTATCTCCTTAATCCAGATTCTGAATTGATTCGCTTCTTCTCCCTGCCAAGTGCTCGCCACATCCATCTGCCAACGCAAGTATTCAAGAGGAGTTGCGGTATTTGTGGCTGTCAGATTCACACCAAGGGTGCGTTCACGATGGCTCAATTGCATGTCGCCTGGCTTTGCATGACACACCAGATAGAGCCTGCCGCCTGATCTGACAACATATTCATGGCATATGCGGTATCCACGCATTTTTAAGCCTTCTCGCAGCTTGGGCAATTCTGTATGCGCACTCATGATGAGCTCAGCCCCATGCAGATCCACATCCTGTTCAAGCATCTGGGCGATACTTCCTCCGCCCATGCCACTAATAATCACGGCTTGCACAGGTTTTATAAGCGCATAAAGCCCATCTTCGGAACGTATACTCACCCGCTCTAATAAGCCCAGACGACTAAAAAGCGCGCGCGCTTTCGCGCGCGAGATTTCACTGATATCGCTGGCTATCATCTCCTGGCAACGCCTGTTATGAAGGAGCCAGGCGGTGAGCTTGCCATGGTCTGTGCCAATATCCGCCGCAATCTGACAAGTCGGGACACAGTCAGCAATCTGCTGAAGCCTGGCATCAAGACGAGGCAGAATCAATCAAGAAAATCCTTGAGTTTTTTGCTGCGGCTGGGATGGCGGAGTTTTCTCAGGGCTTTGGCTTCAATTTGCCTGATCCGTTCGCGGGTCACGTTAAACTCTTTGCCCACTTCTTCCAGCGTTCTGGGGTTGCCGTCATCCAGTCCAAAACGCAGGCGAAGCACTTTCGCTTCCCGCGGGGTAAGTGAATCAAGCACATCCCATAAAAGCTCTTTCATCAAGGCGTTTGAAGCGGCTTCAGCGGGAGCGGGGGCATCTTCATCCTGGATAAAGTCCCCCAAGTGGCTATCCTCTTCTTCACCTATAGGAGTTTCCAGTGAGACTGGCTCCTGGGCAATTTTGATAATCTCTCGCACCTTGTTTTCTGTGATGCCCATCGCCTTGGCAATTTCCTCCGGCGTGGGTTCACGGCCGTATTCCTGTAACAACTGGCGTGAAATCCTAATCAGCTTGTTGATGGTTTCCACCATGTGAACAGGGATGCGAATGGTGCGTGCCTGGTCAGCGATGGCACGGGTAATCGCCTGCCTGATCCACCAGGTAGCATAAGTAGAGAATTTGTAGCCTTTTTTATAGTCAAATTTCTCTACCGCTTTGATGAGACCTAAATTCCCTTCCTGAATTAAATCCAGGAACAGCATGCCACGCCCAACATAACGCTTCGCGATGGAAACGACCAGTCGCAGGTTGGCTTCAGCCAGCTCATGCTTGGCAGTCTCATCCCCCGCTTCCATCCGCTTTGCCAGAATCACCTCTTCTTCTGCGGTTAGAAGAGGCACCTTCCCGATTTCCTTCAGGTACATCCGTACAGGGTCGTCAATATTGACCGCTTCGGGGATGCTCAGGTCAATCTCGTTTTCTGCCTCCTGCTCTTCATCGTCTGCATCCGGCTCCGTCTCGTTTTCACGGGTCACCTGAACCCCCATGGATTCAAGCGTATCCAGGATCGCTTCGAATTGCTCCGCCTCAATGTCACAGTTTGACAGCGCGCTGACAATTTCCTCGCTGCTGATGACGCCTTTTGCCCTTGCCATCTCAAGGAATTCATTCAAGCGCTCCTGTTTTTTATCCTGTTTTTTTGAGTTAACTTTTGAGCTCAATTCGGCACTTCCTTTCATCTTGCGCCCCAAGATTGTTTTAGTCGAACCAGTTCAAGCTGCAGTTCCTGTATGAGATGCAGTGTCACGGTCTGTTGGCTGCCTTCCTGGGTTCTAGCTTCGTCAGCCAACCGGGCGATGTGTTTGTTGAGTTTTGTGACCCGGATGGTGTGAAGGCAGTCATCTGCCGCTTGCATCACCTGCTCAGGCTCCATGTCGAGATACCTGCTGAAGATGCTGCTGGCAACGCTTCTTTCTGATTCCTCATCAAGGTTTCCCATGATTTCGGCCGGAGATTTGCCTGCAAGTAAGGACTGGGCAATCGGTTTGACCAAAGCATCTTCAAAATCACTGTCATGCACCATGCCAACTGGGAGATGGCCACTGGCGAGCAGTCCTGCTAAAGTGCTCTCCGCACTGTCAGGTGTCCGCTCAGTGGTTTTCCTCGAGACAGGGCGGGCGGATGGCTTTTTTATATTGCCTCCCTGCGGCACGGCGCGGCTTCCCGTCCGCGCCTGCTCAGCCAACACCTCTTTGGCGATGCCTGTCTTCATAGATATCTTACCCAGGTAATAGTCCACTTCAACAGGATCGCGCAGAATTCTAAGCAAGCCACAAGCCTGCTTGGCAAACTCGCGCTGAGAATCTTCCAAGGTCATATCAAACTGCCGCTCAAGCCTCATCAGTCTGAACATTATGCCAGGCACTGGCTTGATGGCCTGAAACGCCTCCAGCCCGCGTTTTCTGATTAAATCATCCGGATCCATGCCCTCGGGAAATATAAGAACAGAAGCGCTAACCCCTTCGCCTTGCATGATATCAAGGGCACGCAGAGCTGCAGTTTGTCCAGGCTCATCCCCATCATATGCGATGCGAAAATCAGATGAAAACCGCTTCATCAATCGCACTTGTTCAGCGGTCAGTGCCGTCCCCAGGGTGGCAACAACACCTTGTACACCTTGTTGACTGAGGGCTACTACATCCATATACCCTTCAACCAGGATCAGGTATTCCAGCTTCCGCTGTTTTTTCAGCAGATTTATGCCATATACATGATTTCTTTTGTTGAAAACTGCGGTATCCTGGGTGTTGAGGTATTTGGGTTGGCTATCCCCAAGCGCTCTGCCGCCAAAGCCCAACGTTTGGCCAAACAGATTGATAATGGGAAACATCACCCGCCCTCTGAACTGGTCATACTGGTGCTTTTCCTTAACAGCAATGAGCCCCGCATCCCTCATGTCTTCAAGGCTAAAGCCTTTTTGCTGCAGGTGATCAAGCAAGCCCTGCCAGCTGTCCCCACTGGCGCCAATGCCAAAGCGCCTGATGATATTGTCATCCATCCCCCGTTTATGCAGATAATCAAGCGCCTGCTTGCCAGCATCCTGCCAAAGCTGGTCAAAATAAAACTGAGCAGCTTCTCGGTTTGCCTCCATCAACCGTTCCCGCCGGGAGCGTTGGCGTTGCTCTTCAGGGTCAGGCCGGGTTTCCGGCGGCGGAGGCATGTTGTACATTTTTGCGAGATGACGCAGGGCTTCGGGGTAGGTTAGCTTTTCCATCTCCATTACAAACTGAACCACATTTCCCCCCGCCTTGCATCCAAAGCAATGATAGACATTGTTGTCAGGATTAACGGAAAAGGAAGGGGTTTTCTCATTGTGAAAGGGGCACAGCCCCCAGTGGTTGCGCCCCTGTTGCTTTAAGGGCAGGTAATTGGACACAACATCCACGATGTTTGCCCGCTGATAAACCTGGTTTACCCAGTCATCAGGAAATAAAGGCGCCACGATACCCACCCCCTTCAAAAAAGTTTAAATAACAGTAAATGCCTCTGGCACAAACAGCCGGTCAAACATGCGCATAGCAAAGCGGTCAGTCATGGAGGCCAGATAATCGGTCACCGCCCTGGCTGTGCCCTCTTCACGGGAAATCTGGATGTATTCTTCTGGCATTTCCGTTTCATGCGCCATAAAATACTCATACAACTTGGTTAGGATGAAATCGCACTTCTTTTCTTCCTCATCGCGCCAGTCATCCTGATATACACGCGTAAAAAGGAAGGAACGCATGGTGTCGGTGGCAGCTTGTACTGGTTCACTCATGCTTATCTGCGGTTTTTCATGGCTCTGAACGAGAATATCCCTGATCATGGTGTCGATGCGTTCACCATGGGTTCTGCCCAGGACACGAAGCGCGTTCTCAGGCAAATCTTGAACGCTGATGATGCCAGCCCGCAAAGCATCATCGATATCATGATTGATATAAGCGATGCGGTCAGATTTGGCCACCACCTGGCCTTCCAGGGTGGTTGATTGCAGGGATCCGGAATGGTTGGCAATGCCGTTGCGAACTTCCCATGTCAGGTTGAGCCCCCGATCCCTTTCAAGACGCTCCACCACCCGCAGGCTCTGTTCATAATGCTTGAAGCCATCTGGATTCAGCCCGTTCAAGGTACGTTCTCCAATGTGCCCAAAGGGCGTATGCCCCAAATCATGGGCAAGAGCAATCGCTTCTGTTAAATCTTCGTTGAGTCTAAGACCCCTGGCAAGGGTGCGGGCTACCTGAGCAACCTCCAGCGTATGGGTAAGACGGGTCCGATAATGATCCCCTTCCGGGGCAAGGAAAACCTGGGTTTTAAATTGCAAACGCCTGAATGCTTTGGAATGGATTACCCGGTCCCTGTCCCGTTGGAACTCAGTGCGCACGCTATCCTCTGAAATAGGGTATTCCCGTCCTTTTGTTTGAGCGCTTTTGGCAGCATAAGGAGAAAGCTGTTCAAATTCGCTCTGTTCCAGCATGGTCCGAACGCTCATATCCTTAACCTCCAAATCATTCGTTCATATTGTAATTTACCCATAAGCCAACAAAGATAACAGCCAGGATCTTATTCACTGGCTGTATCAGGGTCATCATCCAATGCTGGCTGTTTGGCCAGCCAGGCTCGCTCCTTGGGGCTTATCTGTGCCTTATCCAATAAATCCGGGCGTCTTTGTCTTGTGATTATCAGGCTTTGTTCCCGCCGCCAGGCTGCAATTTGGGCATGGTTGCCATTTAAAAGCACTTCAGGCACTGACATCCCCTCAAATTCACGGGGTCGGGTGTATTGAGGATATTCGAGCAAGCCATCCATGGAAAAGCTTTCTTCCACAGCGCTTTCATCGCTCCCCAGCACGCCTTCTTTAAGGCGCGCCACACAATCAATCAATACCATAGCGGGCAATTCGCCACCTGTTAGCACATAATCGCCAATGGATACTTCAAGGTCGATATAGCGCTCAATGATCCGCTCATCAATCCCCTCATAATGGCCACAAAGGATGGTTAGTCCCTGTTCAAGGCTGAGTTCCTGAGCAAGCGACTGATCCAGACGCCTGCCCCGCGGGCTCATGAAGATCCGCTTCCCTTCATAGGGTGACGGGCTGACGGCCTTTATAGCATCGGCAATGGGCTGTGGGGTCATCAGCATCCCCGCACCGCCGCCAAAGGGGTAATCATCCGTGTTTTTATGCTTGGATGATGAAAAGGGTCTGATATCCGTCACCCGGATATCGATGGCGCCTTCCATCCTGGCCCGGGCTAGGATGCTGGCATTTAGCGGTTCAAACATCTCAGGAAAGATGGTTAAAACCTCAATTCGCAAGGACAGCCACCTCAATCAGCCTTATTTCATCTACGGTGATGATTTTACACTTTGTATCCACATCCAAAATGACATGGCGCAGAGCAGGAATCATCAGTTCGCCTTCTGTTGTGTTCACCACATAAACATCATTGGCACCAGGTTGTAAGATATCTTTTAAATACCCGATAGCCCGTCCTTGTGTATCCACCAATTGGCAGCCAATGAGATCAGCGATGTAATTCTCATGCTCGCCCAAAGGGGCAGCATGTTCACGGTCGATATAGAGCACCTGGTCACGCCTGGCCTCTGCAGCTTCCACCGCAGAATCATCCCCCAGGGTCAGGTAAACCATGCCCTTCCGAATGCTTACATCATGGATTGATAAGGGGCTAAAATTGTCTTTGGTCTTTTCAAACACGGAAGTCAGGTGAAGGAAGCGCTCCGGATCATCAGTATCCGGACGCACTTTCACTTCACCACGCAACCCTTGCGGCCGCAAAACCTGGCCGATAGCCAGGAAGCCGGATTCCGCTGGACTAAATTGTTTTATATCCTGGTTATTGCTCACTGAATTTCCACAAAAACAGGCTTGCCGCCCTTTTCAGTGGCCGCCTTTACCACACTTCTGATGGCTTTGGCAATGCGGCCTTGTTTCCCAATGACCTTTCCCATATCATCCGGAGCAACATGCAGTTCCAGAATGATAGCCTCAGGCCCTTCTGTTTCTTCTACTGTTACCTCATCCGGCTGATCCACCAGGGAACGGGCGAGGTATAGCACTAACTCTCTCATGCTTATTTACCGGCGTCTGCTTGGATAGCGCCGGTTTTCTTCAGCAATGCCCGCACAGTATCGGAAGGCTGGGCGCCATTTTTCATCCAGGAAATAGCCTTGTCATTATCAATTTTGATTTCAGCAGGCTGCTTCATGGGGTCATAGGTGCCGATTTCTTCAATGAAGTTCCCATCCCGCGGGTTGCGCTCATCAGTGACCACCACACGGTAAAAGGGATGTTTCTTCATGCCGATTCTCTTAAGACGAATTTTGACTGCCATTGTTGGGGTTCCTCCTAAATAAATAAGTTTAAATCAATCCGCTTGCGCGGCTCAATTACATCATTCCAGGGAAATTGCGCATCCCCCGCGCAAGTCCACGCTTGTTTCCCATCATCTGCTTCATCATTTTGCGCATCTGATCAAACTGTCGCATCAACTGGTTTACATCCTGCACCGTTACGCCCGCACCAGCGGCTATGCGTTTGCGGCGGCTTGCGTTGAGAATATCCGGATTTCTGCGTTCCCTGGGCGTCATGCTTCGGATAATCGCTTCCGGTTTTTTCATCGCGTTTTCATCAATCTCTGCATTCTTAAGCTTGTTCCCAACGCCTGGCAACATGCCTAGAACATTTTGCAGCGGGCCCATCTTTTTTAGCTGCTGCATCTGTTCCAGAAAGTCCTCTAGAGACAAATCTGCTGGCTGTTTGATTTTGGCAGCGGCCTTTTCCTGTTCTTGCAGGTCCATGGCCTCTGTGGCTTTTTCAATCAGCGTCAGCACATCGCCCATGCCCAGGATACGGGAAGCCATACGTTCAGGGTGAAAAGGCTCAATGTCAGTCAGCTTTTCCCCCGTACCGGCAAACTTGATGGGTTTCCCCGTCACAGCGCGAACAGAAAGGGCGGCGCCGCCTCGTGTGTCGCTGTCCAGCTTGGTCACAATGACACCGTCAATACCCAGCTTTTCATTAAATGACTTAGCGACATTAACAGCATCCTGTCCAGTCATCGCGTCAACAGTCAGCAGGATTTCCTGTGGCCTGACGGTCGATTTTATCTGAGCCAATTCATCCATCAGCGCTTCATCAATGTGCAGGCGACCGGCGGTGTCAATGATCAGCACATCATTGCCATAATAGCGCGCATGCTCCACCGCTTCTTTGGCCGTAATGACCGGATTCTGAGTGCCCTTTTCAAATACAGGCACACCGACTTTTTCACCCACTACTTGCAGCTGCTTAATAGCAGCAGGGCGGTAAATATCGCAGGCAGCAAGCAGGGGTTTTTTACCCGTCTTTTTCAGGTGTCCAGCCAGTTTCCCGGCCATGGTGGTTTTACCAGCACCTTGGAGCCCGCAGAGCAAATAAATGGTGGGCATAGAAGAGGACCAGGTAAGCCTGGCATTGCTGCCGCCCATTAACGCGGTTAGCTCTTCATTAACGATTTTAATGACCTGCTGCCCTGCATTAAGGGAGGAAAGTATTTCTGTGCCCACTGCCCGATCGGTGACTGACTTCACAAAGTCCTTAACCACCAGGTAGTTAACATCGGCTTCCAGAAGCGCCATGCGCACTTCACGCATCGCCTCTTTCACATTGGCTTCGTTGAGCTTGCCCTTGCCCGTTAGTTTTTTAAACGCGCGCTGCAGTTTATCCGATAAGCTTTCAAAAGCCATGATTATGCCTCCTCTTCCATCTGCTTAAGCAGGATTGTTCGCGCTTCTTCCAGGTGCGCTTTCGTGCCAACCGTTGCCTCCACCTGGCCTAAATGATCCAGGCATCGGGTGACAGATTCCTTCATCTGTTGAAACTTCGCAAACATCTGAAGCTCTTCTTCCAATGAATCCAGACGCATATAAGCGCGGTTCAGGTGTTCACTCACCGCCTGGCGGGAAATGTTCTCCCGCTTGGCGATTTCACTCAGGGATAAATCCTCATCACAGTACATTTCAAGCAACACTTGCTGCTTTTCTGTTAGCAAAGCAGCATAAAAATCTGCCAGGGCACCATAGGCCACCTTTTTGCTTAAACTGCCTGTGGTCAATGAAATCCTCCTGTCAAGATCAATTGCTTGACAGGAGGATTATACATGATTTATGATCCTTGTCAAGCACTTTCGCCTGACACATTTTCCTCAGGGGTGATGATCAGCACTTCAGCCGTTTCAACCGCCTCATTCACCATGACATCTGCATCAGGAATCATCTCCTCCGCCTCAATTACTTTATAAAGCTTGGGTCTGGTAACCGGATGCCGGGGCGTAAAGACGGTGCAGCAGTCCTCGTAGGGCAGGCTTGAGGTTTCATATGTGCCGATCTGTTCAGCCAAGCGTATGATTTCTATTTTATCAAAGCCAATGAGCGGTCTATATACCGGACGAGTGGACAAAATGTCCGTCGCGGCGAGCGCTTCCATGGTCTGGCTGGCAACCTGCCCGATACTCTCCCCGGTTATCAATGCAGTGGCTTGCGCTTTTTGCGCCAACATGTCAGCAATTCGCACCATATATCTGCGCATTACCAGCGTAGAATACTCGGGTGGACAATGGGCATGGATAGCTTCCTGGATTTTTGTGAAGGATACAACATGGGTTTTGATGGCTCCACAGAAACCTGATAAAATTCTGGCCAGCGCTAAAACTTTCTCTTTTGCCAATTCACCCGTATAAGGGAAGGAAAAGAAATGAACCGCCTCCAGCACCACCCCGCGCTTGGCAATCATGTATCCTGCGACTGGAGAATCAATGCCGCCTGAGAGCATCAGCATGGCTTTCCCGCTGCTGCCAGTGGGAAGGCCGCCAACGCCTGGAATTTCCTGAGCATAAAGCAGTGCCTGGTCTCTGATTTCAATATTCAAGACATGCTGAGGCTCGTGTACATCAACACTCAACTGAGGATTCTGCGTTAAGACATAAGCACCCACCTTGGCATTAATCTGCGGGGAATCCAGCTCATAACGCTTGTCAGCCCGCCTCGCTTTCACCTTAAAGCTGCCTGAAAGCCCAGCCATCAACGCCGCCCCTGCCTGGCAAATGGCTTCGAAATCCGTTTTATCCATCTCAATGGCCCGGCATACTGAATGGACACCAAACACCTTGCGAACACGCTCCATAGCAGCTTCAGGATCATGGAGGCCCCGCACAAAGATGCGGCTGTCAAACAGCTTCACATCCCGGCTATAGGGACGAACCGCTTCCCTGACGCGCCGGAGCAATAAGCTTTGAAAATAGGGGCGGTTGAGGCCTTTTAAATGGATTTCTGCGTACTTAATCAATAGAAGTTCTGTCATATCATCCCTCATTTATCTGCGGGTAAACGACTTGAGCGCCTGGTATGTCTCCACACAGGCCTCAACCGCAGTCTCAATATCTGCCATGGTGGTAAAAGGTGAAAGGCTGAATCGCAGGGCACTCTCAAGTGCAGGAACAGAAGCACCCATGGCGCTAAGCGTTTCGCTATGCTTGCGCTTTTTGGCTGAGCAGGCGGAACCCTGACTCACATAAACCTCTCGCGCTTCCAGGGCGTGGAGCATGGTCTCTGCACGCACCGGTGGAAAGGAAAGATTGATGATATGATCTGCCGCATCCGGACTATCTGGCGCTGGTCCATTGACAATGAGCCCTGGGATAGCGTTTCGAAGCTTCTCATAAAGCGCAATCTTTAAAGCACGCATCTGATGCTCGCTTGGGTATTGCTCAACAGCTGCCATCAACCCGGCGATTCCTGGCGTGTTTTCGGTTCCAGATCTCAGCCCCGCTTCTTGCCCACCACCTACCACACGGGGCAAAATCGCGTTTTTGCCGCTAAGAGCAAGCGCGCCAATGCCTTTGGGCGCATGAACTTTATGGCCGGACATGGCATAGCTGTCAATGCCCAAAAGCCGCATATTCATGGGGCGGCGCAAAAAGCCTTGCACCCCATCCACATGCAGCCACGCCCCAGGGCATTTCGCTTTAATTAACTGTGCGGCTTTCTCCAAGGGCTGAATAGCCCCTGTTTCGTTGTTCACCTGCATAAGACAAACGAGCAGCGTATCAGGCTTAATCATTTCCTCAAATGCTGATAAATTAATACGTCCATCTGCATTTAATGGAATCCCTTCTGATACAAAGTGATCCGGGAGTGCCTGGCAGGCAGCCTTTACACTGGCATGTTCAGCCTGGGAATAAAGCACCCTGCCGCCTTTTCTTTGTCTGGCAATAAAACCCATAATCGCCAGATTATTGGCTTCTGTTCCTCCGGAGGTGAACACCAGCTGATCAGCTTTCACCTTATCCATGATGAGTTTTCTGCAGCCGTCCACCAGCTTGCTTGCCTCAACCGCGGGCTTATATAGTGCTGAGGGATTAAAAAATCCGGCTGTCATGCTGGCATTAACAGCCTCCACCACAGCCATGGAAGGCTTTGTGGTGGCCGCATTATCAAGATAGATCATTCAACCGCCTCAATGAGTTTGGAATTTGCCATAACCAACATACTTCTTAAACAATTCAATCATTTCCGGGCTTGGTTCCAGTACACGCAGAGTTTTTTGTGCTTCTTTGCTAAAGTAAAAAAAGAACAGGTCAGCCTCACGGTTTATAAACCAGTTGAGCCGTTTGACCCCTGGCATGGCAAGGTAGCGCTTAAATGCGCCAGAATTAACCATACCGCAAGCCTCCACATTGCGCACATTCATGCTGCCAAGTGCCTTGCGTTTTTTATTGTTGAACACCTGAGCAAAATCCAGGGTGCCGTTGGTAAAGGTATACTCATACTCTGTTTTGATTCTATCGCGGTACAAAAACAGAAGCACAGCGATCGCGGCTATAATCAAAACCAGCGCAATCTCCAGGGCTATTTGGGCAGAAAAACCATTGATAGAAATAACGGAGATCAGCAGGTTGACCATGAACAGGGCATATGCCCCAGCGATTACCATCACAATGGTGGCTAGCGTATAAAGAAGGGATTCTGTGGTTCTGTTGTGCTTTACAACAACCTCTTCCCTGAAATGATCGTTCATTCTTTCCCCCTTTACCTAAAGAACAAAGGCACCAAAATCCCAATGATGCCGCCAAAAAACGCCTCTGTAGGCGTGTGCCCAATCAATTCCTTAAGTGTATCGTCGCTTAACGGCTTACCCTCCACCAGCACCTGCTGGAGGATTTTATTGATGAGCTTGCCTTGTTTTCCCGTTTCATAGCGCACACCCACCGCGTCATTAATCACAACCGCAGCAAAGCCAAAGGCCAGCGCAAACGCGGTGGAACCCAGCCCTTCCCGAAATGCCACCATGATGGTAAGCGCAACCACAAAAGCAGTATGAGCGCTGGGCATGCCACCATTAGAGATCAGACGCCTGATATTTAAACGGCGGTTTACGCGCCAATAGACTAAGGTCTTAATTACCTGGGCAACCAGCCACGCTGTCATTGCGCACATAAAAATGCTGTTGCCAAGCAGTTCAGCCACGAGAAAACCTCCTCATTCCAAAAATCGTATCATTGTACACGGTTTAAGGTGCGCCGCGCAAGTTCAGCTAAAAAGCCATCAGTCCCTTCGATCTTCTCAGCAGCCTGAATGGCCTGATCGATTTCCTGGGCAGCATCCGTCTGTGCTTGCTCAAGACCAACCAGGGATGGCCATGTGATTTTCCCAAGGTCCGCGTCTTTATTGGTTTCCTTGCCTAAAAGTGTTGCGTCACCTTGCACATCAAGCAAATCATCTACAATTTGAAATGCGATACCCAGATGGCTGGCATATTGCGTCCCAGCTGCCTGAGCGTCTTTTCCAGCTTCTGCCAGGATAAGACCAGCAGACAAGGCCGCTTGGAATAAATCAGCGGTTTTGTGCTGATGGATATAGCGCACCTTGTCAGCATCAGGGGCTTGATGGCTCAGCGTGATATCAGCTGTTTGTCCTGCAATCATCCCCTGACTGCCTGATTTTGCAGCAATCGCGCCAAGCGCATGGATAGCCCTTGGATGATCTGATAACGACATCACTTCAAAGGCCAGATTCAATAGCCCGTCGCCCGCCAAAAGCGCCATGGCCTCCCCGTAAACCATATGGTTTGTGGGCTTTCCGCGCCTTAATGCATCATCGTCCATACAGGGAAGATCGTCATGTATTAGGGAATAGGTGTGAATCATCTCAAGCCCAGCCGCAAAGGGCAAGGCTGGCTCTAAATCCTCGTGATATGCGCCGTATGATGCCAATAAGAGCACTGGACGCAGGCGCTTGCCGCCAGAAAGCAGGCTATAGCGCATCGCGTCCACCAGCACCTGGGCATAGGGGCTAGTCACCTGTGATAAACGGTCCATAAGCATTTCTAGATGCTTCTCTGTCAGATCGATATAGTGCTGAAAATGCTTGTCGTAACCGATCATGCTTCCTCCAGAGGCTTAAGAGCCCCTTGTTTAAGCTCCGAAAGTTTTGCCTGAGCGTTATCCAAATCCTGCTTCAGGCTATCGGCTAGTTTGACTCCCTTTTCGTAGCTGGCCATCAGCTCATCCAAACTGAGCTTCCCTTCTTCCATTTGGGCAACCAGGCTTTCAAGCGATTCCAGCTTTTCTTCAAAGCGGGCTGGCTCCTTAGATTTACTCATCTCTCTGCTCCTTATCATCAATCACGATGTTCAGCGTTTTAACACTCACCCGGCCATCCTGAAACATCAGGTCAAAAGTATCTGTAGCATCCTTGGCTTGGGTGATAGGCCGCCCATCCTTTAGCGCAATGGCATACCCTCTTTTTAGTGTTTCACCAGGGCCGGCATATTCAAAGCGGGACAGGACAGCCGCGGCATCAGCTGATATTTTATGCAAACCCATCGCTGCTGCCGCATGCAGGCGACCCGTCAAAGCCCGATGTTCAGATAAAGCAAGCGCAATGCTTTGTTCAGGGTTTTTTTCAGTCAGCCTCGAAAGCAGTTCACCAAGCGCTGTGGTTTTCTGCATTAACCCCCATTGGATAGCCGCATACAACGATTGAAAGGTGGTCTCAATTCGAGCTCTTAATTCGTTTTTTTGAGGTACGGCCAGTTCAGCGGCTGCGGATGGCGTTGCCGCACGCATGTCAGCGGCAAAATCTGCCAGCGTCACATCGCTTTCATGCCCCACGGCGGAAACGACAGGCTTGCTGCACGCCACGATTGCCCTTACCAGCGCCTCATTATTAAAAGCCCACAGGTCTTCCAGAGAGCCGCCACCTCTGCCGATGATAATCACGTCCACCTGATCAAGCTCAGCGACTTCCTGAAGGCCTGCCCGCAGGTCTTCCGCAGCTCCTTCTCCCTGAACCTTCGCTGAACGAAGGATGACAGGCATGTCCGGGAAACGGCGTCTGGTAACGGTAAGAATATCATTGATAACAGCGCCAGTGGATGATGTGACCACACCGATTGCCCGTGGCAAAAGCGGCAATGGTTTTTTGCGTGCCGGGTCAAATAGGCCTTCTTTTTGCAGGCTGTCTTTTAGCATTAAAAAGCGTTCATAAAGCGCTCCCATGCCATCCTTAGCCATGCTTTGCCCATAAAACTGATAGCTGCCGGATGCCGTATACAGCCCAACAGCCCCTGAGAGCAATACCATCATCCCATCCTGAGGATAGAATCGCAACATCTGAGCATATTGCCTGAACATCACGCAAGCAATGCGGCTGTTGTCATCCTTCAGGGAAAAGTACAAGTGTCCTGAGGTATGGCGCTTAAAGTTGCTTATTTCACCCCGAATGGTCAAATCCTGCAGCATGGGATCCCCCGCCAGGGAGCGGCGGACATATTCATTCAGGTCACTGACGCTTAGCGTCCTTGCCTGCATGCTGCCTCCAGGGTGTTCTCCATCAGCATGCTGATTGTCATCTTACCAATGCCTCCAGGCACCGGGGTGATATAACCAGCCACCTGAGAAACCGGCTCATAATCCACATCACCTACCACCTTGCCATCAACCCGGTTGATGCCTACATCCATGACTGCGGCACCAGGCTTTACCATATCAGCAGTCACAAAACGAGGCTTCCCAATGGCTGCCACCAGGATATCCGCCCGGCGTGCATGCTCCTTGAGGTTTTTTGTGCGGGAATGGCAGAGGGTGACTGTGCAATTTTCCTGAAGAAGCAGCATGGCTGCAGGCTTCCCCACGATATTAGATCGGCCAATGACAACCGCCTCTTTGCCAGACAGCTCGATTCCCGCTTCTTTTAGCATATAGAGAATGCCCTTGGGCGTGCAGGGTACAACGCCTTCCTGCCCGGTAAAAAGTTTGCCTGCATTCATCAGATGGAATCCATCCACATCTTTTTCCGGCAGAATTTTGGCCAGTGCAGAATCCTCATCCAAATGCTTGGGCAGGGGCAACTGCACCAAAATGCCGTTAATCTTGTTGTCATGGTTTAACCTGTCAATGGTATCTTCTAATTGTTCCTGGCTGGCATTCTCCGGCAGCTTGATGGTTTCTGAGTAGATGCCGATGGTGTCACAGGCAATCCCCTTGTTGCGCACATAAATCTGGCTGGCAGGATCCTCCCCCACCAACACCACCGCAAGTCCCGGATGAATGCCCCTGGCTTTCATTTCGTCCACCCGTTTCTTTTGCTCCTGTGTGAGTTTTTCAGAAAGATCCTTGCCGCTTAGAATAACCGCCATGTTTTGCCTCCTGTTATTTTTGATAGTGCTTTAATCCAATCACCGCCACACCGGCGGCGTTATCTGCTGCGTATTGCGCCTGACCAAAAAGGAGATTGATCGACATTCCACGCTTCTTAGCTCTTTTTCCTAACACATCTTTTAACAGTGATGAGGAAGCAACGCCTCCTGTAATCAAAACCTCATTGATTCCCGTATTTTCGGAAGCCGCAACAGCCATCTTCATCACCGTTCGAGCAATACAATCAAAAACCTCAGCCGCGATGACACCCTTCCCTAAACCCGATGATATATCGCGAAATGCAGCAGCTTCTGCCCCAGATAAACTGCAATCAACACCATGTTTAACAATAGCGGGATATCTGCTCTCAGTTTTCACGTCACAAGCCAACTTTTCAAGGGATGGCCCGGCAGGAAAGGGAAGCCCCATAGCAACCCCTACCCGGTCAATCAATTGGCCAGCACTGATATCCAGGCTTCCGCCCAACCTTGTAAGGCTTTCCCCGGATACGCGCACAATTTCTGTCGTGCCGCCCGATAAATGCATCCCCAGGTGTTTCTCAGGCAAGTCTTCAAGTCCAATCATTGCCGCCGCAAAATGCCCCTGCTGATGGCTGGTGACATAACAAGGAACATCCATCACCTCTGCAATGCTCTTTGCAAAGGATAGTCCAGCCAGAAAAACCGGCATATAGGATTCCGCTTGATGGGTG
This sequence comes from uncultured Christensenella sp., assembly GCA_964609415.1. Classification (GTDB taxonomy): domain Bacteria; phylum Bacillota; class Clostridia; order Christensenellales; family Aristaeellaceae; genus UBA6115. Next base: position 21,422 of record CAZSSU010000001.1, on the reverse strand, counting down.
GGCGCGCCTGAGGCACAAACCGCCCTGATTCTGGGTTTCCCTGATATGCTCATGGCCTCCCTGATGGCCTGTGGCAACTGTTTCACATGTTGAAAAACGGCCTCGCTTTGGCGAAGCCCTCTTTCCCCCAGGGTTACAACAAGCGGTATACGGACATTGGATAACACCTGACCATCAAGCGATGCAATCGCGCATGAAGTGGTATAACAGCTGGTGTCTATACCAAGGATTGCTTCCCTGTTGTTCACTGCCTCTCCCGGATAAGCGATCCCAAAACACCATTGATAAAGCGGCTATCTGCTTCATCACCAAAACGTTTGGCAATTTCCACTGCTTCATTCACTATAACCTCGTCAGAGGCATCTGTGCTGTCTAATTCATGCATAGCCAGGTACAAAATTGCCCGGTCAATCAGCGGAATGCGCTCAAGCGCTCGTTTTGGACTTAGGCGGGTGATGGTGCTGTCATATGCCTGTTGATTTTCTGCCACATCATGAACAGCCTTGGCCAAATAATCAGCATCCTCTCCAATATTGAGGAAATCCGCTTCATCAGCTAAGACGCTTTCACAGTCCTCGCCGCCTAAAAGGCGTGCGTATGTCATCTGCATTGCAATTCTGCGCGCTGCGTGTCTTGCCATATCAGGTTTGCTCTTCCTGTTCAGGAACTTGTTCAGCAGAAGAGACTTCGGTCTCCACCTTTGCGTCTTTTCTGGCCTGAGTGGCTTTCTTTACTCTATCCATGTCCTCAGAAGTGTATACTACCTTCTGATTTTTTGGTGGCACAATGCTGTCAATCACCTTGCCAATAGCCTTTCCCAGTGTTTCAGCTGAGCCTATGACAACGCCAAGCGCTGTCAGGATCACCACCAGCAATGTTTTCCAAAAGCCATAATTAACAAGCATCAGGCCGATGATAAAAAACACAGCTCCGTAAAACACTTTGCCTCCGGTGGTGCCAGGTTTTATTAAGGTTTTGAGTTTTTCTTCAGCCTCACGCATGTTTTGTCTCCTCTTTTTCCGGTTCTGTATTTACTTGCTTATCTGTCGGAGCCTTGGGTGTGAAGGTCAACTCCTCCCGTTTAACCATATAGGGCGAATCACTCACAATGGTATCAGCGCTTTCAACCAAGATGCGCACTTCTTTCACCTCAATGCCTGTAGCAGCACGCACCTGCTTGGCGATGTGTTTTTGCATCGCCTCCACTGCTAAGGGAATATTCACATTATCAGCCAAGTCAGCTTTGAGGCTGATAACCACACCATCCCTTACCGGTTGAATTGAAAGCTCTTTTTGTTTGATTTCCTTATACTCAGCGATGGATTTGTGCACAATGCTCTCAATTGCCTGAACGCTGATACGCATTTCGCCGGAGGCTGTTTTCTGAAGCACAAAACTGTGACGTGATGCTTTCATCTTGCCAGGCAGCGTCAGGGTAAAAGCGCCAAACACAAGGGTGATAAGCCCCATCAGTAGAATCAACAGGCGGTTAAGCGTAAAGAAGCCCTCCCCGCCAGCCCGGATGGGGATTTCATTAAACTGTACACCCGCAATAATCAGCACCACGCCTACTGCCAGGCATAAGAGCGCGCCAATAAACAAGGCAATGCGGTGCCAAACCTTAAGCTTCATCATGCCGGTGTACGCATCAGGCCTTGCGCCGTTTGACAGGGGGCTGCTTCATTTCAGGCACTTCATCAACCGGCTCTTCCGCAGGGACATCAGACATTGGGGAAGAATCATCTGAGGATTCAGCGGGTTTTTCATCCGTTTCAGCGGGCTCTTTAGGCTGAGTTTTATCCTGCTTCTTATCTTTCTTAGCCTTTTTTTCGCTTTCCGGGCTGTCAAGAGCCGGGATGTTGGCAGCTTCCAGGCGGGTTTGAAGCTCTTGCTTGTCCTTTTCAAAGCTGACGCCTTGAACATGGACATCCACCCGCACCACATGGAGCCCGGTCATGGACTCAATGGATTTACGGACATTTTCCTGAACTTCAGTGGCCACTTTCTGGATGGGCTGACCATATTCAACAATGGTATACAAATCCACGCTGACTTCTTCTGTGCCCACTTCCACTTTAACGCCTCGGGTGATGTTGCGGTTTTTGCTGATTATTTCTCCCAGGCCACCGGCAGTTACCATGCCAGCAATGCCTTCCACTTCACCAGCAGCAATGCCGGAGATGATGGCAATGACTTCGTTGGCATAGGTGATGGTGCCGCCGTCAGCAATCTGTGTTTCCGCGTTCACCGGCAAATTGTCGTTCTTTTTTGGCATATCAAATACCTCCTTGAGGAATCAAAGCCAGTATATCAGAGATTGTTAGAGTTTACAATCATGTATCCGCCTTCATGCTGATGTGCAACAGCTCCAACTGATCATCAGAAACCGGGCCTGGCGTCTCCATCATCAAGCAAGATGCGTTCTGTACTTTGGGGAAGGCAAGAACATCCCGCAGGCTTTCAGTGTGGGTCAATTTCATGATCAGCCGGTCAATACCAAAAGCAAATCCACCATGGGGCGGGGTGCCATACTTAAATGCTTCAAGAAGGAAGCCAAATCGCGCCCATGCTTCTTCATGAGTGAAGCCCAAAAGAGCAAACATTTTTTCCTGCAAGTCGCTGGCGTGGATACGGATGGAGCCCGATCCCATTTCAATACCGTTTAAAACCAAGTCATAGGCTTTGGCACGCACGCGGCCTGGATCCGTTTCCAGATACTGATGGTCCTCCTCCATGGGCATGGTGAAGGGATGATGGGCAGCTACATAGCGTTTTTCTTCTTCCTTCCATTCAAGAAGGGGGAATTCAGTAATCCACAGGAGATCATAGCGGTTGTGATCAATCAGATTAAGCTGCTGGCCCAATTTAACGCGTACTTGTCCCATCGCATTGAGTGCCACCAGCCTGCTATCGGCAATAAAGAATGCAGCATCACCCGGGTTCAGGTTCATCAGTTGATAAAGCTGTTCAAGTTTCTCTTCTCCGATAAACTTGGCAAAGCTTGAACGCAGGCTGCCATCTTCCTGCCTGGCAATCCATGCCAAGCCCTTCACATGATAGCCCTTGGCGTATTCACCCAGTGCATCCATCTCTTTACGGGATAACTTGCTGGCACCAGGCGCAGTTATGCCGCAAACGATCTGCCCGCTTGCCACCGCGTTTTCAAAAACTGAGAAATCACAGTCACTGGCCCACTCATTCACCGTGTTGATTTCAAGGCCAAAGCGGGTATCGGGTTTGTCGCTGCCATATGTTTCCATAGCATCATGCCATGTCATCCGCGGAAGAGGCAGCTTGATATCAATGCCCTTAATTTCTTTAAAAACCTCTGCGAATGCGCCTTCCACTACTGTTTGCACATCCTCCGGTTCCACAAAAGACATTTCCAGGTCAAGCTGTGAAAACTCAGGCTGGCGATCAGCCCTGCTGTCCTCATCCCGGAAGCAGCGGGCAATCTGGAAATAACGGTCTAGCCCACCCACCATCAGCAGTTGCTTGTAAATCTGCGGGCTTTGGGGCAGTGCATAGAAAGTTCCCGGATGTAGGCGGCTAGGCACCAAGAAGTCTCTGGCGCCTTCAGGGGTGGATTTTGTGAGGATAGGGGTTTCCACCTCCACAAAGCCCTCCTCAGCCATGTGGTGTCTGATGGCATTGACGGTTTTCGAACGCAGCATTAGCATCTGCTGCATGCTGGGGCGGCGAAGATCCAAATAACGATATTTTAGACGCACTGCTTCATTCTCATTTTTCCCGTCTTCTATATAGATGGGTGGGGTCTGAGCTTCGTTCAAGATTTTCGCTTCTTTGACCATCAGCTCAATTTTGCCGGTAAGCATATTTTCATTGACTGCGTCCTGAGCGCGTAAGGCTACCTCACCGCGCACCGCCAGGACAAATTCACCGCGGAGTGATGCGCCAATTTTGTAGGTTTCACTGTTCAGACTTTTTGCATCAAACACCACCTGGATGATGCCAGACCTGTCCCTCAGCCATACAAAGACAATTCCCCCCATGTCCCGGGCGCGTTGCACCCAACCCATGAGCGTTAACTCTTTACCCACATCCTGTTCACTTACCTCAGCGCAGCGCTTGGTACGCTTCCATCCCTGCAAAAACTCAGCCATGACTCTGTTCCCCCTTGTTTTCACTCAATTGCTGATTGATGTATGCCACAACCTGATCCAGACCGACCTCAACCTCCGAACCTTCACGCATGTCCTTCACCTTCACATTGCCACGGCTAAGCTCATCGCCGCCCACAATGATAAGAAAGCGTACGCCCAGTTTATCCGAAAAACGAAGCTGAGCTTTCAGGCTTCGCATGTTATGGTCGCTGTCAGCCTTCACATTGTTTCTGCGCAGCCCCTGCGCCAGCGTAAACGCCGGCACCAGCGCTTCAGCACCCAGATGGGCTACAAACACATCACTGGGCGTCGCCTGGGGTAGGGGCACATTCTGGCTCACCAGCTCCATGATGATGCGCTCAGTGCCTATGCCAAATCCCACCCCGGGCATAGCGGGGCCTCCAATCTCCTGAACAAGCCCGTCGTATCGACCGCCGCCACACAGCGCCAAATCTCCCCGGGCAGTGCGCATGGTGATTTCAAACACTGTTTTTGTGTAATAATCAAGGCCTCTGACAATGCGTGGGTTCACCTTGAAAGCCACTTGCTGTGCTGTCAATAAGGCCTGAAGAGAGGCGAAGTGATCAGAGCATTCATCACAAAGATAGTTCAGAATGCTCGGGGCATCCTGGGTTAAAACAGCACACTGCGCCTCTTTACAATCGAGCACACGCAATGGATTTTTTTCAAAGCGTCCCTGACAAATAGGGCAAAGCTTGTCATATCGTTCCCGCAAAAAATCCTTAAGCGCTTTGTGATAGTTGGGACGACAGGCCGGGCAGCCGATGGAGTTGATATTAACCCCCAGGTCCTTAAGCCCCAAGCGCTCCAGAATATGGAGGATGGTCACAATGAGCTCTGCATCTGCTGTTGGTTCTTTCGCCCCAAAGCATTCCATGCCAAATTGATGGTGTTCCCTTAAGCGCCCTGACTGGGGATTCTCATAGCGGAAAATGGGATTGTTCAGATAATACATTTTCACAGGCAGCGCACCAGCGTATAGTTTTCCTTCCACAAAGGCACGCACCGTCCCCGCAGTGCCCTCAGGTTTTAATGTCAGGGAGCGCTCACCCTTATCCTGAAATGTGTACATCTCCTTTTGAACAATGTCGGTGGTGTCTCCCACCCCGCGTTCAAATAGCTCTGTGTATTCAAACACAGGTGTACGCACTTCCAGATACCCTGCCAGTGCCGCTTCTTCCCGCATGGTCTGCTCAATCCACTGCCATGTAGCACTGTCCTGGGGCAGCATGTCCTTGGTGCCCTTTGGGCTTTGTATGGCCATAATCCCTCCTAATAAAAAGCGCCCCTGCCTTTATGCGGGACGAATTCCTTCGCGTTGCCACCCTGCTTGCGCGATTTAACGCGCCACTCAACTGCCTTAACGCGGCATACGCCCTGATATCGGGTTGGCTCCGGGTTGTCCTTCAGGGTATCAGCACGGGAAGCTCGCAGCCAAGGCTTCCTTCTCTGAGCGCATCCCCCCGATTCTTCCCATCCGCGCCATATCAGGATTATATGCCGATATCACGGCTGGTGTCAAATAAACTGCCCACAAAATGTGGGAGGGCTTTCCATAGGAAAACCCTCCCTGCTCAGCCAAACACGAGGCTTGCTACACATTCACGGGGAAACCACAACTTCTTCCTTGTCACCCTCAAAGTTCGGCACCACGCCCCCTTTAAAATCCTCATTTTCCAGGAGGTACTGCTTCACTTTATCAGAATGCAGGGCTTTCTCCAGCGCCTTTACAAATGGCGCTTCTTCGTTGCCAGCCTTCACCACAACATAGTTGGTGTAAAGCCTGGCCGCTTCGCCTTCACTGCTCTCCAGGTAAATGGCGTCCCTGGTGGGGTACAGTCCAGCAGGGATGGCATAGTTGCCATTGATAACAGCAAACGCAACATCGGCCAGCACAGCAGGCAAACGCTCAGCATCCACTTCAATAATCTCGATCTTCTTATCTTTCACAATCACATCAAGTTTGGTAAGCCCGCTGTCCACATTGGCGCCTTCAGGCAGGGTGATAAGACCAGCCTCCTGGAGCAGGAGCAGGGCGCGGGTTTCGTTGGAGGGGTCGTTGGGCACTGCAATGCTGTCGCCATCTTCCAACAAGCTCAGGTCATTCTTCGTGCCTGGATAGATGCCAAAGGGCTCATAATGCACAGGAATCACGGCGACCAGCTGCTCATCAGCGCCAACAGAGGCGTTATATGCATTCAGATAGGGGCGATGCTGGAAGAAGTTTGCTTCATATTCACCAGCAGAGGTGGCAGGGTTCTGCAGCACATAGCCATCCACCCAGGTCACCTGAAGGTCAAAGCCTTCTTTTTCCAGGTCTTCTTTGACGAAGTTCAACAGGATCTCATGGGGGTTGGCTGAAGCAGCCACGCGGACAGGGGTCAGTTCAGCAAGGGTGGACACTACACCCAGGGACAAAACCAGGGCCAATACCAGAGCAACAAACTTTTTCATGGGGTTCTCCTTTCAAATATGGGTTATTTCTTCCGATGATCGGATTGACGGCTGATACGGTTTCCAAAAAAAGTCATGATTTGAACCAAGGCAACAAGAAGAAGGCTGGCAGCGTACATCAAGGTGAAATTGCGCATATTTAGCCCCTTCGTGATGGCCAGTGCGCCAAGCCCCCCGCCGCCTGCTGTGCTGGCCATGGCAGTGTAGCCAAGGATGGTCACCATGCAGATTGCAGCGCCAGACAGGAGTGAGGGAAACGCTTCCGGCAACAACACCTTCCTGATCAACTGCCAGTCAGTAGATCCCATGGACTGGGCTGCCTCAATGACACCGCGGTCCACTTCCACCAGGGAGTTTTCGACCATCCGAGCGACATAGGGAAAGGCGCTGACTGTCATTGGGAAAATGATGGCCTGGGTGCCAATTGCCCGCCCCATCACTGCCCTGGTAACTGGAAATAGCATGGCCAGGAGGATGATAAAGGGTACAGACCTCAGAAAATTGATTGCAATCCCCAGCACAGCATTAAACCGTGGCATAGGCCTGATTCCTCCGGATGCGGTCACCACCAGCAGTATGCCCAAAGGCATGCCAATGAGATAGGCAATCAATGTGGACGGGATGGTCATGTACAGCGTTTCCCACAGCCCTTGCAGCAGCACTGGCGCCAATTGTTCCCAGCTCATCAGGTATTCACCTCCCTAACCGTCAGCCCCTGTTCTGTCAGGTAGCGGACAACAGCATTTTTATCATGCTCATCCTCCGGGATTTCAATGAGCATCTGACCATACATCTTCCCGCCCAGGTGATTCATGTTGGCAGAAAGAATGTTGACAGCCACATTGGTTTCAAGGGAAAGGCGTGACATGATTGGTTTTTCTGCCGCAGCGCCATCAAAAATGATGCGCAGCGCCGGGATTCCCGTGTCATCCTTCGCCTCTTCAGGGAGCACGCCAAAAAGGCGTTTGCCCGCTTCTGACTTTGTATGCACAAAGACCTCATCCACAGTCCCCTCTTCCACAACCTCACCGCCATCAAGTATCGCCACCCGGTCACAAATCTGTCTGATAACCGCCATTTCATGGGTAATCAACACGATGGTAATGCCAAGCCGCCGATTGATATCCTGCAGCAAGGTCAAAATGGATTGCGTGGTCATAGGGTCAAGGGCGCTTGTGGCCTCATCGCATAGCAACACCTCAGGGTTGCTGGCAAGTGCCCTGGCAATGGCCACCCGCTGGCGCTGACCACCGGAGAGCTGGGCCGGATAAGCGTCTATTTTGTCTTGCAACCCAACAATATCAAGCAATTCCTTTACGCGCTCATTTGCCTTGCTATGAGGCACGCCTGCGATTTCAAGGGGATAACGAACATTCTGGCCTACGGTGCGCTGCATGAGAAGGTTAAATTGCTGGAAAATCATGCCCATTTTACGCCGGGTTTGAAGCAGATCCCTGCGGTTCATTTTCAGAATGTCCTGGCCGCGATACAGCACCTGTCCCCCATTTGGCGTGTCCAGGCGGTTGATGCAGCGGATAAGCGTCGATTTCCCCGCACCAGACATACCCACAATACCGTAGATTTCTTTTTCATACACAGTCAGTGTGATGTCATTTAGCGCCACCACATGGTTATCAGCATCGCTAAAGACCTTAGATAACTCAATAATCTGAATCAGGGGAGCAGAATCCACACTTACCTCCATCTTGACAGAAAAAACCCGCTTCGCACTCATGCAAGCGGGTGTAGGCTACTTAGATTGCCCTCACGATGCGCAATGCAGAAAGCGCGGGAAATAAATCTCGCACATCATAGACATTCGCATCATCATCTGTTTGCGCATGATTTACTTTCCTTTCATCGTGATACTCTCATTATAGTCATCATATGTCGGCCTGTCAATGTATAAATAATCCACATTTATGATTTTTCCGGCAAAAACGCCCCCACATTTCACATACAAAGATGTTGTGGTGTTTATTTATTGTTCTGTTTAGCCAGTACAAATGCTTCCAGTTGTTCTTCGGCTTCCTCCCACTGATGGTAGGCTTGTGTCAGTTGATCCTGAAGATTTCTGCACTCTCTTGCCTGGTTTGATGCCTTATCCGGATTTGTATATACTTCTGGAAGCATTTGAAGGGATATCGCCGCTTCCAGCTCAGCTTCCAGACGCTTGATCGTGTCCATGGCCGTTTGAACTGCCATTTCATGGGTCTTTAGTTCCATCGCTTCCTGTCTGGCCAACTTCCGGCTTTTAACCAGGGCTGTTCTTGTAGGCGGATCACCTGCAGCATCAGCCCCCTCCTCCGGATTCCTGGAAGCCAGATAAGCTTCATAATTACCCTCAAAAACCTCAATGCCTTCCTGGCTCATGTAAATAATCTTGTTGGCAAATCGGTTGATGAAAAAGCGGTCATGGGACACAGCCAGGATGGTGCCGTCAAACCCATCCAATGCCTCTTCCAACACTTCCCTGCTGGCAGCATCCAGATGGTTGGTGGGTTCGTCCAAAAACAACAGATTGTCCTGCCTTAGCATCAGCTTGGTAAGTGCGACCCTGCCCTTTTCCCCGCCTGACAGCAGCTGAACCGGCACAAACACATCCTCACCAATAAATTGAAACAAGGCCAAAGCACCACGAACCTGACTCTGCGTTAGTTTGGGAAAATCATCCCATACTTCAGATAGAATATCATTGTCCGGGTTTAAATTTTGCTGGCGCTGATCATAATAACCAATATCCGCCTGAGCGCCAAATCGCACCTCTCCTGTGTTTGTTTCAATCATGCCGAGAATGCTTTTCAGAAGCGTTGTTTTACCAATGCCATTTGGGCCAATTAATGCTGCGCGGTCACCAGACTTCAGCTCAAAGCTAATGTCCTGAAAAATTGTCTTATCACCATATCGTTTGCTGAGATCTTCCACCATCAAAGCATTTTCACCCAGCCTGCGCTTCGCCTTAAAACGGAAGGCAATTGACCTTTCCTCGTCCGGCCGCTCCAATAGCTCCATGCGTGCCAGTGCCTTCTCGCGGCTTTCAGCGGCGCGAATGGACTTCTCACGGTTGAATTGCTTAAACCGGGTGATAATGGCTTTTTGCCTGGCAATTTCTTTCTGTTGTATGCCATAGGCTTTGATCCGGGCAGCCATACGTTCTTCCCGCTGAGCCAGGTAACGGGTATAGTTACCTGGATAAACCTCCGTTACGCCAAAAAGCAGTTCTGCGATATCAGTACATACCGCGTCGAGGAAATAGCGGTCATGAGATACAATAATCATGGCGCCAGAGTAATCTTTCAAATAGTTTTCCAGCCATTCCAGCGCTTCCAGGTCCAGGTGGTTGGTGGGTTCATCAAGCAGTAAGAGGTCTGGCTTTTGCAGCAGCAGGCGTGCCAGCCCCAAGCGGGTGAGCTCTCCCCCACTTAAGGTGTCAGCGTGTTGATTAAAGTACTCCCGTCCAAGGCCCAGGCCAATCAGCACCCCTTCCACCCAGGAATGGGCCATGTAGCCTCCGGCCTTCTCAAAGCGTTCGGTCAACCTGGCATATTCGCGGTATAATGCTTCAAGGCTGTCATCACCATCGTGGCTGGCCATCTCTTTTTCAAGGTTCCGCAGCCGTTCTTCCATGGCAAACACTTCTTGAAGAACCGCTGAAGCCTCAGCCAGCACAGTACGCCCTAGTTTTGGCTGATAGGCCTGTGCCAGGTGTCCGATGGAAAGCCCCTTCGCCATCACCAGATCACCCTCATCTGCATGAAGGTTGCCCAGGATAACTTTTAGCAATGTTGTTTTCCCACTGCCATTGACGCCGACCAGGCCCAGCCTGTCCCGGCTGTTTAGGGTAAAACTCACAGCCTTCAGGACTTCATCTGTCCCAAAGGCTTTGGAAATGTCAGTCAGTCTTAAAATCGTGGTCATGTTCAATACCGCAAAAAAGAAAAAGCTGGCGGCATGCGTCAGCTTTCAGTTTCTGGCATGATTTTATTTAATGAAAATCATCGCCAGGCAAAGTACCACAAAAGTGATGGACGCTGCTTTGGTGGCAGTTGCCAAACGCCCCTGCATTGTCTTGTTTTTGTTCTTGCCGAAATAGCTGTTGGTGCCTCCGCCGCCGGTGAGCGCACTCATTCCCTCGGCATCCCCTTTTTGCATCAGCACAGAAACAATCATCACCAATGAGGCGAGCATCAGCAGAATGGTCATAATAACTTGAATCGCGGACATTAAAACATCCCCCTCTGTAAAATCAACTTCATGAGATTAACACAATACCCCTGTGATTTCAAGTATTTTCACAATTTTCTATATCCCAGCGATAAAAAGCACCAACGGCAGGGTGACAAGGCATACTAATAATGAGATGGAGGCGCT
>CAZSSU010000001.1:9136-10352 GCA_964609415.1 uncultured Christensenella sp. | reverse complement strand
ATTAAAACAATGCTGAGTAGAGAAGCCACAATGCCAGGGTTAATCAGTGAGCGGAGGAAAGCCCGGTTGTTCTCCTGTATGAGCCAGTGAAATACTGTCCACATGCCCAAGTTTAAGGCAATGATATAACCTGATAGATATATGACGCCTGTGTTCCCATACATGGCATTGATGACCGGCAATCCAACATAACCGATATTTGGCAGCGCGCTGATACCGGCGAACACCGCCAACTTATCCGCCTCTATTCTACCACGCATCAGGTAGAAAGTGGCTAAGCAGGTAATAACCATAATAGCAAAGCCAATCGCCAGAATAATCAACACCTGGGGAATTTGATCCGGACTTAAATCCTTCTGGGCGCTCATAAGAATCATGGCAGGCCAGGCCACCTGCAACAGCAAGCTGTTGACCCCCTTGATAACAGGATCAGTAAAAATTTGCTTTTGTCTGAGGCCAAGGCCAATGATCACAAGAAGTAGTAGCATCAGAATCTGTAAAATCACCGCACCATAATACATCCTGTGGCCTCCTTGTTAGTTGGTGGGTTTATAGGTGTATCTGGCGATCAGCCTTGGGATGCTGCCGTACATGCCATAGGCATCCCCGTAAAGGCGGTAGCGTTCGCCCAAAGCCCATTCGGTTTTGGTTTGGTTTTCCACCATCACCATACGGGAACTGCCCTTGCCATCGGCGGTGTCCAGCAATACCAATTGCGGTTTACTGCTAATAATCTCTTTTACAGAACCTGTGAATACATAAATCTGGGTATTGCTAATCCGGGTGTTGATATTAGCCAGCAGGTCTGGATAACCCCAGTCATCCAGCGCCCAGGCCTTTTTAGTATAAATATCGGGCGGTGGCAGATAATAGATGTCATATTTTACCACAGTGGGGTTTTTATCTGGAAAATCAGCACGAATCTCCACCGTGTTGGTGCCGATTTTGCTGAAGATGGCTTCAAAAGAGAAAGCGCCGGTGCTGCCCAACTGGGAAATGTCCAGATTCCGATGGGGGCTGAGCACCGTCACGTTGGCTCCAGCACGGGTGGTGGCGCTGATGCGCATGGTTTGAGAGGAGCTTTCATCATCCAGGGTGCTGGCCAGATCAAGCGGAATATCCTGAATCGCACGATGAATGACGATATCCACCGTATTTTCACGGTAATACTGGCTGCGCACCACGATGTTTATCTTGTTGTCGCCAATAGGTTGAA
>CAZSSU010000001.1:0-9126 GCA_964609415.1 uncultured Christensenella sp. | reverse complement strand
ATAACTGATATAGCCGCTTTGGGTGTTCACATAGGAGGAATAATCCTCACCATTGATAAACACCTTGCTGTTTTGCATCACATGAAAGCGGATATTGTAAATCGGCGTGCTCACTTCCAGATAGGTCACATCAGGGCTGATCAGCGTGATGGGAGACAGCGGAATATCAATGGTATAATGCACCAAATCCATCTGTTTCTGCTCGCCGGAGCTGGTTCTGATGTATGGGGTCAATGTCACATCCCGGGTGGGTTCTGTCAGGCGGTCTTCCAGCTCATACCAAATATAATCAGCCACCTGCACTGTGGCATATCCCCCGGTGGAAATGTATGATTTTCGCAGTTCCTTAATATAGATCTGCGCTCCTTCCGGGGCGGGAATTTCAATGGTATGCGCTGCCATGTCATTCAATATGGAAGCGGAAATAATCACCTGCTCCTCTTCAGGCTGAACCTGCCGGGAAGCTATCCATGGAGTGATCACGAACTGATACAGTGCAATCCCCCCGGCTGCTAAGAGAAGAACCAGTGCCAAAATGGGAATCAAGCGCCTGCGGGCAATGACCCCCCCGCGTTTTCGTGCCCCTTTGGGAAGCGGGATGACGCCGGATTGACGCCCTTTTGCGATGGATTGGGCATAAGCAGAAAAATCCTCCGATATGCTCTGATAGGTGGGCGTTTCAGTATAGCCATCATAATCAATGCTGGCTTCTGGCTCTTCCAGCGCTGCCTTTCGGCGCCTGGCAGCCTCCGGGCTGGAAAACAAACGGCTGCGCCGGGAGGAATAGGTCAACCTGCCTTCTGTAGGCGCAAACCCCCGCTCAGCACCTCGTTCGCGCAACACCTTTTGCTTTTGTTCCCCTCGCCGTTTACGCTCATGGAGGCTGAGCATTTCAGCGGCCAGCCGATCCCTGACGTCAGCCGCCACCCGCTCATTTCCTTCTTCGTCAAAGCGGATCTGGGTGGGCATATCCTCAGGCAGTGGGGCTGTCTTTTGCAGTTCCTCAGCGGGTAATGTCGCTATCATGCGATCGATAGCCTTTAATGGTTCCCCGCAGCGGAAGCAATGAGGGTAAGACGCGCGGTTCCAATACCCGCATGCTGGGCATTTCATCCGCGCACCTCTTTATGTGTTTGAGCAAGTTTCCGCTTAATCATCGCCCATTTTCAAAACGGCGATAAAGGCTTCGCTGGGCAGCTCTACGCTGCCAAACTTGCGCATCCGTTTCTTTCCTTCCTTCTGTTTTTCAAGGAGTTTCTTCTTGCGGGTTATGTCTCCACCGTAGCACTTGGCCAGAACATCCTTGCGAACCGCTTTGACGGTTTCCCGGGCAATCACCTTGCTGCCAATGGCCCCTTGAATCGGGATTTCAAACTGCTGCCGCGGAATGACATCCTTGAGCTTCTCCGCGATGTTTCGGGCACGGCCATAAGCCTTGTCCTTATGAACAATCATGGTGAAAGCATCACAGATTTCACCGTTGAGCAGAAAGTCCAGCTTGACCAACTCGCTTTCCTGATAACCAGTCAGCTCATAATCCAAAGAGGCATACCCTCTGCTTCGGCTTTTCAGCTGATCAAAGAAATCGTAGATCACTTCATTAAGTGGCATGTCATAGGTGAGCTTCACCCGGTCACCCTCATACTGCATGTCTTTAAACACGCCACGCTTATCAAGGCATAGTTCCATCAATGAGCCCACAAATTCCTGCGGGGTAAAGATGGTGGCTAGCACATAAGGCTCCAGCATCCGGGCAATATCGTTGGGTTGGGGCATATTTGAGGGGTTCTCAATATGGAGCATTTCCCCATCTGTTTTCTCAATCTCGTAAATGACATTGGGCACGGTGGTGATTAAACCCAGGTCAAATTCCCGTTCAAGGCGTTCCTGGATGATTTCCATGTGCAGCAGACCCAGAAACCCGCACCGAAAACCATAGCCCAATGCTGCTGAGGTTTCAGGCTCAAAGGTCAGTGCTGCATCGTTCATGCGAAGTTTGTCCAGGGCATCCCGGAGAGCGGCATAATCAGCACCATCTGCCGGGTAAATACCGCAATAAACCATGGACACCACTTGTTTATAGCCAGGCAGCGGGGCTGCTGCAGGCCTTTCGGCGTCGGTGATGGTATCACCTACCCGAGTGTCCCTGATTTCTTTGATAGAGGCAGCGACATAACCCACCTCTCCTGCACTGATCTTGTCACCGGGCACAAAGCCAGGCTTCAGCTTGCCCACTTCCACCACATCAAACTCTGCCCCCGTCTGCATCATGCGCATGCGCATGCCAGGCTTGAGGCTGCCCTGCATCACCCTTACATAGCAAATAGCCCCGCGATAGTTGTCATACATCGCATCAAACACCAGCGCTTGAAGCGGCGCATCCGCGTCCCCCTCCGGGGGAGGAATGTGCTCCACAATGGCTTCCAGCACCTCTTCAATGCCTGTGCCCATTTTTGCCGATACCAGCGGCGCATCCTCAGCCGACAATCCAATCAGATCTTCAATCTCTTTTTTTGCGATGTCCGGTTGGGCACTGGGAAGGTCAATCTTATTGATGACCGGAATAATCTCCAGGTCATGTTCAAGCGCCAAGTAAACATTGGCCAGCGTCTGGGCTTCAACCCCCTGGGTGGCATCAACCACCAGCAGCGCGCCTTCACAAGCTGCCAAAGCCCGGCTCACCTCGTAGGTGAAGTCCACATGTCCAGGGGTATCGATGAGGTTAAGGGTGTAGGTTTCTCCATCTCTGGCTTTGTACTGCATGTTGACAGCCTTGGACTTGATGGTGATGCCCCTCTCCCGTTCCAATTCCATGGAGTCCAGCACCTGAGAGGTCATTTCCCGCTGGCTGAAAGCCCCGGTTTTTTCCAGGATGCGATCCGCCAAGGTGCTTTTCCCATGGTCGATATGCGCAATAATACAAAAATTGCGGATTTTTTTAAGTTTATTCGTTCCCATCGTTCCTCCGGCCCTGCGCTTGTCGTTTGTCATCTTCATGCTGCTGCATCTGTATGTTCAGCAGGTTAATATTGCCACATCCCATGGTAATCACCAAATCACCCGGCTTGCCATGGGTGAGCAGCCACGCCTCCACATCATCAAACCCGGGTGTCAGATAAGCCGTGATTCCATGATCCCGCATGCCTTCAACCAACTGTGTGCTGTGAATGTCACCCGGGTCTTTTTCCCGGGCGGCATAGATGTCGGTCACCAAAGTAATTTCGGCTTCCTTGGTGCAGGTCAGATATGCATCAAAAAGGGATTTGACGCGGCTGAAGGTATGCGGCTGCATCACCGCGATAACGCGCCTGTTTTGCATGGCAGCCATGCCCACCGCCACCTGCATCTCAGCCGGGTTGTGGCCATAATCATGGTACATATCCATTTCCTGCACCACCCCGGTATGCTCAAACCGCCGATGAACCCCGCGGAAGCTGGAAAGCGCATGAGCAGCTTTCTTCACATCAAGGCCCAGTTGGTGCACAGCCGCCAAAGTGACAGTCGCATGCAGGGCATTGTATTGTCCCTTTACAGCCAAAGTAACCTGGCACAGCGGAACGCCATGATAAAGCAAGGCAAAAGCGGCATTCCCATCATCGCCATAAGTGAGGTCGCTCAACTGGTAGTGATTGCCCGCATCCAGGCCAAATGTTATCACCTGGCGCTTTGCGGTCTGGGCTACGCGTACAGCCCGTTCATCGCCGCCATTGACGATTATTTCCCCATCCATGGGCAACTGTGACAAAAACTGCCCATAGGCTTCTTCCACATGGGCCATATCGCCATAGGTGTCCAGGTGGTCTTCCTCAATGTTCAAAAGAAGCGCCATGGTGACTGGCATATTCAGAAAGCTGCGGTTAAACTCACACGCTTCGGCTACAAAGTAATCCTTGCTGCCCACACGGACACTGCCCCCAATGGCATCAAGGTTGCCACCGATATGGACTGTGGGGTTTTCCCCCATCATCATGAGCACTTGTGCCAGCATGCCAGAGGTCGTGGTTTTTCCATGAGTGCCTGCTATACAGATTTGTCGGTCAAAGCCTGCCATCAATTCTCCCAGCAACACCGCACGTTCCATCTGGGGAATACCCAATTCACTGGCACGCACGCGCTCAGGGTCTTCCAGGGGCACGGCGGCGGAATAAACAAGCAGCGCTGCCCCATCAACCAGCTGCGGATGATGGCCCGCTTTCGCTTCAATGCCCAATTCCCGCAGATGGCTGAGCGCATAGCCCTCATCCCTGTCAGTGCCTGACACAATGAAGCCCTCGCGCAAAAGCATCTCAGCCAGCCCAGACATGCTGGAACCGCCAATGCCCACCATATGAACCCGTTTGCCACGGAATGAATGAATATCTGGCTTGTGCATAGAAATCCTCTCAAAAAACTCACGCCGAAGCGTGATGGCATTATACCTGTGCCCTCATTATTTTACAAGTTGACCCCTTCCCTGTTCCCTGGCGTAGTAAAACAAATACTGTTGAATGATGCCCGCCACACCGGGAAATCGTTCAAAGGGAAAGCCATCAGGAAATTCGCGATTCAGCACCCGTTCAATCCACACATCCACCGGGAAGGCATCCATGCGATGGTAGGCGAACAGCATGACGCAACTGGCCACCTTCACTCCCACCCCCGGCAATGGCAGCAGCGCTTCCATCAGCTCTTTGTCCGGCAAGCTATATAAGGTGCTCAAATCCGGACGACCTTCAGAAACCATCTGGGAGGCCTGCTTGATATACTTCGCTCTGTAACCCAGCGCGCAAGCCAGAAGCCCTTCAAGGGGCGCTTCAGCCAAGGCTTTGGGCGTGGGAAATGCGTAGGCGTTTTCGCTGATGCGCTCACCATAAGCTTCACATAAAAGCTTTACGCAGTGCCTGATGGCGCCAAGGGTCTTGCGCTGAGAGATAATAAATGAAATCAATGTCTCAAAGGGTTCTTGCTTCAGGATGCGAAGCCCATCAGCGTGCATGGCTGCCTGGTAGAGGTAAGCATCTTCCGGCCTGATTAAGGCCGTCACTGCGTCATAATCACGATTTAAATCAAAATAATCCTTCCAGAGCCGCTCAATCTCGGCCTTGGAACAAGAGAGGTCAAACAGATCCCGTCCGAGGCTTTCGATAGTTATCTGCTTGCCGTGGGCAATGAGTCCCCACTTGTTGTCACCTTCTGGCAGAAGACGAAAGCATTGTCCACTGTCTGCTATCTTGGCGAGGTCAAACCCCGGAATCGATAATCGCATTATTTTCCTTCTTTTTCGCCTTTGCCCAGAAATAGCGGATCAAAGCCAGCGCAGAAGCCATGACCGGCACGCCCACAATCATCCCCAGCACCCCAAACAAAGCCCCGAAAAACATGACAGAGAAGATAACCAGCAAGGGGTGAATCCCCACGCCACTGGCAAGTATTCTGGGAGAGAGGATGTTTGCTTCCAACTGCTGCACCACCACAATCCACACCACCATCCAAATGGCTTTTGTTGGGGTTGGGCTGATCAGCGCAAGCACAACAGGCAGAATTCCGCCAATCCAGGGGCCAAAATAGGGAATCAAATCAAACACACCCGCCAGAAGGCCTATGGTAATGGCATTGGGAATACCAATCACCGCCGCCCCAACGCCTGTTGAAATCCCCACAAATGTGGTGATGATAAGCCTTCCGCGCACAAAACCGCCCAGCACCTGATTGATGTCTTTCCACATTTCCTGAAGGTTGACCCAATGGGCAGGCTTAACCATCAAACGCACTTCATTGATAAAGAACTCTTTATCTTTGAGCATATAAAACATGATGATGGGTATTAAAAGAATATCCAATAAACCGGTAAGAGAAGATACCAGGCCTGTCAGCATATCCATGAGAATACGGTAACCCTTATTGGTGATCTCATCCACCGTGCTCTTGGCATCCAGGGAGGTTGTGCCCGACAGGACGCTGTTGATTTTCTCAATCATCTCCATCAAGTCTTCTCTGAGGCCTGCGATCACCGTGGGCAAGCGCTTGATGAGTTCCATAGCGTCTTTTACAATTGAAGGCAATAAAACAAAAGCAAAAATCAACATCAACAGCAAGATGAAAAGCACAATGGATAATGACAACACCCATCGCTTTACACCCTTTTTTTGAGCATAGTTTACTAAAGGATTAAACAAATAGGCCAGAATAAGGGCATATAAAAAGGGTTTAATGGTTGACCAAAGTGCCGTGCGGGCAAAAAAAACCATCAAGACAAACCCAATAATCAATAGGATATGGATGATTTTTCTGCGATTAGCGGTAAACCAATCTGCTGCCATTTGTCCTCCTTAATCTTCTATGTTTTCATTGTATCACAGCCTGTTCCTGGTCACAATAAAGCCAGGGTCTTGATGCCTGCTCTGTTTTTGTCGTATATTAAGTATGTTCAGAAAGGGGAAGTATGAAGCAGGATTATCCCATCGGCTTTTTTGACAGCGGATCAGGCGGGATTAGTGTATTGGCTGAGTTTTGTCGGATCATGCCGCATGAAAACTGCGTGTATTTTGGTGATCATGCTCATTTACCCTATGGAGAAAAGCCCGCAAAAGAAATACGCACCCTGACTCTTAAAGGCTGCGATATGCTGGCGGATCAAGGCATCAAAGCCTTGGTGGTAGCCTGCAACACCGCTTCAACCGCCGCCCTCTCTCTGCTTCAAAAACGCTATGCATTCCCGGTAGTCGGCATTGAGCCCCCGCTGGCAGAGGCAAACCTGCTATCCAATGAAGGCAAGGTACTGGTGATGGCAACACCCGCCACCATAAAGTCAGACCGGTTTCATATCCTGGCTGCACCCTATCACGGGCAATTGATCCCCCTCCCCTGCCCAGGTTTGGCAGAGGCTGTGGAGGCGGAAGATATTGAAATGCAAGCTACTCTTCTCCATATGTTCTTTCATCGTCTTGATGTCGGCCAAATTGGATCCATTGCTCTAGGCTGCACCCATTATCCGTTGATAAAAAACACCATTTCTCATGTGTTAAACCATCAGGTTCCAATTTTAGATGGTTACACCCAGTTAGCCTTCTCCATGCAAGAGAGGCTGGACAAAGCCGGTTTACTTAATGCCAGCCGCGAGCCCGGAAGAATTGTCTTATCCACCTCTGGTGATAATCATATAAAAACGCGCCTGCAGCGCGTCTTTGAGCGGCAAACTAGCATCACATCGTTAGATAATCAGGATTCTTTTTAAACCATTCCCTGGCATCCAAAATATCCTGCTGCATCTGGACCCGCAGCAGTTCTTTGTTGGGATAATAAATTTCGGGCCTTAAGAAATGCCAATACCGGATGCGCACGCATTGCCCGTACAGTAAACCTTGAAAATCAAACAGATGAATCTCTACCGCCGGCTTCCCTTTGGGTACCGTGGGATGGGTCCCTTGGTTTAAGACACCTTGATAAACCTTGTGATCTTGATCAAGCAATACAATATCAGCCACATACACACCATCAGGCAGCGCTACATCACTTGGTGTATAGGCAATATTGGCTGTTGGAACACCCAGGGTAGCACCTACCCGGTTGCCCACCATCACAATGCCTTCCATTTCAACCAACGCTTGTCGTTCTGTCATATTCCGCCCTCTTCAAATCATACATTCTCATGCATATGATAAGTGGATTGCGTTGAATGTCAAGAGACGTGACAGGCGATTGACTTCCACAGTCTGCTCTGGTATTTTTCAAGCATTCATAGGAAAGGCAGGAAAAGCCATGGATAGAACACAAGCCATCAAATTGCTTAAAAAGTACAACGAGGAGTCTTTCCATATTCAACACGCAATAACCGTGGAAAAGGTGATGCGCTGGTATGCTCATGATCTGGGTTTTGAGGACGAGGCTGATTTCTGGGCAACCGTTGGTTTGCTCCATGACATAGATTTTGAGCAGTTTCCAGAAGAACACTGCGCTAAAGCCCCGGAAATTCTAAAAGAAGCAGGCTTTGATCATCGTTTCATCCACGCTGTATGCTCTCATGGCTATGGCTTGATGCCTGCCAGCCCAGCGCCTGAGCATTTGATGGAAAAGGTGCTGTTTGCCGCGGATGAACTCACCGGATTGATTGGGGCAGCTGCCCTCATGCGCCCCTCAAAATCAGTAAAAGACATGGAACTCAAATCCCTCAAAAAGAAATTTAAGGATAAATCCTTTGCCGCCGGATGCTCACGTGACACCATCCGCCAGGGCGCAGAGATGCTAGGCTGGGAACTGGATATACTGCTCGATAAAACCCTGACCGCGATGCGCGCCTCAGAGGATGAAGTACAAGCGGAAATGCTGGCTTTATAAAAGTCTGATTAGCACCATATAACAGGCGGTTGCGCCAAAAACGCTTAACAGTGTGTTTCTTTTCCACTGATGAAGCACAACAGCGCATAAAACACCCGCCATCTCCGGTAGGCCATATGGGGCCTTTCCAAGATGGATGGATTTTAGACTATAAACCACCAGCAGGCTGATGATAGCACTGGGTAGCACTCGGCTGAGGTATAACAGGCATTGGGGGATGCGGCGGCTCTCACGGGCAAAAAACATCACCGGCACCAGCCTTAATGCCGCCGTGATAAACGCCACCACCAGGATGATTGATAGATGATACATCACAATCCTCCTTTAGTGTCATAGGATAGCTTCCCGCGCAAAGAAAACAGGATTCCGCACATAAGCACCATTGCCGGGACTGTAAAACCCATGGGGCCGAACAATAACAAGCAGATTACCGCACTAAATAGTCCCACCAACGCAGGGATACGCGCAGTTTTCTTCTGCCAATGTTCCGCAAATATCACCACAAAAAGCGCTGTCATCGCAAAATCAATGCCCACTAAATCAAATGGCAACGCGCTTCCGATGAGGCTTCCAATCACACTCCCAATCACCCAATACAGTTGGTTCAGCAATGACACAAAGAAATAAAACCAACAGCTCTCAACATCTTCTGGCACCGTGCCACTAGCTAACAGCGCATAGGTTTCATCAGTCAGGGACAGCGCCAGATAGGGCTTCATCTTGCCAGTATTTTGATACTTTCCCGCCATTGATATCCCATCCTCACTTTGTACTGGACAGGCAGAACGGAAAATCCGTAGTATGTGGGCAAAA